>NZ_JBGUAW010000002.1:0-300000 GCF_041821045.1 Thiohalorhabdus sp. Cl-TMA | reverse complement strand
GGCGCCCGGGCGCGCATAGGCGATGTTGTAGAACAGGGTCTCATTGAACAGCACGGTGTCCTGCGGAACGATGGCGATGTTCTCGCGCACGCTGTCCCGGGTCACGCCGCGCAGGTCCTGGCCATCGATGGTCACCCGGCCCCCGGTAACGTCGAAGAAGCGGAAGAGCAGCCGCACCAGGGTTGACTTGCCGGCCCCGCTAGCCCCCACCACGGCCACCTTACGCCCCGGCGGGATGGTAAAGGTGATGTCCCGCAGGATCGGCCGCCGCCGTTGATAGGCGAAATCCACGTGCTCGAACCGCACCTCGCCGCGCTCCACGTGCAGGGGGCGGGCCTCCGGGGCGTCGGTGACCTCCGCCGGCTCGCTCAGCAAGCGCACCAAGCGGTCCATGTCGGCCAGGGCATAGCGGATCTGCCGGTACACGGTGCCGAGAAAATTGAGCGGCATGAAGAGCTGCAGCAGCAGGGCATTGATAGCCACCAGGTCGCCCAGCGAGAGGCGGCCGTCCCGCACCCCGTCGGCGGCCAGGAACATCACCGCCGTGACTCCCAGGGCGACGATGGCCCCCTGGCCGAAGTTCAGAAGCGACAGGCTGGTCTGGGCACGCACCGCGGTGTCCTCCCAATCCCGCAGGGTTTCGCTGTAGCGCTGCGCCTCCAGGTCCTCGTTGTTGAAATACTTCACCGTTTCGTAGTTCACCAGGCTCTCCACCGCTTGATTGTTGGCGGCGGATTCCAGGCGGTTGGATTCCAGGCGGTCCTCCAGGCGCCAGTTGGAAAGGGCGACGGTGAAGGCGATGAAGACCGCTACGGCGGCGAATATGGCCACGGCGAATAGCCAGCTGTACTGCCCGAGCAGGATCCCCGCCACGAGCAGGAATTCCACCGCTACCGGGAGAATGGAGAAGACCATGTAGTTGAGCAGGGTGGACAGACTGCCGGCGCCGCGCGACAGGTCGCGGCTGATGGCCCCGGTCCGGCGGTCCAGGTGGAAGCGCAGGGAGAGATTGTGCAGATGCTCCAGGGTCCGCACCGTTAGCCGGCGCATGGCGCGGTGGCGCACCCGGGCGAAGAGGATGTCGCGCAGCTCGGTGAACAGGCTGTTGGCGATGCGCAGCAGGCCGTAGCCGGCGAGCAGGACCACCGGAAGCCCCAGGGCCGCCTCCTGGCGGTCCAGGGCGTCCACCACATCCTTGAGGACCAGGGGCACCGCCACGTTGGCGCCCTTGGCCAGCACCAGCGCCCCCAGCGCGGCCAGCACCCGGCCGCGGTAGTCCCACAGGTAGGGGAGCAGGGCCCGAAGGTTCTGGAAATCGCGGCGATTGCCTTCCGGCGGCTCGGTCTGGCGGTATCTTCCTGACATGCCTGTGCGGATCCGACGGCTGGGGATGGGCTCGGCGAAGATGCCCGTGCCTACCGCGGGGGACGGAGCTTAGCCCCGGGGAGGCGGATCGGGCCCCGGCCTTTCCGTTACCGGGGCCCTCCGGTCGAAGAGGGAAGGTCGGAAAGCGGTACGGGACGGCCCTATTCTTCCGTTTGCCCGCCCAGGTTGGACCGGATGGCCTCGCCGAGGTCGGGGCGCCGGTATTCGACGTATTCGACGGTCACGTCCAGCATGCCGCGCTCACTGGCCTGGGCCAGAAGCGTGGGGATCTGCTCCGGGGTCAGTGCACGGCAGCCGCCGAACTCGTCCTCGATCATGCGGGCGGGCGTACTGTCCATGAAAGTATCCTCTTCGGCTACGGTGGTCGGCTATGGGGGACCGGCGGCCCGGCCGATTTCGGCCGCCGCAATCCCGATCCTGCGAAGGGAATCAAAGAATAACAGATCCGATCCGGACCATGGGCTAGGGACCTCGGTACCGACCGGGGCCCGCTAGCGCCCCTGGCCGACACCGTTGCGCTCCTGGAGGAAGGCCTCCGGCTCCATGCGGCCGCGATACTGCAGCCAGCGGGCCACCAGCCAGCACAGGATGGCCCAGGCCGAGCCGATGCACCACCCGGCCACCACGTCCGTGGGCCAGTGCACGCCGAGGTAGACCCGGCTAGCGCCCACCATTCCGGTCAGGAGCAGCGCGATGGTCAGCAGGTAGGCCTTCACCCGCCGCCGCGATTGGGTGCGGGCCAAGAGCACGCCGAGGGTCAGGTAGACCACGGCGGAGAGCATGGCGTGGCCGCTCGGGAAGCTCGCCGTGAACACCTCCGTGGCGTGGGGCACCAGGTCCGGCCGTGCCCGCTCGAATCCCATCTTGAGCAGGGTGCTCAGGAGCGTTCCCCCGCCCACGGAAACCACCACCAGCAGCGCCGCCGCGGGGCGCCGGACCAGGAACAGGAAGCCCACCGCGGCCGCGGAGACCATGAGCAGGATCACCACGCCCCCCAGGCTGGTGATGTCACGGGCCATGGCCTCGAACCAGGCCGGGCCGAGGGGGTCGCTCAAATCCGCCTGATTCCGCAGGGCCAGCAGGACGAACCGGTCGAACCGGTGGGTTTCCCCCTCCATTACCTCGTCGGCCAGCTCGGCGAAGGTCCATAGCCCCCCGGTGAGCAGCATGACGGCGGTAAGGATCCGGATCTCCCGCCAGCCCGCACGCAGCCATTTCCGCACGGTCCGGGCCGAGGGGATCAGGGGCGGCAGCTTCTCCATGGGCTCCGTGCCTTTCCGGTATCCGCGGGGCCAGAAGGGGCCGGGTACCGACCTTCCCCCTCTTGCATCACGTTTTTCAACCCTTTGGCAAGCCGGGGAGCCGGCCCGTGCGCCACCGCCTTACGGGTGGCCCCAATAGGCTCGGGCGCCGCCCTTGTCTACCCTGGTTCTTTGGAGGCAAATATCCCCTGCGAAACGGAGATCCCCATGAAGGGCAAAGGGGCGGCCGCGATCCTCGCCGCGCTTCTCGTCTCCTCGGCAACCGCTCAGGACGTGCAGGAGGAAAAGGTGCCGGGGGTGGTACACCTGCGGGGCGGGGATACCCTGAAGGCCAGTGACATCAAGATCGACGGACTCCTGGCCAACCGGGGCGTGGAGCTGGAAGCGGACAACAAGGAATACTACATCAAGCTGCCGCGCATCGACTCCATGCGCTTCCTGCGCGTCAGGGAGACGGCCAACCGGTATGTGGGGTCGGATTCCAGGATCCGGGTGACTCTGAAAAACGGCGAGACGATCACGGCCACCAACGCCCAATTGAGCACCCGCGCGGAGATCACCTACACGGGGAAGCCGGCGAACGAGCCCCGTACCCGCCCCTTCTTCCTGAACGGCAGCAAGGAATTCGCGCTCTCCGATCCCGACGACGTCGTCCGGATCGACTTCCGGTATGGCGACCAATCGGGGCGTCGGGACAACGCCTCGCCGTAATAGCCGCATCCCGTCACTCCGGGCCGGCTGGACTCCCCCGGCGCAGCCGGTAGGTTCACTCTCCGATTTGGGAAAGGGGCGCCCGGGTCGCCAACCCGCGCCGGTTCCGGTAAGGTCCCGAGGCCGGGTCTACGCGACCCGTCCCCCCCCGCCACGGCGCAAGCGAGAAGACCGATGGAGCCCCTGGACCTGACCGCCGCCGCCCTGCCTTTCCTCGAAGCCATGCCCGGCAATCTGCGCGAACAGGGCCTGGACCAGGATGCCCTGGTGCAGGAATGGCTGCTCGCCGGGCTCCGGGCCGCCACCCGGTTCCGGCTGCCGGACGGCGGCCTGCAGCTGGCCGACCCGGAGCGCCCCGTGCTGGCCCGGGGGCTGCTTCCGGAGCACCAGATGAGGGAGGCACCGCTCGCCGCGGAATTCCGGCAATACGACCCCTCCGGTCCCGCCCTGGGGGATGTCGAGCCCCGCCTGCGCAACCGGATCACCCTGGGCGTGCGGCTCGCCGGCGATCAGGCGGTCCGTCCGTATTTGCTGGCCCCGGATCTCGAGGAAGCCGAAAGCCGCGCGGGCACGCTCATCTGGCCCATCCAGGAGGTGGAGGAAGGCCGGGCGTGGGCCTTCCAGCCCTGGGGGCTGTTCCTGCCGGATTCCCCGGAAATCCGGGAATTTCCGCTTTCGGAGGCGCCGCTGCGCAAGCGCCGTTTTCTCCAGGAGGTGCGGGGCTGGGAGGAAGAGGACCCCGTTCAGAAGATCGAGGCCTACCCGGCCTACCTGCGGGAGATGGTGGGCCGGACCATGGCGGGCAAAGGCCTGGAGGAGGCCGATGTGCTGGATTCCGTCTACGGCGATACCCAGGGCGACCTGGCCGTCCTCCTCGATCTGTGCGCGGCGCTCGGTTGCGGCAACGTCGCCCCGGTCCCGCGCCAATCCCGGGCAACCTATTACGAGCTCCAGGGCCGCGCCCGGGAAACGGAAGCCCCGGTACCCGTGGCTGGCGGCAAGGTGGAGTGGCCGCAGGGTGCGCCGATCTGGATCCCTCCGCAGCCCAGCCACTAGACGGCTACCCAGGCGGTGTCCCTGCCGGGCTCCGCCCGCCTTCCTCCTCTCCTTATCCTGGACAATCCCCCCTGCCGATTCCGGGGGTTTTCAGCGCCGCCGTCAGGATTTTTTACAGCTTCGGCCCAGCCCAAGCCGAGGCCAAAAGCGCCATACCCGCTCCCGAACTAGGTGCAGCCCCGCACGCCGTGCGGATCACTACCCGTAGAAAATCTTTACATCTTGTAAAGCTTCGCTTACGCCCGAAGTCCGGGAATGCAACCAAATTTCTGTTTTTTAAATTAATTTTCCAATAGGCACGCAGAATGCGTAGACGGGAGGGAACCAGTCACCACACTAGTAAGGAGATTTAACATGAAAACCTCCAAGGTAATCGGCAGCCTCTTACTGGCCATCCCCCTGGCAACGGCCAGCTTCTCGGCCCAGGCGGTGCCCATGGAAACCGCACTGGGGATCGTGATCGACGGCTCCGGAAGCATATCCGGCTCGGAATTCGCCACCCAGCAGAATGCCTACGCCTCGGTCCTGGGCAATGCCAGCCTCGTCCCCGCGAATGGAAGTATCGCGGTCAATCTCGTCCAATTCTCCAGCAACGCCCAATTGGAGCAGACCGCCCTCCGCATCGAGTCTTCCTCCGACCGGGACACCCTCGTCGACGCCATTAACGACATGAGCCAGCTGGACGGCAGCACCAGTATCGGCAGCGGCATTGAACGTAGCCGGATCAATATGGACAGCTTCCTATCGGGCTTCGGGCCGGCAGCCTTCTCCACCGATTTCCGAAAGCTCATCGATGTCTCCACGGACGGCGAGCACAACACCGGTTACAGCCCCTCGCTCGCCTCCCAGCAAGCCTTGGGTGACGGCTATACCAAAGTAAACTGCCTCGGGATCGGCAATTCGGCGGACTGTACCTGGAATCCTAGCGGCTCCTCGGATTTTGACGCGGATTCCTTCGAGGACCTCGAGCCCGTCTTGACCCAAAAAGTGGGTACCGAGCTGGATACCATTCCGGCGCCCTCTTCTCTGGCGCTGCTCGGCGCCTCGCTCTTCGCGTTCGGTGCCATCCGGGGCAGGAAGTCCGAGGCGTAACCCCTCCCCCTCCCCGGCGGCCGCGGTCGCGGTCGCCGGGGCTTCATTCCGACCGCAGTCATCTCCCGGTCATGCATGCCTAGAGACAAACCGACCGGATTCACCCCGCCATCCGATAGCCGGTGGGCGCTTCGGCGATTTCGCTGCTCCGCGCTTCCGATTCCACCACGCACCGGTCGCAGAATTGTCCGTGTGACGGCGTCCAGAAGCGCTCTTCATAGTTCCTGGCGGGCCAGTCGGGGCAGTCGGGATGGAAGTGCCAGATCTCGACGGGATCGAAATAGGAAAACACCGATTTGCGGTAAGACATCGCGGGAGCCCTCCCCCCTTTGATTACGCCGTTGGTTATGCTCTGAAGGAATTTTTTACACCATCGGCGAAGGGCGGCAATCCGGGGAGCTCCTATCGTTTCGCGGGAATCCCCCGGAAAGCGGGTCCTGTACATAAGAACATAAGGGAAAAGTCCCGCAATGACCCACTGAACCGGTCGAATTCTGCCTCCGGGCTTGGGCCCGGAGCCGGATTCTCTACGCTCCCGGTCGGGGGCGCTCCCGAAAACACGGATTTCCTCGCTTACTTTCTCCCGGGGCCCGCATTTCCCGGTGCGGCCCCCGAAAGGCCCGACCGCCCGGGCGGTCTTCGCGCGGCCACGCTACGACACTTTCTCCGCCCCTCCGGAAATGGATTCCGCGAAAGAATAGAAAAAACCGGGAAGGCGCCAGGGCCCGCCATGCCAGCTGGAGGGTTCAGCACACTTGCGGCCGAGGGATTCCCGCGCCCTGCGGGCCATTTCCATCCGCGTCTGCCGGCAACTCCTTGTCTTGCTTGACACTTCCGGGAACCTGAGGCCCAATAAAGCCAACCTCAATCGACCACAGAACCTAAAAGGGGAAAACCGGTAATGTGGAAGAAAACCGCCGTTATCGCCGCCCTTGCGGCCCTGCCCATGTCCGCCGCCAATGCCGCCGACAGCACCGGTTGCGGTGTGGGCACCATGATCTTCGACGGGCAATCCGGCGTGGTCCCGCAGGTGCTTGCCGTAACCACCAACGGCACCTCCGGCAATCAGACCTTCGGCATCACCTCCGGCACCTTGGGCTGTGACCAGGACGGCGTGGTGAAGCACGAAGCGGCCCTGACCACCTTCGTGGCCTCCAACATGGAGAAGCTGGCGGGCGACATGGCATCCGGCGGCGGGGAGACCCTCGCTTCCGTGGCGCAGCTCATGAACGTGCCGGAAAGCGAACGGACTGCCTTCTATCAGGCCGCCAAGGAGAACTTCGCTTCCATCTACGCGGGCGACGCCGTCACCGCGGGCAAGGTGGTGAAGAACCTGAAGCAGGTGGCTGCCGGCACCACCGCCTGATCGGCAAAGAATGCGGAAGCATCGGGGCGGCCTCTCAAGGGGCCGCCCTTTTTGCGCGTCAATCGCGCTTAGGGCGTGGATTCGGGTAGGTCTATATCCTGACCTTGTCGTCAGCGGGCGCCCGGACTTTAGTACCTTCCCGAAAAAAATTTCGCCCCCGGCGAATTCCCCGCCGGGGGCGTCCTCCATCCGGCTCGGGCCACGGCTTCGGGGCTCATTCCACCCCTTGGCTGCGCGCCACGGCACCCGGCGTATCCCAGACCAGGGCCAGGGCCGCCAGCGAGCAGACCGCCATCATCATTACTACCGCGGTCAGATCCCCGCCCACGAGGAAGGAGGAGAAGCCGCTTATGGCCCCGGCCGCGCTGAACTGCAGCGCCCCGAGCATGGCGGAGGCGGTGGCCGCGATCTCCCGGAAGAACTCCAGAAACAGCGTGAAGATGTTCGGCAGCCCGGCACCGAAAGTGCCCATGGCCAGCAGCACGCCCGGCAGGAAAAGCGCCAGGGAGGGTCCCATGTGGGTGACCACCAGCAGGTAGATCATGGCCAGGGCCTGGAGAACCACCGTGGCCCGCAGGATGGAGGCCGGTCCGAAGTGGCGCAGGAGCCAGCTATTGAAGAGGTTGAACCCCGCCATGGCCCCCACCGTGCCGGCCATGACGAGGGAGAACACCTCCGGGGTGAGCCGGAACCATTCCTGGAGCACGAAGGAGGCATGGGTCAGGAACAGCATGTTGACGCTGAACACCAGGGCCAGGATGAACAGCAGCCGCATGGCGGTGCCGTGGCCCAGCACCAGACGGTAGTCGGTCACCAGGGTATGCAACGGCTTGCTGCGATCCGGCTGCACGGGATAGCTCCGGAACAGAGTGCGCCGCAGCATGAGCTTGATGCCGATCGCATAGGTGGCCATCAGGGCGAAGATGCCCGGCCAGTCGGCGAACTCCAGGGTCAGGGTACCGATGAAAGGGGCGACGGCCGGGACCAGGAACGTGACCAGGGCGATCAGGCTGAACAGGCGTGCCGATTCGGGACCGTCGGAGTGGTCCCGGGCGATGGCCGGCACGCTCACCAGGCAGAAGCCCGCTCCGAGCGCCTGGAGTATCCGCCAGGCCAGCAGCCAGGTCAGGGACTCCACCCCGACGATGGCCAGGCTGCCGCCGACGAACATGACCAGGCCGGCGCGCATCACCATCGGACGACCGTAGCGGTCCGACAGGGGCCCACCCACCAGATGCCCCAGGGCCAGCCCCAGGAGGAAGATGCTTACCGTCAGGCCCACGTCCTGCGTGGAAACGCCCAGTGTTTGGGCAATCGCCGGAAAGGCGGGCAGGCTGGCATCCAGGGCCAGAGGGCTAACGGCGATCGAAGCGCCAAGAAGCAAAGCGAGGCGGATATGCGACATGGTGCTCCCTCTTGAGCCATTGACGAAGGGCGCGCAAGCACCCACCGCAGTTATTAGGATTTCAGAAACAAGCCCTTACCGGATCCGGGCTGGCCCGGGCTTCACCTTAGGGGCGTAGGGTTTCGCCTTAAGGAAATCTCCCAAAACCCATAAGAAGATTTTTCATCCGGAAAATTCCCGGGGCGGCCAATAAAAATTTCGCGATGGGGCCGAGGCGGCCCGGGACGCAGGGAGCCGGTTAGGAAGTCTCTTGTTTTTCCGATAAGAAAAGCCGAGGAAAGGCGGTCGGCGATGGAAGGAGGGGGGGACCCGGAACGCATGACGGGCCCGCGCCTGGTTGCGCGGGCCCGTCCGGGACTACCGGCCGTCGCGGAGCGCGGTTACCTATCCGGGCCCCGCAGGCGCCAGGCCACGGGGCCCAGTGCGAGCAGGGCCAGTACGCCGGGAGCCGGAATGGGAGTGCCGTTGGGCGGTGCCCCATCGCCGAGCGGGGTCAGCAGATACCTACCGGCCACGATCTGCCCCTGGTCGTTGATCGCCCGGGCGGAGCCTAGATCCATGCCCGGAAAGCGGTCGGCCTCGGCGATCAGGCTCTCCAGCGACAGCATTCCCGCCCCGTCGGTCCAAAGGAAGGGCTCCGCACCGGCACCGTCGCCGCCCACCACCCGGCCGTCCTCGTTGATGTCCTCCGCGGACCGTCGTCCGAGCGGGCCGAGCCCGTCCTCCAGGCGGCGCATTCCCTCGCCCTCGTTCCAGAGGAGGGCCTGGCGGGCACCTCCGCTTCCGGGCTCGTGCCCGCTCCATCCCACCACCTGGCCCTGGTCGTTGATCGCCGTGGCGTAGCTGTGTGGAGCGCTCCCGGCGGCCACCCCCAGGTCGGTCATGCCGCTGCCCGCCTCCCACCGGAAGGCGTGCTTTCCCGAGGTCGTGCCAGCCCACCCCGCCGCCTGACCCTGGTTATTGATGGCAAAGGCCACACTGGGCGCCCCTGGGTGCAGGGCGCCCAGTCGCCGCATGCCGCCGGCCGAGTCCCAGAGGAAGGCCCGCTCCTCGAAGGGCCCGCCGCTGAAGCCCACCACCTGACCGTCGTTATTGATGGCCATGGCCTGGCTGCGGTCCTCACCGCCCGGCAGGGCCCCCAAGCCCTGCATGCCCGAGGCCCCGTCCCAGAGGAAGGCTTCCTGATCCGTATCCAAGCCCGGACCGGCCCCGCTGAAACCGACTACCTTCCCCTGGTCGTTGACCCCCGAAGCGCTGCTCCATGCCGCCCCGGGGGACAGGGTGCCGAGCTGGCTCATGCCACTCCCCGCATCCCAGAGAAAGGCGCGATAGCCGTCGCCGGAAGCACTGACCCCCACCACCTGGCCCGCGCTGTTGATGTCATGGGCAACCGTGTAATCGTCCCCGCCGGGCAGATCCCCGAGATCCTGCAGACCGTAGGTGGGGACGGCGGAGGCCCCGGTGCTGAACGCTCCGAGGACAAGAAGTGCTGTCGTAGGAAGTGCGCGCATTATGCGGTCCTTGCGTGTAGGCCATGAAAAAAGCCCCGGGGAATACCCCCCTTGAGGAATTCGGCGGACAAGGCGCGTCCTCGATAAAACAGACAGCACCTGTCGCTGTACGCGGTTCCGCAAGGATCAGGCCAACAAGAAAAATGCTGGGGCTCAGTCCCCTATAAAGGGCGGGCCACGGCAAGGGCGCAATCCGTAAAGAATCAGGACACGCTCCCGCCGCTTGTCTTTCATTCCCCGGTAGCCAGGGGGGCCTCCAAACCCGGCCGCGATCGGCCTTACCCCTTTCCGGCCCGGTTAAGCCACGAGACCCCAGCCTGTAAAGTAATCCCCCTTCGTCCCGACTCTTCCCCCTTTTCCGGAGCCCCCGGTTCTTGCTTCATGCCAGCAGACCGGCCCTCCGTGGCAAAGCCGGCGCCAGCGCGACCGGGGTATACGGAACTGACGGCTCGCTGCCCGTATGCCAACAATAAAGAAAGATCCCCGGAGGCAGGCTCCCGGCCTTCCCGTTCCGCAGACGAAGGAGCATGCTCATGCCCACGCTGCCCCGCGCGGCGCTATCCCTCCCCGTTTTCCTGGTCCTTTTCTGCGGGCCCGCCGCAGCGGAGCCCGATTCTTCCCAACGCATTCTCCCCACCTTCGATGTAATGCCGATCGGCAAGGGCGACGCGGACCTTCGAGCCCGCGCCCTGAACGACCAGGGGGTCGTAGTGGGCAATATCGGTACCGTATGGACGGCACCCTGGCGCTGGAAGCCCGGCGCGGAGGAGGTAACCGTGCTGCCCTTTCTTCCGAAATGGAAGAAGGCCGGAGGCGACCCGGGCGGCAATCCGGTGGCCAAGGTGCGGGATATCAACGACCGGGGCACGGCCGTGGGATCCGGGGGCGGGGATTATTCCCCGGAACAGGACCCGGTTTCCTGGGATGCCGAGGGCCAGATCCGGGACCTCGGGGAGCTGCCGGGCGCCGCCCGGGAAGGAGGCGCGGCCGAGAAGATCACGCCCGAGGGAGCCATCTACGGATGGACCTGGGGGGCGGATGGCCGCAAGACGCGCTTCCGCTGGACCGAGGAGGTAGGCATGGAGCCGCATCCGGACGCACTTCCCAACGACGCGCCCAGCCCTACGGAACGATGGGTGCGGCAAGCCCTATCAAAGCACGCGCTCGGGACGCTGGTAGACCCGGCGGATGTCCCGGAATTCCCCGTGGAAGAGAAGTTCCAGCCCGGCCGTGAATACTTCGACGACCTGCGGATCCAGGACATCAATGGCGCGGGACAGATTATCGGCTGGAAGAAGGGACTGCTGGGGAGGCATCGCTCCTACCTGCTTACCCCCCGGGGAGGGCCTGCGGAGGGATCGGACGCCAAGAGCGGCCCGGCGCGATAGAAGGGCGGATCCGACTTCCGCAGACTGGCCCCCCTTTGGCCCGGGAGGGCTGAAGCCCTTCCCAGAGATCCGCCGCCGTTTGGTGGTGGTGGCGTGTCCTCAAGCCGCTTTCGTCAATGCGGGTCCGGCGCACAGCGGGAAGCGCCGGGGAGGTTTAACCGGTAGCGCGGGCTCAAGGTGCGGCTAACGACGAATCTCTGGGAAGGGCTTCGTATGAAAGCTCCCCGATCCGGCGGGAACGGGATGAAACCCCTTGCCCGCTTTATAAGCAATGTCCGTACCAACATGGAGAAGCCCGAGGCGGGAACCTGCCTCACCGGCAAGTCCTGGCCTCCCACGGATTTTCCGCCCGCCTCCCGAAATCAAGGGACCGCCCCCATCAGGTGGGCGGGCGATTTCTGGCTAAAAGTGGCCAGCGGGGGTGGTTAATCGCACAAAATGCGACCATTGACGACGGTTGGGGGGGTTGAGTGGATAAAAGAGCTCTAGGGGCTCCATGCCGCTTACGACCCGCCTTTTATGCGCTTCAGACCCCGATGCAGTGTGGCCTCCGAAAGCATCCCCGTATGCGCGTCCACTAGGTGCCCTGCTCGGTTATAGAACAGGGTAGTGGGAAGACCATTGGCCCCCACTTCAGCCCCCACCGCCCGAGCTCGATCGAGCAGGACGTTATCGAGCTCCAGGCCCTCCCTGTTCAGGTAGGATCCAACGGCCTTGAGCCCCTCACCTTGATTCACGAAGACGAAGGAAATGCCGTCGCGCCGGTCCTGGGCTTGCTCCAAAAGGGGCATTTCCCGCCGGCAGGGTGGACACCAGGATGCCCATAGGTTCACCACCATGGGTTTTCCCCGGAATTCGCCGAGGTGGGCCGGGTCGCCTTCCAGGGTCGCCAGCTGACTTTGGGGCAATCCCCGACTGGTGCTTTCGATGGTTGCGATGCTGCCTGCGGTTACCCCCCAGACCAAACTCCCAACCAAAATTCCCATGGCTAGGGGCCGCCGCTTGGAGGGTGCTCGCCAAAACCACCATCCCAGATACGCAGCTCCCGAGACCGCCCCCGGGAGAGCCAGGAAACCGCCATCGCGCATGTCCAGCATGGCGAACCAGTCACCCTGATATTGGGGATAGGAGCCGAGGACGAACGCTACACGCGCCATTATCACGCCAACCAACAGGGCGTGAAGCAAAAGGGGGCCGGCACGCTGACTGGGCTCGCGGGCGGCAAGCCCGGCCGCAGCCAGAGCCGCGCCCGTGGCCAGGGCGATCAATACTTGTCCTACCGAGAAGGCCAAAGGACCCAAACCGACGGACAGCATGAGCATACCTCCTGTCTGACTGACGAAGGTGTGGCTAATCCGGCTAGCCGGCTCCGGGGCGGGGCCGATCTAGCTCGCACAATGGCCTCCTTCGTATGCTTTCGGTGGCGACCACCTCGGCCCCTCGGGTCGCACCACGGCCAGTTCGAACTTGTCCCGGTAGAGGTAGGTGGCCGCACTAATGTCCCAGGTGAGTCGGACGGTTCCCGGGCCCGAGGCCCTGGCCGAGACCTGGAATGCCTCTCCGGGCTGCGGAATATTGGATCGGGCTCAGGCACCCCCGCCGGCGAGGACCCCGGCAAGCAGGGCGACAACAAGCAGAAGGGCCCCCAGGGCGGGGCGGCTGGATCAGGCGCTACGCAATGGCGCAGTCTCCTGTGGCCTGGGCAAGTGGGCAATCAGAGGTACTTCTGCAGATCGGGGTCTTCGATGGGCTGCGCAGGCAGCCGGAGGATCCCGGGCAGGGCCTGCAAGCGAGGCATACCGGAAAGGGCCTGAGCCCCTCCGTCCCCGTCCCGATAGACCACCGTGGGCGTAGCGCGCGCGCCGAACCGACGCATGAGCTGCTGGTTATTCTCTAACTGGGTCCGCACCAGCTGTGCCGGATCTTCCGCAGGGGCGATGCCGCCGTCTTCGTAGTTTTTCTCGTGCCTACGCAACGCGGCAGCGGGGTCATTGGCACTGAGGATGGCCGCCGCCTTCGCGGGGCTGCTCGGCTTCAGGATGCCGACCAGGATGTGGCGGACCTGGAGGCCCTCGCTGTAGTACGGTTTAGTCACCTTCCAGAGGTCGTGGCAGTAGGGGCAGTTGGGGTCGGTGAAGACATAGATGACCCGCTCGGGCTCCTCCGCCCCGGCGGGGATCCAGTGGGCCTCCTTCTCCAGAACCGTCCAGGCGTCCGCCCCGGACTGCCCATGGGCGGCATTCCCGCCCAGAAACAGGGCCACGGCCGCCGCTAGCATGGGCAGGAGGGAGCGCGGCCTCAGGTTACCAGGCCACATAGGAAAATCCTTTCTGTTGCAGTTCGGCCATCTCCAGCACGCCGGCGGGGACGGTTTTCACTCCGTCCCGCAGGTCGTCTCCGGTGGCGTCCAGGGCCTGCATGGTGTTCTCGCAGGCCCGTAAGCCGACCCCGTAGGTCATCAGGCTGCTGACCTTGTCGCCGTGGTCGCTGCGCACCGTCGCCGGTGGGTCCTTGAGCAGAAGGTTCAATCCCGGTCCGAAGCCCACACCCACCAGCTCGGCCCGGTTGTCTAACTGGCGCAGGATCTCGCCCATGCTGAACAGGATCCGGTCGTAGTACTCCGGATCATCCCGGTTGATCTGGAACACGATGCGGATCTCCGGATCCTCGCCGGGGAAGCTCAACCCCCCTTCCGACGCCCGGGCTGCCGGGACCAAACCGACTCCGCCCACCACGCTCCCGGCTGCAGCCAGGAACTGCCGGCGGGAGGAAACGCTCGAATCGTCCGCCATGATCTGCTCCTCTGATTGCGTTCGGCGGACAGCATGGCGCAGGAGGCTTAACGGCGCCTTAAACCCCGCCCTTCCCTGTGACGGCGGCTTAAGGTCCATTTAAGGCTGTTCGGCCAGGCTGGGGCTCCAGGGGAGGAACGCATGCGGGTCTTGATCGCGGAAGATGACACCCTGCTCGGGGACGGCATCCAGGCCGGCCTCCGGGCCAAGGGCTTCACCACGGACTGGGTAACCGAAGGCGGGGCGGCCGAGCAGGCCCTGCGGGCCGAGCCATTCGACCTGGTGGTGCTGGATTGGATGCTGCCCGAGCGCTCGGGCTTGGAGGTGCTGCGGACCCTGCGCGCGGCCGGCCTCACGGTGCCCGTGCTCATGCTGACGGTCCGCGACGCGGTGCAGGACCGCGTGGACGGGCTGGACGCCGGCGCGGATGACTACCTGACGAAGCCCTTCGATCTGGAGGAGCTGGCCGCCCGGCTACGCGCCCTGGCCCGACGCCGCACCGTGCCCCCCGCCGAGCGCGTGGTGGTGGGTGCGGTGGAACTGGAGCCGGAGCAGCTCCGGGTGCGCGTGGACAGCGCAGAGCATCCCCTGGGCCACCGGGAGGTCGCCGTGCTGAGCATGCTCATGGAACGGTCAGGCAGCGTGGTAGCCCGGGAGCACCTGGAGGAGCGCTTGTACGGGTGGGACGAGGCGGTTGCCAGCAACGCCCTGGAAGTGCATATCCACAACCTGCGGCGCAAGCTGGGCAGCCACCACATCGAGACCGTGCGCGGGGTGGGGTACCGCTTCCATGAAGAATAGCCCACCCTCGCTACGGCGCCGGCTCTTCTGGGTGATCGCCGGGACCTTGGCCGTGGTATGGACCGCCGCGGCGGGCTGGATCTTCGTGGCCCTGCGGGCCGAAGTAAACGGGGTCCTGGACGCCAAGCTGGTGGAGTCCGCCAACCTGGTCCAGAACCTGTGGCACGGGGCGACCGCTCCGGACCCCGGCCGGCAGAACCCCATGCAGGGTGCGGGAGGAACGACGCTGACGGAGGGCCTGGCCTGCCAGGTCTGGTCCCTGAACGGCCAACTGCTTTCGCGCTCCGACGGCGCCCCCCAGAACCCCCTCAGCCAGACCCCGTCAGGCTTTTCCGAGGCCACCGCGCGGAACGAGCGCTGGCGGGTCTACGCCGCGCCGGCGAACGGGGAGGCCCCCCGAGTGGTGGTGGGCGAGCGGCTGGCCATCCGCGATGGCCTGGCCAACCGCATTGCTGCCGGGCTGACGCTCCCCTTCCTGCTGGGCCTTCCAGCCCTGGCCCTGGCCATCAGCTTCGCGGTGCGCCGGGGGCTGAAGCCCCTTCAGGCGGCTGCCCGGCGGGTGGAGAACCTGACTCCGGACGCCGTGGAGCCTTTGGGCGGCAGCGACAAGTCTCCCGGGGAAGTAGCCCCCCTACTCGCAGCCATCGACCGGCTCCTGGGACGCCTGCGCGAGACTCTGGCCCGGGAGCGACGTTTCCTGGGCGATGCCGCCCATCAGCTACGCACCCCCCTGGCCGCCCTGAAAACCCAGGCCCAGGTCGCCCTGGACAGCCCCCAGCCCGAACAGCGCGAACATGCCCTGCACCAGCTGGTAGCCGGCGCGGATCGGACTGATCGGCTGGTGTATCAGCTGTTGACCCTTGCTCGCCTAGACGAGTCAGGGCAATTCCCGAAGGAGCCGGTTGACCTGCGGGGGGTAATCACCCGGGCAAGGGAGGTCTTGGCGGGACAGGCCAAGGAGGCCAGGATCCGCTTGGAGACCTCCCTGCCCGAGGACCCCGTAATCGTCCAGGGCAGTAGCGAGGCCCTGGAGTCCCTGCTGACCAACCTGATACACAACGCCATCCGGTATGGTCGCAGGGATGGCCGGGTGCGGATGCGCCTGAATAGCAATCCGCCGTCGCTGGAAGTGGAGGATAACGGGCCGGGATTGGCCCCGGAGGAACGGGAGAGGGCCCTGGCGCGTTTTTACCGGGGCAACCAGAGTACCGGACAGGGCTCCGGTTTGGGACTGCCCATCGCGGCCAGGGTGGCGGAGCTTCACGACGGCTTCCTTGAAATGGGCGAAGGAGCCGAAGGCACGGGGCTACGGGTAACCGTTTGGTTTCCCAACGTCTAGCCCGGTAAGGCTCCCCCTCCGAAGAGCCCGGACGCCGACATACTTGGGAGCTTTAGTATGGATTCCGGCTATAGGCCCCAAAAAGAAAAGGGCTTATAGCCGAAGCTATAACCCCTTGATTCAGATGGTGGGCCGTGCAGGAGTCGAACCTGCGACCCGCTGATTAAAAGTCTGCATTTTACCTTTCCTGCCGTTTTCATTCTATTCCTAGCCCTTCCTTCCAAGCCCTTGTATAACCACGCATAACCGGGCAACATCCGTCTTAGAACGTCCCAGGCGTTCCCGCCAAAGCCAAGGTCTATGGTTCACCCCACAGTTCACCCCGAGGCTCACCCATGGCCGAAAAGCTCACCGCGAAGCGCATGGAATCCCTCAAGCCTCAATCCCAGCGTTACGAGGTTACGGAGCCCGGTGGCCTGGGATTGCGCGTCACCCCCAAGGGGACCAAGTCCTTTTTCTACTTCTACAAGGAGGATGGCCGCACGCGCCGCCTGACCCTGGGCACCTACAAAAAGCCCGGGGATACCAAGCCCACCATGAGCTTGAGCGCCGCCCGCGATGCCCTGGCGGCCGCCAAGGGGCAACGGGCCGAAGGCGTGGACCCCGCCCAGGCCAAGGCGGAGGCCAAGGCCGAAAAGAAGCGCACCCCCACCGTGGCCGATTTCGCGGAGACCTACTTGGAGCGGTGGGCCAAGCCGAACAAGAAGTCCTGGGAGGAAGACGAGCGCGTCCTTAATCGGGAAGTGGTGCCGAGGCTGGGCAAGCTCAAGCTGCCGGAGGTGGAGCGCAAGGACCTTGTGAAGCTGGTGGACGGCATCCGCGCCCGGGGGGCGGAGGTGCAGGCCAACCGCACCCTAGCGGTGGTGCGGCGCATGATGAACTTTGCCGTAGAGCGCGGCGAGCTGGAGCACTCCCCCGCCACCCACATCAAGCAGAGCCGGGAGAAAGCCCGGGACCGGGTTCTGAGCCGGGAGGAAATCCGGCTACTGTTCGCGGAGCTGGACAGCATGAACCTGTGGCCCGCCACCCGCGATGCCCTGGAGCTGATCCTCCGCACGGCGCAGCGCCCCGGGGAAGTGCTCAATCTGGAGTGGGCGGACGTGGATCGGGAGCGGGGCCAGTGGATCATCCCCAAGGAGAAGGCCAAGAACGGGGAGGCCCATGTGGTGCCCCTGACGGAAAAGGCCCTAGCCATCCTGGACCAGGCCGCCGAAGTGGCCGGGGGTAGCCAGTGGGTATTTCCTGCCAGCCGGGGCGCCAACCACTTGAGCGAGTACGCCATGGGCCAAGCTATGCGCCGCGCCATCAATCCAGCCGAGCGCCCCGGCAAGGATGCCGACCCGGAGGCGGAGCCTATCATGGACCGGGCCACCCCCCACGATCTGCGGCGCACCGCCGCCACCCTCATCACGGAGATAGGGTTTAACCGGCTTGTAGTGGACAAGCTGCTGAACCACAAGGACCAAACGGTGGGCGGGGTCTACGACCGCCACAGCTACGATAAGGAGAAGCGCCAAGCCCTGGAAGCCTGGGAGCGGGACTTGGGAGCCACCTTCTCCGGGCAGGGCCAAGGGGCGGCGGTGGTGGAGTTGGCTAATGGGCTGAAAGGAAAAGCCTCGAATGCCTAAGATTTGCACCAGCCACTAAGTCCGGCGAAACGGGAGCAAATAAAAAGGTCACTTTGTTGAACAAGCAAGAATTATTGGATCGAGCCAAACAATGCCTCCAGGAATTGGGTTATAGCGATAACCCGAATGAGGCTTGGCAGGCCCTTTTGCGCATCGAGGAGACGGAAGCGGTGCCTAAAGAGGGATGGGAAGAAGAGGCTCTAGAAGAACTAAAATGGATTGCCCAGGCCAACCCAGAAAGTATAGATATTTACCAGTACCACGCATTAATTGATTTCATAATTACAAGCGTTAAAGAATCAGGGGTGGTGCCTAGTTTTTGCCAAGATTTTCACGCTAAGGTTTTACGAGGAGAACTAAAGCCTCCAAAGCAAAAACCAGGGAAGGACCCCAAACAAAATAAGGCCAGGGACTATATAATATACAGGGCCTGCACTAGACTTGTTAGCGAATATGGAATACATCTTTACGGGGAAAGCAAGAACCGCCCTAGTTCCGTAAGTATTGTAAGTGAAGCGCTTTTTTCTTTCTCAGATTCATGGGCCCGCTCTGGAAACCCTGAAGCTTCGGTAAAGAAAATCTGCCAGAACGTAGAAAAACGCCAGCGTCAAGGGTAACGCTCCCACAATCATTTCCCCTGCCATTCGCTTCCCGCATTCCGAAACTAGCCTCCGTTCCCAATCAACCTTAACGGAGGCTTTTCTATGCCTACCCCTATCGAACAAGCCGAAAAGCGCGTACTTCGTCTACGCGAAGTTAGTGACCGGTACGGGCTCAGCCGAAGCACCGTCTATCGGTTGATGGGCCAGGGAAAATTCCCCAAGCCGATCCAGCTTGGCCCCCAAGCCGTGGCTTGGCGCGTGGAGGACCTGGAAGAATGGCTGGCTTCCCGCCCGGCGGCGGGGGAGGACTAACCCATGGCCCGGACGTGCGAAGGCCCGCACCCGGGAGGGGGCGCGGGCCGGAGGCAAGGGGTCTCGCCTGATTGGGGGCAAGCGTACCCCGATGCTAACCGGCCCCGCAACGGCTCCCCCGTCCTTGTCCGTGAAGTCCTGGCGGCCCTGGTTCTCCGCTGGTTCCAGCGCCGGCAGATTAGCGGTGCCCGCCCCCGGGAGCTACTACGGAAAACGGGGGTGGCCGATGGGTGAAGCCGCACCGAGTCCGAGCCCCGCCGGCGAAATCGAGGCCCGGTTCTGGGAGGCCATGCAGGAGGCGGGCCTGGAGCCGCCCGAGCCCATCCCTGCGGACGGTGACCTCCACCGCTTCGATGCCCCGGACGACCGCCGAGGCCAGCGCACCGGCTGGGCCGTCCTGTACCCACCCGGCGACTACGGGGCCGGCGGCGCGTTCGGCAGCTGGCGGCACGATGGCTCCCATACCTGGAGCGACCGCGACCGGCGGACCATGAGCCGGGCGGAGCGCAGGGCCTGGCAAGAGCGAATGGCGGAAGCCCGCCGGCAGCGAGAGGTGGAACGGCAGCGCCGGGCGGAAGAGGCCTCCGCCAAGGCTGCCCGTATATGGGAGGAGGCTGACCCCGCCCCGGCGGATCACCCCTATCTCCAGGCCAAGGGGGTGGGAGGTTACGGCCTCCGCCAGCATGGCGACGCCCTGGTGGTTCCTATGCGCGACGCCGGCGGCGCCCTTCGATCCCTGGAGTTCATCGACGGGGGCGGTGGCAAGCGGTTCCTAAGCGGCGGCACCAAGCGCGGCTCCTACCACGCCATAGGCCGGCCCTCCGCCCGCCTTTACGTTGCCGAAGGCTACGCCACCGCCGCATCCATCCATGAGGCCACCGGAGACGCCGTGGCCGTTGCCTTCGATGCCGGCAACCTGGAGCCGGTGGTCCGCGTCCTGCGGGACAAGCTGCTGGGGGTGGAGCTGGTGGTGGCCGCCGATCATGACGAGTCGGGCACCGGGCAGGCCAAGGCCCGCGCCGCCGCCGGGGCGGTGGGCGGGCTGGTAGCAGTACCGCCGAAACCCGGCGACTTCAACGACCTAGCCCAAGCCTACGGCCTGGAGGCGGTAGCCGAGGCCCTGGCGGCACCATACGCCCCCAACCCTGAAGAGGAATCACCGGCGGGCGAAGACCGTGACCCGGAGACCGGGCCGCCGTGGAGGGAAGCCGAAACCCCGCCGGGATGGCGGATTTCTGCAAGCGGAGTCCACCGGGTGGATGACGACGGGAACGAGGATTGGGTGGCCCTGGCCCCGGTATGGGTGGCCGCCCTCACCCGCAACCCCCACGGCGGCGGCTGGGGTGGCGTGGTCCGGTGGCTGGACCGCGACCATAATCCCCAAGAGCGGGCCATTCCTTACAGCCGTTTCCATGAGCAGGGCAACACCCTAGCCCAAGAGCTGGCGGACGATGGGCTGGCCGTGATTCCCGGCAAGGAGCGCAAACTGGCCCAATTCCTGGGGAGCTGCGCTCCCACCGCCCGCGTCCGTTCCGTGGAGCGCCTGGGCTGGCTGGATGATTCCGGTGGTGCCCTGGCGTACGTCCAGCCCCACCGCGTCATTACCGCCGGCGGCGACGAGGAAGTGGTCTACCAGCCCGAGCGGTACAGCCCTACCGCCCGCACCATCCATGCCGCCGGCACCCTGGACGAATGGCGGGCGCACGTCGCCACCCCATGCCACGGGAATCCCTCCCTGATCTTCGCCATTTGCGCCGGGCTGGCGGCACCCCTGCTACGGGCTGCGGAGCTGGAATCCGGGGGCTTTCACCTGTACGGCACCACAACTTCCGGGAAAACGACGTGGCTTCAGGTAGCGGCCTCCGTGTTCGGCTGCGGGGCCGATCCGGCCCAGAACCCGGACACGGCCTTTATCCGGCGATGGAACGCCACCGGCAATGCAGTGGAGGGGCTGGCCGCCGCGCACAATGACGCCCCCTTGTGCCTGGACGAAATCGGGACGTGCTCCGCCCGGGACTTCGGCGCGTTGGTCTACAACGTGGCCGGCGGACAGGGCCGCGCCGCCATGAGCCAGAACCGGAACCTGAAGGCCCCACGTTCCTGGCGGACCCTCCTACTTTCCACGGGGGAGCTGTCCACCGCCGCCAAGATTGCCGAGGGCGGCAAGAAGGCCAAGGGCGGGCAGCTTGTGCGGATTGCGGACCTGGCCCTGGACCCGGTCCTGGCGGATACCCACGGGGAGCCGGTGGCGGACTTCGGGGATGCCCTCAAGCGGGCCTGCGGGCGCTACTACGGCACGGCAGGCCCCGCCCTGGTGGAGTACCTGGTGGGGCAGTCGGATGATGCCTTCGACCTGCGGAACACCGTTTCCACCCTTCTCGACCGGGCCGCCCACCGTCTCACCCCCGACCACCTTCCGGCAGAACAGCGCCGTGTTCTCCGCCGGTACGGCCTCGTCCTGGTGGCCGGGTGGCTGGCCCGCCGGGCGGGGCTGGTTCCCTTCGTGGATGAGGAGGTGGAGCAAGCCGTCCGGGTGGTGGTGGACAAATGGCTCGCCAGTGCCGAGACCCAATCCGAGGCGGAGCGGGGGGTGGAGGCCATTCAGGCTTTCATCCTGCGGCACGGAGCCCGCTTCCAGGCCAAGAGCGGCGGCCCCGAAGTCCGGGAGCGGGTGGGCTACCACGACGAGGGAAACGCCCTGTACCTGTTCACACCCGAGGGCTTCCGGGAAGCCTGCGGCGGGCACGACTCCAAGACCGTTGCCAATGAGCTGGACCGGCGGGGCCTTCTCTACAAGAACGACGCCAGCCGGCACCGCTCATTACATTCGGTGGGCGGGAAACGGCCCCGCTTCTATGCCGTCCGGGAGCAAATCCTGAACGACGATTCGCAACCGGAACCCCCGGAACAAGCGGAACGGAGCCCAGCATGACGGGGAATTTGCCTGTTCCGCCCCCTGTTCCGGTCACGCCAATACCGGAACACCCGAGAGGATACCTGTTCCGGTTGTTCCAGCACCGGAACATCTACCGGAACACCTACAAAGCCCGGCCACACGAAGCCTTGTTCCGGTTGTTCCGGTTGTTCCGGTCCTTTTCGGAGGTTTGGAAATGAGCCTTCTAGATGCCGTCAGTGACTTACTAGACGATTCCGCCGAAACCGAGCCCCAGCCCCAGAAAGAAGAACCCGAGGCCCCCTGCCCGGCCTGCGGCTCCGCCCGCTGGTGGGAGGACCGCGCCGGGGGGTGGTGGTGCGAACGCTGCTACCCCTGGGAGACGGGCCAGTGGGCGCGGCTGCTTACGCTGCCCAATGGTGAGCGCCCGACCCCGCCGCCCGTCACGGATGAGGAGGTGGAGGCCGCCGTGGCGGTGGCGAAGCGGTACGGCTGGAGCCGAGAGGCATTCCGCGAGTTCTGCGGCGGCGATTGGTCCGGCCTGCCGGAGCCGGAGGTCCTGGAGGCCATGCTACGGGACGTGGTGCCCCATCCGGGGCTCAGTGGGGCCGGCGGTCCTGATATGCAGGGGAGAACAGGGTGAGGCGAGACAATAAGGGCCGCTTCCTGGCCGGACAATCCGGCAACCCCCAAGGCCGGAAGCCCGAGGCGGAAAAGGTCCGAGAGCTACTGGAGCCCTGCCGCGACGATCTGGTGAGTCAGGCCGTTACCCTGGCTCTCCAAGGAGACGCCACTGCCCTAAGGCTCTGCCTAGACCGCTTGGCCCCGCCTCCGAAGTCCGAGGCACGCCCCGTGGAAGTGCCTGGCTTGGCGGAGGCATCCTCTATGACGGATAAGGCAAAGGCCATCATGGCGGCGGTGGGTACGGGCCAAGTACCTCCCGATACAGGGGAGCGACTATTAGCGGCCCTGGGCAACTACGCCAAGGCTATTGAGATGGACGAACTGGAGCGCCGTATTTCGGCCTTAGAACAAGGAGAGACAAACGATGGGGATAAACGATAAACGCCGCAGGCTAAAGCATCTGGAGGCGGAAAGCTCAGAGAAGAGGATGAAAATAACTAATATTGCGAGCCTTGTGGCCCTAGCGAACGAACCTTTACATGAAGACTGGGAATATACTCCTCGGGAAAAGATACCTGTTAGCTCCGAGATAGCCGCCCTGGTGCATGGGATGGATAATGCTGAATTAGATCGAGGTGGGAAACCGCAGAAGAAATCATATTCGGATAGAATAATTACGCTAAGAAGGCGACCACATAAATAATCCGGCCTGCTGCGAATCTAGAATGCTTCGTAATAATTAATTCCCAAATTTACCCTGAAGACTATTTTCTTTTCAGAATTTAATATGCCAGTTACCGCTTACAACCAGCACCTTTATTTCCCATAGAAGAAAAATTAAACAATACTGTACCCTTTATAAAAAATTTCCCCGGAAGGGCTAATCGGTTGTGCTTTCTAATCCCCCACCTTTCCAAAGCCTGAAACTAACGTTCCCAGGAGTGGCGTTTCGTGCCTCCCTAAAAGATACTTTTGGAGTACTTCCACCCAAAAAATGCTTAGTTAAAAAGGTCTGACAAAACTGGGATGCAGTTGCCCCATCAACAGAGTGAAATGGCCCTATAAAATTTTTGCACATTGTAGAACGAGATAGCTCACCCCCAAAATCTCTATACCCATTTTTACAACATAAAGAAATATACGTTTTCTTAGTACCTCCCCTTACATGTAAAGCGCGCTTTATCTTTTCGGGACCTACCCATCCATCAACGGCAAAATGTATCCCATTACTTTTTCCATGACCAATCCAAATAACATGTGAATAGATACCTTGCTCTTTGTGCCATAGGATTTTAAGTTCTTCTAAACTCCGAACTCTAATCTGCCTAAATTGGTCATCTGGAATTAGAAGCTTGCAAAATTGGCCAACTGATTTGGCCAAGGGGTCCATAAGGTATTCTTCGGTAGACAGATCCCCAATATTTATTATCAAAACTCCTACTTTTTTGTGAAGTAAAGAAACTCCAATCCAATCTGAAGCGGTGCCATCATCCAATTTAACCTTAACGCTATTAGCTTCCCGTTCAAGAATCTCCGTTTGCTGAAGCGCGAAATCCCAACTATCTAATCCATCCACCCTAGAAACCGGGACGTACGCCCTTTCTCCTGGATTAAACTCTGACATTATTCTCCCTCGCTTTATATATCTTCTCGACCCAATTTCCCACCTAAAAAAGAAGGAGATTTATTTGCATAAGCCAACAAATTAATGCTAGCCAGAGATTGGAACCGCACACTCCCGAGCTAATAGGACCTAGGCACCTACTCTCATTCCTACACCCAGGCTGGCCAAACTTAAGGGGTCAGTTCACCCAACAGTTCACCCCAAATTAAAAAGGCTCTACACGTTTCCGCGTAGAGCCTTGATTTACTTGGTGGGCCGTGCAGGAGTCGAACCTGCGACCCGCTGATTAAAAGTCAGCTGCTCTGCCAACTGAGCTAACGGCCCGACAGTCGTCGAGAAGCGCTGAAGTTTGCCAATGGAATGGGCAAAGGTCAATTCCTCTACCCTTCTGGCCGGAGCGTGAACGCGCTTACAGCCTCCCTCGGCCTTTAGCGGCCAGGAAGCCGGAACTTAGCCTGCCCCAAGGCCTTGCGCCTTTTCAAGAGCGCCCGACTCTTCGGCGCGCGTGCGCAGATAGAGGTATACGTGCCGGGCGGTGCGGATGGCCTGCTTGTGGGCGTTCTCGGGCAGGGCGTCCCGCCGGTCCATGTCCACGCAGTTGTAGTAGTAGATGAGCTCCCGGCAGTTGTCCCGAATGGTGTTGAGGCTGGGATTCTTCTTCACCGCCACCTTCCAGAGGGCCAGGAGGTCGTCCTCGGTGCCTTCCCACTCCCGGTCGAGGACCAGAAGGTAGGCCTTGATCAGGTCCTTCAGGATATCGATGGCCGCGTTAGTGGAGTCCCAGACATCCACCTCCTCGCCGACATTGATGCGGCGCTCCCAATCGCGCAGGGCGTCGTCGCTGCGCTCGAATCGTTCGACTATGCTGGATTGCTCATCGCTCATGGCTGTTTCCCGTCGGTTCGGTCCCTGCCGGGCGACCCGTGGCTTCAGGTTGGGGATATTCGTTCCTTGGACCGAGTATTCCAGTCGGGATTCCGGGCAGTCCACCCCGCGTGCTGCGTGGTCCCATCAAGCCCCGGAAACACTCCAGGAGCCGCTTGCTCCGGAGCGATCCGAAGGCGGGTCCATCCTGCCGGTCCGACCGTCAGGGCGAAGCCCGCCCGGCCCCCTTTCCCGAAGCGGCGCTGCGGGAGCGCTGCTCCTAGAACCTTCCCCGGATCAGATCCACGCGAACGCCCGTCTCCCGCTGACCGCCGATTTCGGTGGTAAAGGCCTGGGGAACGGGCACCGAGTAGTGCGTGGCTCCGGTCTCGTCCACGTTGGCGAGGGCCCCGTAGCTCGGCGTGGCCGCGTAGGAGTAGATGCCGTAGAACAGACCGGAGAGGATACCGATTCCGACCCCGCTTACCACGTAGTCGGTATGTTTCAGGGGATCGTCCGTGAGTAGCATGACCCCGGTCCCGGCGACACCGCCTACGGCCGCTCCGTATAGGGTGCTGTACCACACATCCTGGGCCACGTAGCTGGCGGCCTTGCTGTTGGTTGGCAGGGCAAGCAGGAGGCTCGCGCCAAGGACCATGGAGGCAACGATGCGTTGCATGCAGGGATCCTTTGTTCCGTTCAGGGTTGCATTCGCGGTAGGCCGGATGGCGCACCGAACGGTATTGTAATGGATTGCCCCTAGGGCCTCCACCACATTCCGGTAAGGAACTTCCGGCATCCTGCCGTTAACTTGCCGGATTCCTCGGGAGTCTGGCATCGTACTTCCTTTTTTCCGGGGGCATTCGGGGCTCCCGGGCACGCACCCCAGCAAGAGGACCCGCCCAGCCCATGGACCTAAGCTCCGTAGAAAAGGCCTACAAGCGACTCGCCGGCACCTACGACACCTTCTTCGGGGCCATCTTCCAGCCCGGACGCAAGGCCGTGCTGGAGCACATCGACCTGAACCCGGGCGAGAAAGTCCTGGAGATGGGCGTGGGCACCGGCCTGTCGCTCCCCCTGTATCCGCGCGACGTGGATATCTACGGCATCGACATCTCCGAGCCCATGCTGGAAAAGGCGCGCCAGAAAAAGGTCAGCGAGCACCTGGAGAACGTGAAGCTGCTTGAAGTGATGGACGCCGAGGAGACCACCTTCGAGGACGACTCCTTCGACGTCGTGGTCGCCGCCTACGTGGTCACGACGGTGCCCGACCCGGCGCGCTGCATCGACGAGATGCGCCGCGTCTGCAAGCCGGACGGCGAGCTGGTGATCGTCAACCACTTCCAGTCGGAGAACCCCATCGTCGGCGGCGTGGAGCGGGCACTGGCGCCGCTCTCCAGCGCCCTGGGCTGGCGGCCCAACATGCGCCAGCGGGACCTGGAGGCGGAAACCAGCCTGGAGGTGGTCGAGCAGCACCGGGTAAACCTGTTCGGCTACTGGTCGATGCTAAAATGCCGGAACAACAAGGAAGCCATCGCGTCGAAGGGTTGAGCCCGTTGACGCCCCGCCGCCCAGGAGGCGCACAGTGGCAGGGGAAAGGCAGGCAAACGAGCAGGTGGTCACCGGCATCTACCAGGGCCGCGAGGTCACCCTGACCGACAAGACCGGCGAGGCTCCGCGCCAGGAGCTCCAGGAAATCCTCGACTCCCTGATCCGGGAAGACAAATTCGGTATTGCCGGCATGTCCAACAGCGGCAGCGGCACCATTCAGATCGGCGCGCCGGAAGGGGCGCACATCCAGATCGGCCAGGGCCTGTACCGGTTGATCGTCACCGGCTATGAGGCGTACGTGGACGCCTTCTGAGTCCCCAACCCCGGATTCGGGGGGCACGAAAATGCGCAACGCGATCAAGAAATGGCTGCCTACGGAGCACGGGCTTCGCCGGCGCATGGGCGAACGCCGCGCCCAACGGTGGCTATTCGCCCGCCGGGGTGTATGGAGCCTCCATCGGCGCGCCCTGGCGGGCGGCATCGCGGCCGGCCTGTTCATCGGCCTTACTCCAACCGTGGGGCTCCAGACCCCGCTCACCCTGCTGGCCGCAATCGGGCTCCGCGTGAACTTCCCCCTCGCCTTCCTGGCCCTCTGGATCAGCAACCCCCTGACCACGCCTCTGCTGTATTGGGGCTTCAACCGGCTGGGCGCCCACCTCCTGCGCGAGCACTTCCCGGCCGAGCTGCTTACCAACCTGGCGCCCTACCTGCAGGTAGTCATCCAGCAGTCCACCTATCTCTGGCTGGGCAGCCTGATCCTGGCCATTCCCGCGGCACTGCTCAGCTATACCGGCTTCATGTGGGCCTGGCGGGTCCACACCATGCGCCGCTGGCGCCGCCGGAGCGTAGCCCGGCAGGCGGTATAGTCCTTCCTCCGAGACCTCGTCCCCCGACTCGCATAGCGCGCCCTCCCAGGGAAAACCCGGAACCGGGAATTTCATTCCGGCACGGTTCCCTAAGTTTCAAGGAAAGAGGCGGCAATACAGGCAGCACCGGCATGTTCGAGACCCCCAACCTCGGCCACGAGCGACAGGCCGAGCTCACGGACTTCTTCCTGCACCAGTTTCCCGAAGGACTCGTAGGCGTCGACGAGGAGGAGCGCGTCCGTCTCCTCAACCGGGAGGCGGAGCGGGTGTTCGGCTACGATTCCTGGGAGCTGGAAGGCAAGCCGCTCACTCGGCTATTTCCTTCCTTTTTCAGCGCCACCAACCATTCCGAGCTGCACGCGACCGTGGCGCGCCTGGCCGAACGGACCGCCCGAGAAGCGGTTCCTTTGGCTACAGGCACGGAACGGGGACGGCGACTCCCTGCCCGTGGAGGTCCGGCCCTTCCACCTGGATAGCGGCCACGGACCACTGTTCCTCTTCCAGGTCCGGCCCACCAGCGAGCCCCAGCGGAGCTGGCGTCGGCGGCAACGGGTGGTGGACGCGCTCGCCAGCCTGCCGGAGGTGGTCTGGATCGCGGATTCCAGGGGCCTGGACCGCTTCCGGGAGGACAGCGAATCCAGTATCGGCGTCCCGCCCGGTGAGGATCGGGCGGCGAAGGAGGAAGAGAGTCCGGCTGGCAAACAGCCGGAGTGGGCCCTGCAAAAGCTCCGGGAGGAGGGTCTGCCCAGGGCCCGGGAACGGGGCATCTGGATCGGCGGGACGGCTTTCCTGGACCCGCAAGGCCGGGAGGTGCCCGTCAACCAGATCATCATGACCCACTACGATCCCGGGGACGCCCAGAAGCATTTTTCCTCCATCATCCGGGATCCCTCCGAAAAGTCCTCCCGGGACACGGAGGTCCGCCTGCTCGCGGAGGTCTTCCAGATCGGCATCGCCACCGTGATCAGCGACCACGCGGGCACCCTGCTGCGCGTGAACCCGGCCTTTTCCCGGGCCACGGGCTATGCAGCGCAGGATCTGATCGGCCAAAACATATCCACCCTGGTCTCCGGCATTCACGGCGCCGATTTCCGGGACCGGCTCCAGTCGGAGCTGCGCGAAAACGGCCACTGGCAGGGCGAGCTCTGGACGGAGACGCGGTCGGGAGAAACCGTTCCCAAATGGGCGGTATTCACGGTGGTGGACGGCAACGCCCGATCCTACCCCGAAGGCTACGTGGTCGGCATCTTGTCGGACATCCAGGAGGAAAAGCAGGCGGAGCGGGAACCGCAGCGGCGGCTGGGAAGCTCGGAGCAGCTGGGCAGCGTCCTCGCCCACCAGCTCAATCAACCGCTATCGACCATCCATAACTACGCGGAAGGCGCGCTCCTTCGGCTCCAGGAAGGATCCGAGCTGCCCAGCGATTTCCGCTTCGTGCTGGAGAAGGTGCTCTCCCAGACCGACCGTGCCCGGAACCTGGTCAACGACTTCCGCGGCTACCTGCGGGGGGACGGGAGTCAGACCCGAGCCATCGAAGTGAATCAGCTATTGTCCTCCCTGCAATCCGGCATCTCCTCCACCTTGACGGAATTCAGCGTCGAACTGGACCTGCGCCTCTCGGAGAACCTTCCCCCCATCCTGGGGAACATGATGCAGCTGGAGGAATGCCTGCTGAACCTGCTGATCAACGCTGTACAGGCCATGGAGGGCGTCCGGGACCGCAAGCGCCTAGTCCGCCTCAGCGCCCGGGAAAAGAACGGGGAGGTGGGGATCGTGGTGCGGGACAACGGCCCGGGCAACCCGAGGGCCTGGAGAACGAGGTCTTCCAGACCTGGTTCACTTCCAAACCGGAGGGCACCGGGCTCGGCCTGCCCATCTGCCGGTCCTTCATCGAGGGAAAGGGCGGGAAGATCTGGGCGGAGCGGAACGCCCCCGAGCCCGGCACCACCTTCGTCATCCGGCTACCCGCCGGGGATTCGGCCTAGGGCCCGGCCAGGGGCCGGCCTTGCGGCCCGCCATGGCTACTCGGCCCGCACCTCCGGTCCGGGCAGGGACAGCGGCTCGGTATTCAGCAGTCTCGCCATGCGCTCGCCGAACTCGCGGTGGCAGGTGAACAGCACCACCTGCCGGTCGCCGGCCATCTGCAGCAGCCCTTGCAGCCCGGCCTCCTGGCGCGCGCCGTCCCAGTGCACGAGCACCTCGTCGAGCAGCAGGGGCAGGCGCTCGTGGCTGCTGTCCAGGTGGTCGGCCACGGCCAGGCGCAAGGCGAAGAACACCTGGTCCCGGGTGCCCCGCGAAAGCTCCGCGGACTCGCCGTCCACCATGTGCTGCCGACCTTCGGCATCCCGCACGCACAGGGCGTCCGATCCGCCCCCCTCCTCCATGAGCAGGTGCGTGTACCGGCCGCCGGTCACGTCCGCTAGGTAAGCGCTTGCTCTTCTCAGAACATCCGGCTGATGGGCCTCCCGGAAGCGGCGGTCCGCCTCCCGCACCAGGCGCTCCAGCAGCCGCAGGCGGTCGTGCTCCCGCTCGGCCTCCTCCATCTCCTGCTCGATGTCGGCGATGCGCCCCTGGATCAGGCCCACGTCCTGCAGGGCCCGCCCCTCCTCCAGGTCGCGGTCCAGGCGCGCGGCCTCCTCACGCAGCCCGGTGCGCTCGTTGTCCAGCTCCTCCAGCTCCTCGCGGGCTTCCTGCAGGGCCGTATCCTCCAGCAGGTCATCCCCGGCCAGGGCCACGCGGGCGCGGGGATCGGAGACATCCGGATAGTGCTCCCGCAGGGCGTTCCAGCCTTCCTGCCAGCGGTGATAGGCGGCGGCCACCTCCCCGGCCCGGTCCAGGCATTCCTCCAGGCTCCCGGCATCGGGGATGGCCCGCGCCAGGCGGGCGGCCAGCGCTTCGTGGTTCTTGGTCAGCTCGGCGTCCTCGGCCCGCAGCCCGTGCCGACGCCGGGCCAGATCGGCCAGCGCCTCCCGGGCCTCGTCGGCGACGGCCTGGCGCCGGCGGGCGGCGTGCAGATCCTCCTCCAGCGCGGAAGCGGCCGGATGCAGCGGACCCGCCTCGCGGTGGACGCCGTGGCGCCGCAGCACCTCCGCCACCGCACCCGCCCGCCGCTGCCAGTCCTGCTCGGCCCGTTCACGCTCCTGCCGAACCGCCCGATAGCGCCGCCAAGCGCCGCGCAGGGCCTCCAGCCGGTCGGCCAGCTCCGGCCGGGCCTCCGCAAGGGCGGACCGGGGCAGGGGCAGGTCCGCCGTGAGCTCCGCCACCGCTGCGGCGGCCCGTTGCTGGGCGGTGCGGGCCGAATCCACCTCCGCCTGCAGGGCCTCCCGAACGCCCTCCCGGGCGCCCTGCTCCTGGTGCTCGAGGCTGGCCATGGCGCGGTTATAGGCCAGCACCGCGGCCGCTCCCGCGGCGGCGGCCACTGCCGGGATCGCCAGGGGCGGCCAGAGGACGGCGGCACTCCCGAAGGCAGCAGCCAGAGCCAGCGAGGCAACGAGGTAGGCGCGGGGCAGGCGCGGCCGCGGCCGGGCCGGCTCCTGATCGGCCAGGCGGCGCTCCGCGTCCCGCAGGCCTTCGCGCGCTTCCGCGGCGGCATCGCAGCGGGCCCGGAGGTCGGCGGGGGTCAGGGCCTCCAGGGTCTCCCCGTAGGATTCCCGCCAGTCCGCTTCCAGCACGCTCTCGGCGGTCTCCATCAGCTCGACGCGGGCCCGCTCCTCCGCCTCCCGCTGGCCGGCGAGCGCATCGCCGGCCTCGTCGACCTTGGCCGCCACGGCCGCCAGACCGGGCACCTCCGGATCCCGGAGCAGCGCCCGGTCCTCCACGGTGACCGCGGCCCGGCGGGCGCGCTCCCGGGCCACCGCCTCCGCCCATTCGCGGCGTCGGGCATTCAGGTCCTTCTCCGCCCGGGAGAGCTGCTCCCAGTCCCGGCGCGGATCGGCACCCAGGGCCCGCGCCGCCTCGGGATCGCCCAGGGACTCCCGCAGCCGGTCCAGGCGCTCCAGCTCGCGCTTCAGGTGGCCCACCGACTCGCTGCGCTCGATGCGGGCGCGCAGGGCGTGCCGCCGGCTGTCCAGCACGGCGAGCCGCTCGCCGATACGGGCGCGCTCCGCCTCCTTCTCGCGCAGCGCGCCCTGATGCTCCTTGGCGGCCTTGAGGTCCTTGCGGCGCTCGCCGTGCTCCTTCTTCAGCTCGGCGTGGCGGCTCTTGCCCCGCTTGTCGCGGCGCCACTGCCGTTTGGCGGCCTGATCCAGCTCCTCGGCCACCTCGCGGGCCGGGCGCTGCCAGGAATTGCCCAGCTCGCCGAGCAGGCGCTGCTCCACGCGGGCGAAGGCTTCCCCCTCCAGGGACTGCATGTCCTCGATGGTAAGGGCGTACACGGCCTTGTAGAGGCGCCGGTCCACGTGGTCGGCAACCGGCAGGGGGCGGTTGGCGAGCTTCTCCCGGCCGCCGTCCGATTCCCACTGGGCGTCGGGACTGGCCATGAGTCGCCGCCGAACGTGCGCGCTCGCTCCGCTGTCGAGGACGAGGTCCGCTTCCAGCTCGGCACGGCGCCCGGCGCGCGGGGTGTACGGGAATTGGGCCTCGTTGGCGGGATCGAAGCCGTAGAGGATGGTGGTGAGGGCATTGAACAGGGTGGTCTTGCCCGCCTCGTTGGGGCCCATCACCACGGCGGGACCGTCGGGGAATTCCAGGCGCCGGTCGAGGAAGGCGCCGAAAGCAGCCAGATCGAGGCTACGGACCTTCACCCGCCGTTCCCCGGCTGCACCAGCCGATCCACCAGCTCCGGCTCCAGGTCCGTCAGCAGCGCGCGCAGGTAGGCCCGGCGCTCTTCGTCCTCGGTGGGGGCGGCGGGGCTGAGCACCTCGGGCGTCAAGGCATCCAGCAGGGCATCGTCGCTTTCCGCCCGCTCCAGCAGCTCCAGGGCGGTGGCCAGCGGTGAAGGGCTGCTGCGCAGGCCCTCCCGGTCCACGGGCTGGTGGAGGCCGCGGTCGCGCACTTCCACCGCCAGGGCATCGAGCCGGTCGGCGAGCTGTTCCTCCAGCTCGCGGCGGTTCTCCGCGTCGCCCAGCTCTCCGGCCAGGAGGTGCGGCCCCGACAGCTCCAGGCGCACCAGCCGCTGCTCCGCATCGGGCTCCGGCACCCGGGCGACGAGGTCCGCCACCAGGGCGTCCAGGTTCCCACCACCGGGATCGGCGACGGCCACGGTCTGCCAGGTGAGCGGCGCCAGCGGCACGAACTCCACCTGCGCCAGCCCGAAGGGGGGGATCTCCACCCAGTTGCCGCCCTTCGGCCCGGGCTCGCGGGGATGGCGTCCCTGGAGGTTCCCCGGGTACCACACCGGCGGGTCGGACCGTATCTGCTGGCGCTTGTGGATGTGGCCGAGGGCCCAGTAGTGGTAGCCGGGCTTGTCGAAATCGGCAGGCTCGCTGGGGGCGTAGGTGTCGTGGTTCTCGGCGCTGTCGGCGCCCACCACCTGGGTGTGGAGCAGACCCACCGTGGGTAGATCGCCGGCCTGCGCCGGAAAGGAGGAAGCCAGGTTGCGGTCCTCGCGCGCCTTGGCGTGCCCGGCGGCCACCACCCGCCCAACCGGCTCGCCGTCGCTGCCCGGGATTTCCACGCTGACGGGCTGGGCGCCGTGGGCCAGATGCACGTTGTCCGGCCAGTCCAGGGCCCGAGTGCGGTGGCTGGTGCCGCCGGGGTCGTGGTTGCCGGTGCAGCTCACCACGGCGATGCCGGCTTCGCCGAGCCGCTGACAGCCGTCGAGCAGGAAGCGCTCGGTGGCGAAGGTGAGCAGATCGCCGTCGAAGATGTCACCGGCCAGCAGAACCACGTGGGCGCCGCGATCGATGGCGGTCTCCACCGCCGCCTGGAACGCGTCGCGGGTAGCGCGGCGGAGCGCCTCGCGCACCGATTCGTCCCGCCCCCGGAAGGCGGTGTCCAGGTGCAGGTCGGCGAGGTGGAGGAAGCGGAAGGGCTCGGTCATTGGGACCTATTCAAGCAGACAATTAACCACGGAGGACACGGAGAAACGTGCTAAGTCCTTCTGTAGGAGCGGCCAAAAGGCCGCTCCTACAGGGCAATATGCTCCTTTAAAAAGCCTTGCCGGGATTGAGGATCCCCTTGGGATCGAAGGCCGCCTTGATCTGGTTGTGCAGCATGCGACTGGTGGCGTCCAGCTCGCGGGCCACGAAGGGCGCCTTCTCGGAGCCCACGCCGTGCTCACCGGAGAGGGTCCCGCCCAGCTCCAGCACCGTGTCGAACACCCGGCTCAGGCACTCCCGGGCGCGGGCCATCTCGTCGGGATCGTCCGGGTGGACCATGAGGTTGACGTGGATGTTGCCGTTGCCGGCGTGGCCGAAGTTGACGATGGGCAGGGCGAATTCCTCCGCCAGCCCTTCCAGGCGGCCGATGAAGGTGGCCAGGGCGGTGACCGGAACCACCACGTCCTCGTTGATCTTGAGCGGTGCGAGCCGCTTCACCGCCTTGGAAAGGGACTTGCGCGCCTTCCACAGGGCGGCGATCTCCTCGGCGGAGGCACCGGTCTGCACCTCCAGCAGGCCGGCGCCGTCCAGACTCCGGGTCAAGGCGGCGAATTCCTCTTCCACCGCCGCCTCCGGTCCGTCGGCCTCCACCATGAGCACCGCGCCGGTGCCCTCGGGAAGATCGTGGCCGAATCCGCCGCGCCGCAGGGCATCTATGGCCAGGCTGTCCATGAATTCCAGGGCGGATGGCACCGCGCCCTCGGCCATGATGCGCTGCACGGCCTGTCCGGCGTCGGCGACGCTGGCGAAGGCCGCCCGGGCGGTGCGCTTGGCCGCCGGGCGCGGCCACAGGCGCAGGGTGGCCTCGGTAACCAGCCCCAGGGTTCCTTCGGAGCCGATGAGCAGCCGGGTCAGGTCGTAGCCCACCACGCCCTTGCTGGTCCGCGTCCCCGTCCGGAGCACCTCCCCCGTTCCGGTGACCGCCTCCAGTCCGAGCACCCAGTCGCGGGTGACCCCGCGCTTCACCGCGCCGGGCCCGGCGCTGTTCATGGCCAGGTTACCGCCCACCTGGCAATAAGCGGAGCTGCCCGGATCCGGCGGCCAGAACAGGCCGTGGGCGGCGGCCGCCTCCTGCACGTTCTGGTTGGTAACCCCGGGCTGCACGCGCAGGAGGCGGTTGGCCGGATCCACCTCCAGGACGGCGTCCATGCACTCGAAGGACACCACCAGGGCGCCCGGAACCGGCAGGGCACCGCCCACGTTACCGGAGCCTGCGCCGCGCGCCACCACGGGCACCGCATGGCGATGGGCGGTGCGTATCACCGCGGCCACCTCCTCGGTGGTGGCCGGGAAGACCACCCCCGCCGGCGCGATGTTGCGCGGCGTGTCGTCGGTGGCGTAGAGGGCGAGGACGTCCGGATCCGTATGGCACCGCGCCTGTCCGAACAGCAGCTCCAGCTCGTGCGCGGCACCCGGGGGCAGGCCGGGAGTATCGGCCATTTTCCTGCTCCTGGCGTGGGGTTCGTGCGGCCCCGAACGAAGGGGGATCCCGGGTATTGTAGTAGCCCCGGCCGCCCGGTGCGAAGCCGGGCACGCCCCGGATCGCGGACAGGGGCCGTATCCCCTTCCCGGGCGCTTTCGTATACCCTGTCCGGGCATTCCCTTACACGGAGAGCCCCATGCGCCGATTGTTGCTGCTGGCCGCCCTGCTAACGGCCCTCCCCGCGGCCGCCGAGCCGCCCCGGAGCCCGGATCGGGGCGTCCTGCTCCAGGTAACGATCCCCCTGGGCGGACAGGCGGAAACCAACCCCTGGCGCCCGCGGCGCGGCCAGGCCCTGGATGCCAGCTACGTGCTCAAGAACCTATCGGAAGGCTGGTGGGGAGTCGGCATCCTGGCCGTGGGCGGCGGGGTACTGCTGTACGACCACCTGGACCGGTAGCTTCCGGAGCGCGGACCGGGCCGCCGTGCCCGCCCGGCACTTCAGTCCCGGAAACGGGGGTCGAACAGGAAGTCGGTGCTCTCGGTGTAGCTGTGGCAGTGGATGCAGCCGCGGTTCTTCTTCCTGGCCTTGCGCTGGGCCTCCCGGTCCGATACCAGCACCTCCCCGCCAGGACTGAAGCGCATGAAGGCCCAGTCGTTGGTGGCCGGATTGTGGCCTTTCACCTTGATCATGACGTCGATGGAATAGACGTGGGGCTCGGTGGTGTGATTCTCCAGGACGACGACGGAGCCCGGGGGCAGGGGTTCCTTGCCCAGCGGCCGGGCGTTGTCGGCCGTGTCGTTGAGGAAGGTGTCGATCAGGGGCCCGTGGGGCTCGCGGCCGCGGTGGATGCCGGGCTTGACCACCGATTGCGCGGGCCAGAAACGGCGGTAATCCGAGCCTTCCAGATAATTCCAGATCTTTTCCGGCTGGACCGTTTCAGGGACCGGAGGGCCCAGGGGGTTGGGCTCGGGCGCCTCCTTGCCGGCACAGGCGGCGAGCAGCAGCACCGCCGCCGCGGCGAGCCCCGTCGCCAGGACCGTAAGCCGCTTGTCCCCCGGCACCCTCATCCGGTATTCCGCTGACCGGTGGCGATGCCGTTGATGGTGCGCAGCAGCAGGCTCAGCCAGCGCTGGCTCTCCTCCTCCGACATGCTCTCGTCCTGGTAGCGGCGCAGGAGCGTGAGCTGGATGTGATTCAGCGGATCGATGTAGGGATCCCGCCGCTGGATGGAGCGCGCCAGCATGGGCGTCTCCTCCAGCAGACCGTTCAGCTGCGCCACCTTCAGCACCAGCTTCCGGGTGCGGTCGTACTCGCTCCGGATCTTGTCGAAGATGGCCTGGCCCCGCTCCTCGTCGAGCACCAGGGAGGCGTACTGCGAGGCGATGGCCATGTTGGCCTTGGACAGCGACATCTGGATGTTGGACAGGAAGGTGTTGAAGAACGGCCATTCCTTATACATCCGCTGCAGCATCTCCAGGCGTTCGTCGCTGTCGCCGATGAACTCCTCCAGCGCGGTGCCCAGCCCGTACCAGGCCGGCAGCGTGTGGCGGCTCTGGCTCCAGCCGAACACCCAGGCGATGGCGCGGATGGAGTTCAGGGAGCGGTCGCCCTTCGCCCGGTGGCTGGGCCGGGACCCGATGTTCAGTCGGCTGATGCCGTCCAGCGGCGTAGCCTCGTAGAAGTAGTCCAGGAAGCCGTCGGTGCTCCGGGTCAGGTCCCGGTAGGCGCGCTCTCCGGCATCGGCCAGCTCGGCGAAGGCATCCAGGTAATCCTGGCGGTCGCCGGGGATCTCCTGCACGGTGCAGCGGCTGGCCTCCATCGCCCCGGAGGCCATGACGGTGAGCTCGTAGACCGCGGTCTCCAGATTGGCGTACTTGCTGGACAGCACCTCGCCTTGCTCGGTGATCTTGATGCCGCCGCGCACCGTCCCGGGGGGCTGCGCCCGGATGGCCTTGTGCGTGGGTGCGCCGCCGCGCGCCACGGTCCCGCCGCGGCCATGGAAGATGCGGACGTTGACGCCGTAGTCGCGCCCCAGGTCGGTGACCTGGCGCTGGGCCTGGTAGAGCACCCAGGAGGAGGCGACGATACCGCCGTCCTTGCAGGAGTCCGAGTAGCCGATCATGACCTCCTGCTCGTCGCCCATGGCGGCCAGCAGGTTCCGGTACACGGGGCTCTCCAGCAGGCCGGTCATGACCTTCTGGATGTGCTCCAGATCCTCGATGGTCTCGAACAGAGGCGCCACGGAGATGCCGTTGTACCAGGTGCCGTCGGCGCGCCGGCCCAGCAGGCCGGCGGTCTTGGCCAGCCACAGCACCTCCAGCACGTGGCTGGCGCTGCGGGTCATGGAGATGATGTAGCTGCCGAAGGCCTGCGGGCTGATCTCGTCCCGCATGTCGGCCATGACCCGGAAGACGTCCAGCACGCCGCGGGTCTCCGGCGTGAACTCCACGCCCTGCGGCACCAGCTCGGATTCCTCGGCGATCTCGCCGGTGAGCAGCTCCACCCGCTCCTCCTCGGAGAGCTCTTCGTACGGCCGCCCCTGGTCGCCCCGGGCGGCGAGGATCTCCGAAACCGCCATGGTGTGGCGGGTGGACTCCTCGCGAACGTCGAGCCGGGCGAGGTAGAAGCCGAAGGTCTCCAGGATGCGCCGGAGGTCCTTAAGCTCCCGCTCGGCGACCGCGCGGTCGCCGTGGCTCGCCAGGGAGTCGGCGATGCTGTGCAGATCGGCGAGCATCTCCGACTCGTCCACGTAGGCGTAGTCGCATTCGGCGCCGGGGATCTTCCCGGTGAGGCGCGCCTCGTTGGCGTTGTAGGCGCGCGTGAGCCGCTCGCGCATGAAGCGCAGCTTCTGGCGGTAGGGCTCGTGGAAATAGCGCTGCTGGAGATGCCGGGCAAGCTCCGGGAAGCAGCGGCGGTCGTGCTCCAGGCGCTCGTAGAACTCCTCCGAGGGCCGTCCGAAGCGGTCGGAGTGCGACAGGATATGGTGGAGCTGCTCCAGCCGGTTGTTGTAGCAGGCGAGGATCTCGCGCTTGTGGGTGCGCAGGGCCCAGGCGGTGGTCTCCGCGGCCACGTAGGGGTTGCCGTCGCGGTCGCCGCCGATCCAGGAGCCGAAGCGCATGATGGGCGGCACCTCGGGCGCCTCGTCGCCATAAACCGCGTGCAGCGCCTGCTCCAGCTTGCGGTAGATCCGGGGGATGGCCAGGAACAGGCTCTCGCGGAAGTAGTAGAGACCGTTCTCGATCTCGTCCTCCACCTGCGGCCGGCGTACCCGGACCTCGTCCGTCTTCCACAGGATCTGGATGTCCACGCCCAGATCCCGCTCGAGACGCTCGCGCTCCGCCGGCGGCAGGCGGTTGTCGTCCAGGGTCTTGACCTTGAGGAACATCCGCCGCTGCCCTTCCAGCAGGGTCCGCCGGGTGGCCTCGGTGGGGTGGGCGGTGATCACCGGAGATATGTCGAGGTGCTGCAAAAGCTCCCCGCATTGCTCCGGGGTGAGCCCGCTGTCCTTGAGCCGGGTCAGTACGTGCTCGAAGCTGTTCTCCCACGCTTCGCCCTCCTGCTCCGCGCTGTACAGCAGGCGGTGCGCGTGCGCTTCCTCGGCAACGTTGACGAGCCGGAAATAGGCGGAGAAGGCCCGGATCACGTAGGTGAGGATGTCGGGGTCCAGGTCCTTGATGAAGGCCGCCAGCTGCTCGCGGAGGGCGGTATTCTCCTCTTCGCGCAGCTGGATATAGCCCTTGCGCAGGTATTCGACGGCCTCGAACACTTGGCCGCCGGCCTGGCTCTTCAGGACGTCACCGAGCATGCGGCCCAGGGTCTTCACCCGGCCGCGAAGCTCCGTATCTAGCTGGGAAAAACTCGCTTCGGTACGAATCGGTCCGCTCCATGGGAATGTGGGGGGCATTCCATTGAGAACCCCCTATTATCCATCATCGATCTGCTCAAAGCGAGAGCAAGAATCCGGCGCGCAAATAAAGCACATCCGAGCGCCCATTACAAAAGCTTATTCGCGCGTTCATTGGTGGGCGGTATAATTTGAACCTCCCAAAAATCAGGCGGCCTGCACGCGGCGGGCCACCCCGGCTGAAAAACGGGCGGTTCCAGCGTCCCCTTTCATAGCCGATTGGATGCACAGCCATGGAGGCCGGCATGAGCCAGAATCTGATCAAACAGGTCAACATCAACGGCCTGGAGTACAACAAATTCCGCGATCCGAACAATTACCGGAAAGCCCCGGGCGAGGATTACCGGTTCAAGATCCGCCTCAACGGCTCCGGAACCGCCACCGCCCGGCTGGAGATCGACGACCAGATCATCTGCGAAGAGCAGGTCACCCTGCCCGGGATCTTCTCGTGCACCACCAAATTCGAAACCCCGGGAGCGCGGCCCGCGTTCCTGACCGTGGAAACGGACAGTGAGAAGGAAACCCGGGATCTGACCATCCACATCTGGGAGCATCCCAAACGGGATACCAAGGAAGAGGTACCCTCCCACCACTGAGCGCTTCCTCGCCCGACACGCAAGAAGGCCCCGGCTGCCCGGGGCCTTCGCGCGACGGGCGCCCCGGCCGGCCGCGCTCACCAGCCCAATGCCGCCATGAACTCCGGCAGCTTGCCGACGATCTCCTCCCGCTCGAACAGGCGGTCGACGCCCTCCGGACGCACCCGATCCCAGACCTCCTTGGTGCCGCCGAAGCCGAGCACGGGGGTGTTGATCATGTACTCCCGGCGGATGCGCTGCAGCTGCTCCACCGGATCCGCGGCCGACTGCGCAAGGTCCAGCAGGATGAACCGGTAGAGCAGGATCTCGTTCCATTCCCCGGCCTCCTCGATGGAGGGCACCACTTCCACCTGCCAGTCCTCGCCGGCCACCTCCTTGAGGTCCCTGGCGGCACCCTCGTCGGTGGTGACGATGATGAACCCGGGCTGCAGACGCCGGTTGATGGTCGGTTCACTCATGGCTTCATCCCCTCGTATCCGCGGGATCGGCCACGTGGCCGGTGGCTCCCGCATGGTCGTCCTGCACGGCGGTGGCAACCACCGCTTCCGCCCACCGGCGGCCCACCTCGCCACCCCCGAGCCTGGCGGCCAGGAGTCCGGCGTGGAGCGGCAGGCCGGTGCAGGCGGCCGTCCGGGCGGGATCGATACCGGCCAGATCGAGTCTGCGGATCCGACCCCCCTCGGTCTGAACGGTGATCCGCCCCAGGGTCGGGATGGCCCGTTCGGTGAGGAAGGCGTCGCCCTTGAGCTTGATACCCTCCCGGACGGCGCGGTGCCCGAGCGGCTCCCACCGCCATTCCGGATCCCGGAGCTCGTGCCTGGCCTCCCGAATGGCCCCGACCTCCTCGGTGGAGCACCTATCCGGACTGACGACCCAGCCCAGGCTCCGCGCCGCCGCCTGCCGGAAGGCGCCCTTCAGCGGCGCCGCCCGGGGCGGCTTGCCGAAGGCGTCCCAACCTCTCACGGCCTCCGCCAGCGCGGCGGCCAGGAAACGCCGATAGGCCGGCGAGGGACTGTTCACCGCGGCGGCGAAGCGGGCGGCGGGGAAGCGGAGCATGAAGCTGCCCACGAGTACCAGGGCATTGCCGAGAGTGGCCATTCCGGTACCCCCGATCTTCCGGTTGCCGCACCATAGGTCGTTGCGGCTGCGGCGCGACACGGACAGGCCGAACCGGGCGAAGGTGGCCTCCACCGCGGGCAGCAGGTGCCCGTAGAGGTCCACCGGCCGGCCCCGCAGCCAGGTTCGGGGCACTAGGAACGCGTAGACCCATTGATCCCCGTCCACGTAGACGGTTCCGCCGCCGGTTTCCCGGCGGACCACCTCCATGCCGCCGGCGCGGCCGGAGGCGTCCAGGGAAAGCTCCTCGGCGGCATCCTGGTGCGGCCCCAGGGAGATATGCGGCCGGTCAGCCCGCGCCCAGGCCAGGATGGGGGCATCCTCCGGCCCCATGGCGTATCCCAGGCCGTGGTAAAAGGCGTGCAGGTCGAAGGGAGCCAGAGGCCCGGCCTCCAGCCAGCGCGCCCGGCGCGCGCCGCTTCCCGGCTCAGGAGGAACCGTCGCCGCCCTCCCCGGAGTCGCCGGACTGCTGCTCCTCACCGGGGTTCTCATAGAAGTACTCGAAATAGAACTCCCGGCGGTTGATGGCCTGGAGCTGATCGACCCGGTCGCGAACGCCCTGGCGGATCACGTCGGCGATGGCGTTGCCCTGCTCCCCGTCCAGGATGGTGATGGAGTCCGGCATATCCTCGTAGACCTCCAGCTGGGTCGCCGGCAGTCCCTCCGGCGGCTGGATGTACATGAGGTAGGAATCCACCTCGTCGTCCTCCGGGTCCAGGGGAGTGAGCACCACGAAGCCGAAATAGGCCAGACGCGCCACCCGGTTGAACTCCTGAATGGTAAGCTTCTGCCCCTTCTGGTATTTGCGCAGCTCGTTCTTCAGCGAGCCGGTATCCTGCAGCGGGATCGTCTTGGCCATGGCGGTTGCCTGCCTTGGTTGATTAGCAAACTCGAATATACGATTTTCCGGGGGGCATTCCCCCTTGTCAAAACGGGAATGCCCCCTCTTCCGCTGCCGTCCAACCGGGTCAGTCTCCGGCCGCCACGCGGCGCAGAATGCGCTCCGTATCCCCGGGGGCATCCATGATGTTGGAAAAGGTGGCCATACTCAGCTCCGGCCAGGACAGGGCGATCCGGTACCGGCCGTGGAGCATGTAGACCGTGCCCCCCACCACGTAAAGCTCGTAGGGCAGGGCCGCCACATGGCGCCGGACCAGCTCGGGGTACCAGCTGGGCGTGCCGTGATCGGGGTCGTTCATGGCCACGCCGAGCACCGCCTGCTCCTCGTCGGACAGCACCACCTCGTAGACCTTCTCCGTTTCCGCCACGCCGCGCCGCAGATTGGCCCGCACGGTCCGGAGCGCCGTGTGGAAATCCGCGTGCTCCGCGAGCGTGACCCGATCCTCGAAATAGGGCATGAAGAGCATGTAGTGGTAGTGGGACAGCTCCTCCACCGCGCCGCCGAAGGGCGCACCGGAGGCCTCGCCGAGTCCGCCCAGGGTTTCCTGCAGCCGTTGCCCGGCATCCCGGACCTCATCCCGCACCTCCGGATAGGCCTCCTGGAAATAGGCCTGGTAGAGATACGCGGGGTTCACGTAGCTCACCTCCACCCCGCCGTCCCGGGAGCGAAGCAGGCCGATCCGGAGACCCGCCCCGGCGATGGGGTGGCCGCCGCGCCCGGTCTCCGGATGGCTTCCGATGGCACGCAGCAGGGCGGGGTCGGTGGCCACCACCACCGCCCGGTCCTTGCGGCCCATGGGGGAATAGCTCCCCGCCACCCGGAACCCGGCACCGCGCAGGGCGGTTTTCACTTCGGGAACCACCTCCGCCACTCCTCCGTCGGCCAGGTGGCTCGCCGCGATGTACGGGCGCTCCCCCGCCGCCACGAGCGGGGTCAGCAGTCCGACGAGCAGCACCGCGCCGAGTATGGACATGCTGCGCATGATCAATCCCTCCTTTTGCGTGGGTCCGTCCGGAAACGGGCCCGCAAACAAGAACCGGGGCGGCGTGGGCCGCCCCGGTCGGCCATCGAGCCCGCTCAGAAGCGGTAGCCCACGTTGATGCTGTAGGTCTCCTCCTCCAGGGCGATCTTCGCGTTGGAGTCCTCGGAGAACCCGGCGGCGCGGAAGGATTCGGGGATGTCCCCCTTGCCCTTCTCCTCGTTCTCGAAGGCCTTCATGAAAGCGAGGGAAACGTCCCAGTGGCGGTTGATCAGGTAGGTGGCCCCGAGGCTCAGATGGGTTTCCACCATGGCCGGGAAGATGGCGTTGGCGAACACATCCTCCTGGTCGATGGGTGTCTGGGAGTAGTTGAAGCCCGCCCGAAGCCGCAGACGGTCGGTGGCCGCGTAGTCCGCGCCCACGGCGTAGACGATCTGGTCATCCCAGCCCGGATCCAGGGCGGCCTCCCGGGCTCCCCCGGCCACCGGGCTGCCCGCCGGACTTACCACGTCGAAGCCGCCCGTGACAGCCAGATCGTCCAGGGTGGCCGACCAGTTGATCCACTTTACGTCCGCGGACACCTTGAGCCGCTCCACGGGCTGTACCTTGATGCCCAGGGCGGCCTGCTGCGGGTAGTCCAGGTCCATCTTGTAGGTGCCGCTGTTGGCGTAGACGAAGTTGCCCTTGCCGTTGGGGAATTGGTTGATATCGTCCACCGAGCCCCCGGCACCGTCACCGCTGAGCTGGAACTCCAGATCCTCGAAGGACTGCGGGCTCTTGTAGGAAAAGCCCACCGTGACCCGCTCGCTGACGTCATAGAGGAGCCCGGCGGAGATTCCGTAGCCGAAGGCGTTGGCGGTTCGGGCCAGGTTGAAGTTGGTGTCCAGGGCGTTGCCGCCGAACTGGCCGCTGATGCGCTCCTGGAAGGCCACCGACTGGTAATCGAGATTCAGGGAGATGCCCACTTTAAGGCGATCGCTCGCCCGCCAGGCCAGGGTGGGCGCCGCCTGCCAGAAGGCGATGTTGCTGTACCCGGTGAATTGCAGGTCGGTGTTCTGGGGCGGATTCACCACGAAGTCCGTCACCCCGTAGTCCACCCCCAGCCCGGAGGTCCCGTACATGCCTCCGCCGAAGTAGAAATCGGAGCCCTCCGAGACCGGCGCCGTCCAGCCGATGGCCGGCACGCCGTAGCTTTTCGCTTCACTGTCCTGCTTGTCGCCCCCGGTGGCGGTGAAATCGTTGTACCGGTCCGGCATGAACAGCTCCATGGAGAAATCCGCCCGGTTCCCGACCGCGGCCATGCCCGCCGGGTTGGTAATGGCGGTCATGGCGCTTCCCGGGTTGGCGGTGACCGCACCTCCCATGCCCTTCTGGTAGGCCCCCACGCCGATGAGCTGATAGCCGTTGGTGGCGTGGGCCGTGGTCGCGAGGCCGATGGCTCCCCACCCCGCAAGCGCGGCAGAGACAATTCGGTTGGTCCGCATTGGTTGCATCCTCCTTGTCAGGATTGCCCTTTTTTGCTCGTGCCGGTTGCTCGTGCCAAACAACCACCGACCTTGATACTACACGGACCACAACCCCAAAAATCACGATATTTTATTGTCCGAAAGAAAAATTAATCCTGTATATCAATATATTCTTTAAGTTGCTGTATTTCAGGGGAAATAACCGAACAAGAAAGAAAAATTCTCCCGAAACAATACCGACTTTTTTTCGGGAGATCCTTCTATATTTACCATTCTCTACAACTTCAATCGGGAATCTGCACCAAAAAAAAACGGCGGCCCGGAGGCCGCCGTTTTCCATCATTGGAGCGTCGATGCGCTATTCGTCGTCTTCCTCTTCCAGCTCGAAGCGGTTACGGATCTGCTCTCCCGCCATCTGCCGCCGGACGAGCTCCACGTCGGTCCCGTCCAGAGCGAAGGGAAAGGAGCGGATGTCGGTGGGCGGGGAGTCCCCGTAGGGCCGGTTGCAGGCGGAGACCTCCTCGTCGTCCTTACCCGGGCAGCCGCTGGTCTGGAAGGGCTTGCCGGAATTGATGACCCGCTCCAGATCCTCCTCGGGGTAGCCGAAGTCCTTGATGCGGCCCGCCTCGTCGAAGGTCATGTCGGCGTAGTGGCCTCCCCCGTAGTCGATCAGGAAGCGGCCGAGCTGCACGCGGCGCCACTGGTCCTGGGGCACCGCCTCCCAATCCTCCATGAGGCTGCCCTGCTCGGGGAAGAAGGCGAACATGTGGTTATGGCCGCCCAGATCCTTGATCCGCTGGGCCACCTCCATGGTCTCCTGCTCGGTCTCGCCCATGCCGGAGATCAGGTGGGCGCCGAACTTCTCGGGGCCGAAGATCTCGGCGGCCCATTCGATGGCGCGCCAATACTTCTCCCAGCGGTGGGGCGACTTCACGGTCTTGCCGCGGGTCTGCTCGAAGATCTCCGGAGTCACCGCGTCGAGTGCCACGGTGAAGATATCCGCGCCGTGGTCCTTGAACCGCTGGATGTCGTCCTTCCGCAGGGTGGTCGGGTTGGACAGGATGGAGACGGGAACGTGCGGAACCTCCGCTACCCAGCGATCCAGGATGGTGAAGGAATCCTCGTCGGAGTTGGGGTGCGTGATCATGGAGATGCACATGCGCTGGAAGGCGCCGCCGTCCTTGCCTTCCTTAACCCGCTCGATGACGTCCTCCAGCTTGGCCGTTGGCCAATCCACGCGGATGAAGTTGCGGTCGGCGTAATCCCGGTCCTCCTCGCGGTGCCGCGCCAGTCCGCAATAGGAGCAGTTGGCCCGGCAGCCTTCCGGGTAGGTGACCAGGAGATTCAGGCAGTGGGTGCAGCCCGTCCGGTACATCTGCCCGTCCATGAGCCCCAGCGAGATGGCCGCGGCGGTGGACATCTGGACATACTCGGGCGAGCGCATCTCCGGGGTCTTGGTAAACAGGTCCGGCTTGTAGAACTGGATCGGCGCTGCCGTCGGTTCACTCATCGGTGCCTCCTCGTGGATCTATCCGGCAGGCCCCGCGGGGCCCTCTCGGGGCGTGCGGTCATTACGCGACCGATACGTCGTGCAGTAGGTTTTCCGGCCCGGAGCCCGGCCCCTTACCGGGGCACGGCTTCCGGTGCTGCCTCCGCGCGACCGAAATACTCGGAAAAAGCGATCCAGCCGCGGCGATGGGGACCGTCGGCGTCCGCCGCCGGACTCCCCCAGATGCGCTCCAGCTCCTCGCGCCGTTCCACGCCCCGGGCAACGGAGGTCTCGAACTGGTCGCGCACGTCCTCCTCGAAATCCGCCAGCGCCTCGGCATCCCCATCCTCCAGGTAGTCCGCGGCGGCTTCTCCCGCGCGCTCCCCGGAGATCAGGGCCGCCGGGATGCCGGCACCGGTGATCGGATGGGTGAGCCCGGCGGCGTCCCCCACCAGCAGGATCGGTCCGGGATGCACCATGGGCCGCAGCCCGCCCACCGGAATGGAGCCTCCGGTGCGCCCGAGCAGGCGGTTCTCCACCAGCCCCCGCTCGGCCAGGTGGCCGATAAGGTCCGTGAGCGGGCCGCCCAGGTCCTCGCCGAAGCGCCGGTCCATGCCGAGGCCCACGTTGGCCACCTCCCCCTTGGGGAAGAGCCAGCCGTAGCCTCCGGGGAAATCCGGGGAGAGGAAGATGTCCGTGTCGGGGTAGGTATCTGCCAACGGCAGGGTGTGCTGACGGGTATGCACGGTCTTTTGCGCCGGCAGCCCGGCCGCTCGGGCCACCGGGGAATGGGGCCCGTCGGCGCCGATTACCACCCGCGCGGAGACCGTGGTTTCGCCGCCGGGCCCCTTCAGGCGCGCCTCGCCCGTTTCCGGGTCCAGGTGCAGGAGCCGGGTCTCGAGGCGCAGCTCGGCTCCGGCCGCGGCCGCCTCGTCGGCCACCGCGCGGTCCAGGTTGCCGCGATCGATCATGAGCCCCGGGAAATCGGAATCCTCGCGCTTCCCCGAGGGCAGGAAGGTCTTCATGCCGGTGATCTTCTGCACCAGCACGCCGGGCAGATTGCCGTGCCGGAGCATGGGATTGGGCAGGAACTCGGCACACTGCACGGGCTGGCCCACCACCTTGCGGCGATCCACAGCGAGCACCCGGCGGCCGCGGGCGGCGGCAGCCCGGGCCGCCGAGCCGCCACCTGGCCCCAGCCCCACGACCAGCACGTCGTAGACCGCCGCCGCGCTCAAGGGGTGGCCTCCCCTTGGCCGGAGGGTCTCAGCTCCGCCAGAGCATTCTGGACCGGCTTCAGGAAATCCTCGGGACCCAGCAGCAGCATCTCCACCTCGGAGCGCCGGAAGAAGTCCCGCACGGCCTCCTCCAGACGGACCATGGGCAGATTGCGCAGGGTGGACTCCAGGTCGAAGACCATTCGCTTGGGATTGACGAAGAAGTCGCCGCTGAAGGTGACGTGCTTGATCATGCCGCGGTCCGCCTCCACGGCCACCGCCGCCCGCACCAGGCCACCCTCGCTTCGATGGGTGGCCTCCACCACGGTGGCGTCCTCATCGCCCATCGGGGCATGGAGATGGATCCACTCCTCGTCCTCCATCTCTGCCAGCGTCTCGGGGAGCTTGTCCTGCTCCACCGCGTTCAGGTCTCCGGGCTCCAGGTCGATGCCGAGCTCCTCGGCAAAGCCGTCGGCCAGGCTCTGCTTCACCTCCGGCCAGGGGACCTCGCGCCCGCCGAGGACTTCCTTGACGGTGGTCAGCCGCTCGCCGATGTCGGCGATCTGCCGCTTGGAGAGCTTTTCCGGGGCCACGCGCAGGGCGCCCAGCATCTTCTCCAGCTCGGCGTCGATGAGCACGGTGCCCTGGAACACCACCGAGCTGCCGTCGAAGGCGCCGCCGGTTCCGGAGATCTTGCGGCCGTTCACCTCGATGTCGTTTCGGGGCCGGAAGTGGGCGTCCACGCCCAGGCGCTGCAGACCGCCCGCAGCGGCGCGGCAGATGCGCTCCGACAGGGCGGCCATGTCGCCGGTGCCGAGGAAGGCGCGGTCAAAATACAGCTCCCAGCCGAGGTGCAGGGGATCGAAGTAGATGGTGCCGCCGCCGGTGATGCGACGGTTCACGGCGATACCGTGCTCGGCGCAGAAGTCCTCCCACACCTCGTGCGCCACCTTCTGGTGGTAGCCCACCAGGACGCAGGGCTCGAAGCGCAGGAAGCGAAGGGTATTCGGGGAATGGCCCTCCTGGTGGCTCTCCAGGAGCACCTGGTCGAGGGCCATATTCTCCGCCGCGCCGCGCAGGCCCGTATCCAGGAGCCGCCAGGTGGGACGCTCCGCCACCGGGCCCTCCTAGGCCGTCTCGGCCACGGGGAGGATCTCCTCCCCGACAATGACGGAGCAGCAGGACGGCGTGGTGCGGTGCCGGATCCCCAGGGTGTCGGCCAGCTCCAGCATGCCGTCGGACGGGAAGGCGATTCCGTCCAGGCCCGCCATCACCGCATAGGTGTCGGTAACCACCCGCTGGGTACCGCCCGGCCGGGCGCAGCCCAACAGCACCGGGGTTTCGCCGCCCATGCGCTGGCGGGCGTCCATGAAGAAACGGCCCACCTCGTTGGGGTCCGGGACCTTGAAGGGCCGGTTGCTGGGGGCGAAATAGGGCTCGGTGACCACCAGGATCAGGGCATCCGGGCTATGGCGGGCGATCATCTCCAGGGCGTTGTACTCCCCCAGGAATTCGCCGTAGTGCAGGCCGAGCACGATATGCGGCACCACCTTCATGTCGGTCTTCACCAGCGCGGCGACGGACTTCTCGAAGTCCTCCACGGGCCGCTTCAGGTGATAGACCTTCTGCACCGTCTCCTGGGCGCCGATCACGTCCAGCATGGCCACGTCCACACCGGCCGCGTCCATCTCGGCGGCGTAATCGTCGTCCACCAGCGCCGTGTGCATGGCGATCTGGAAGTCCGGATACCGGTCCTTGAGCTTGCGGATGGTGGGAAAGTAGCGCGGGTAGTCGATAACGTTCTGGTGGTTGGAGCCGCCGGAAAGGAGCATGCCGCGCGCCCCGTCGGGGATGAACTCCTCCTCCACCAGCCGTTCCAGCTCCTCCGGAGTCTCCGCCGGCTGCATGCCCTCCAGGACCTTGGCCTTGCAGTGGTCGCACTGCAGCTTGCACCGGGGTCCCGTGACCGACACGGCCGGGAAGCGGTTCTTGCCGCAGCCGGCGATCTCGTCGGTCTCGAAATGCTTGAAGGAGGGAACGTAGAAATTGATATTCGGTGCGCGCTCCGCGGGCAGGCGGGTGAGGGTATCCTGCATCTCGCGGATGAGCCCGTGATCGAGGTCCAGATCCTCCAGGGCCTCTACTTGGCCAATGGCAGTCTGCCAGTCGAGCATTATCGGGTCGCCTCTCGGTCCCTAACCATCGGTGTACGGCTGGCCTCGTTGCGTCCGGCCCCCGGCGATGGGCTCACGGGAGCCCATCGCCGGGACCCGCGGGTCCCCGCTGCCGCACTCGCTGGAGGCGGGGAGGTCGGCCCCTTCCCCGCCCCGTCCCGACTAGCAGCCGTCGAAGCCGTCCGCGTCCATCTTCTTCTCGAACGCATCCAGGGCATCCTGGCCGGTGACCAGGTCGCCGGAATCGCCGTCCCAGTCGGCGGGGGTCAGCTTGGCCAGCCAGCCGTCGCCATAGGGATCACGGTTCACCAGGCTGGGGTCGTTGGCCACCTGGTCGTTGGTGGCGGTGACGTCCCCGGCCACGGGACTCTTCACCGGGCCCACCCACTTGCCGGACTCCACCGTGGCGGCGGACTTGTCCTTCTTGATGGACTTGCCTTCCTTCTTGGGGGTGTAGGCCACCAGATCACCGGCCAGGGCCGCGGCGAAGGCGGTCATCCCGATGGTGATGGACCCGTCGTCCTCTTTGCGCGCCCAGACGTTGTTCTCGACGTTGTAATAGAGGTCTTCCGGAATATTGCACCCGCGAACGGTCCCCATCGACAATCCTCCTATTAGGTACGGGGTAAGACCGGCCTCGGCCGGCATGCTCCAATGCTACTGCCTGTCTTCTATGCTCCCGGCGGAGGGGACGGCACCGCCACCCGCCTCCGCGTTCAGCCCCATCAGAAGGTGATGAGCTTGTCGCAGCTCAGAATGAGATCGGCCAGCCGCCCGGCGTTGGCCACCTCATCCACCTCGTCGATGAGCTCGCCGGGCTCCAGCTCGTACCCCGGAAGGGCGGGCTTGCATCCGATCAGCTCCACCCCCGAGCGCTTGGCTTCCTGCATGAACGTATGAATGTATTTACCGCCTTCCATGGCGGTCAATTTCTCCGGCACGCCCTTCTGCAGCAGGCGTACGCCTTCCATGGTAAAGAAGATTTTCACGTCACAGTCCATAGCCGCGAGCAGGGACCCCAGGTAGAACGGCGTGGCGCACCGCTGGGGGGTGCTCGGGCCGCTGGTCATCAGGAAGATGACCAGCTGATCTTCGGCCTCGTCGAAATCCATGGCCCAAACCCTCTAATAGGACCGGGTACCGCTCAGCGAATGTCCCGGCTGCATTCCCACCCTTCCTCCCGGGCGCGCCGGCAGAATTCCTCGCACGCCGGATCGCCGGTGAGCATCCCCGTCAGGGCGGACTCCACCCCGTTCACGGGCTCCACCACCGCGATGAACGCCTCGTAGGGCTCCAGGTTGAGGAGCGTCGGATCCTTCATGATCTCCTCGTTGGGCTCCACGATCACGCAGTCGAAGAAGTTGGGCACCGGACCGGCCCACTTGCCGGATTCCAGGGTCGCGATGGGCTTGTTGGCCGGACGCTTCGTGCCCGGCTTGCGGACGCGGGCATGAAGGATCTTTCCGGCAATGGACTGGGAGTAGTCGGTCATGCCCACCGTGAGGCTGCCGTCCTCCTCACGCCGGGCCCAGATCTGGAAGTCCGGGTCGTAATAGAGCTCCGGACGGATCTCGCAACCGTTGCACTCCATGAGCGCCCTCTAAAGACGCGAAAGGCGGTACCGCTCCCGAGCGGCCCGCCTTCCGGATTCCCGGGACCTACGCGACGCCTTTTTGCTTGAGCAGATCCATGGAGTCGCTGATGTTTTCATGGATGCCGAGCTTGCGCGGCGAGAGCCCCATGGCGAGACCGAGCAGCTGCGTGAAATAGATGATCTTCACGTTGGTCTCGATGCCGAACTCCTTCTCCGCCCGGATCTGGTGCATCTCCAGACCGGAATGGCAGGTGGGGCACTCGGTGGCGATCACCTCGGCGCCGGCGTCCTCCGCGGCCTGCAGAAGGTTGAGCACCAGCTGCGTGGAGGTATCGGCGTCGGACAACGTGTGGGCCCCGCCGCAGCAGGCGGTCTTCAGGGGGTATTCCACGTTCTCGGCGCCGGCGGACTCCAGCAGGTCGTCCATGAAATGGGGCCGGTAGGAGGATTCGCTGCCCGGTCCCTGGTCCTTCTCGGGGAAGATCTGCCGCGGCCGGGTGTACATGCAGCCGTAGTAGTTGGCGATCTTCATGCCGTTGAGGGACTTCTTGATCTTGGCCTTCATGCCCTCGGGGCCCAGCTCCTCCATGAACCACTCAAGGGCATGAACGGTACGCACGTCGCCGTTGTAGACCGGGTCGTCCGACTTCTTGGCGAGATCCTGGACGGTGCCCATGGTCTCTTCGTCGGTGGCGCACTCGTACTCGGCCTTCTTGAGGTTGTGGTAGCAGCCGTTGCACGGCGCCATCACGGTGTCGTAGCCCTGCTGCTCGGCCGCGATGGCCATGACCCGGGAGGACATGTAGGTCTGCAGCATGGGATGGACGTTCTTGGCCTCCATGGCGCCGCAGCAGCTCCAGTCGGAGACCTCCTCCATCTCCAGACCGAGGGCCTTCACCAGGGCCTTGGTGGACTTGTCGTAGGGACCGCCGGACCCCTCCAGGGCACAGCCCGGGTAGTAAGCGACTTTATTAGGCATGCTGCCTGGCCTCCTTCTGCTCCCGGATGTATTCGCGCAGCACCTCGCCGGTCTTGCCCCAGGACTTGGACTTCGGCCGGAACACCGAAGCAAGCCCCATGTGCATGAGGTGGCTGAAGGGCAAGTGCTTCACCATGCGCTTGCCCATTTCCACGATCCACTCCTGGAACAGGGACTGGTTGCTCTTCTTGTAGAAATTCTTCAGAACCTCGCCGTCCTCGATGCGACCGCGCTCGAGGATCTGCTCGGTGAACTCCTCGTCGAACAGCGTGGAGTTGGTGGTATCGGTGTACCCATTCTCCTCCAGCCAGTGTGCCGTGGCCTTCATCACCCCCTCGGGACGCACGTCCTTGGGGCAGATGTTGGTGCACTTGTTACAGGACACGCACTGCCAGATGATGTCCTTGTCCTTGAGGAGCTCGTCCTTGAGCCCGAGATTGATCAGGTAGATCCAATACCGCGGATTGAAGTCGGTATTCAGGGCGTACACGGTGCAGGAATTGGTGCAGGAGCCGCACTGCCAGCACCGGTGCACGTTCTCCGCCTGCGGCATGGCCGCGATCTCCTTGCGGAGCTCCGGATCGTAATCCGTGAGGTACCGCGGGCGGATCATGGTGTTCCAATGGCCGGAGACATCCACACCGTCAACGGTGAGGTCCTCCTCCTCCATTATGTTTTCGGCATCGATCAGAGACTTTTCATGAATCGCCATTACTGACTCCTAGCCAGGCCTCATCCGGCGCGTCGCCCCGTGGGCTCGACGAAACCGGGTAACCCCTTCAGCCCTCGGACTCGCCCTTGAGGCGGGACCGCCCCTTGAGCCGTTGCTCGTCGATCCCCAGCAGCTTGCGCACGTGCTCGCTGGGGTCCTCGCTGTTCGACCCGAAATCCGTTCGCAGCATGCCTTCCGCCATGGCCTTGATGTACTGGGCGTACACCTGGGCCAGCAAAAGGTCGGCCATCAGATCGAGGTCCCGATAGAACGCCTGGGCCTCCAGCTGCTCCCGTACCCAGTTGCGCAGGGTGAGGTACACCCCGGGATCGCTTCCGGTGGGCAGCTGGTTGATCTGGTCGCTGTACGGAACCAGCTCCCGCAGGGCCCCCGAATCCGTGCTCACGTCCCAGACCCAACGGCTCATGAGCGGATACCGCGCCGGGTCGTAGAAATGGAGGAGGTCGGCGGCCAGGTCGCGCCGCGCGCGGCACGCCTTTCCCTCGCAGGGCAGGGCCTCCACGAAGGCCTCCATCCGCTCCTCCACACTCCCCTTGCCGTGCAGCAGGTCGCTCACCAGGGCGCGGAAGTCGGAAACCTCCATTTCCCGCAGGAACGGCGCCAGCCGGCGACGGGCGGAGAACACCCGTTCCAGCACGGTGTCCCGCGCCTCCTCGTCCAGCTGGGCGAGCGCATCGGGCGCGAGCAGGCGGCCGAACAGCTCGCTCTTCATCTTGAGCGCGGCGACATAGCGCTCCACGCCGCCGTCCGACTCGAGATTCTCGAAGAGCTGGTGAAGCATCTGCTCGAACCGCTGGGGGCTGAGCTCAACCCCCAGCTCCGAAGGCTCGAGGGCCTCCCCGGACCCTTTAGCTTGCTTTCTTCTCAGCCACGCCATTGACGGTCGCTACCGCGCGCAGGGCCGCGGACTGGCCCTCGGCGACGCTGCTGTCGATATCGTTGGGCCCGGTGGCGGCGCCGGCCACGAACACCCCTTCGCGGGTGGTGCCCTGGGTGTTGGTGTACATCTCGGCCCGGGCGATGTAGCCATGCTCCTCCAGGCCGATGCCGAAGGTCTTGGAGATCTCCGGATTGTCGTCCTGGGGATCCATGCCGATGGCGTGGACCACCATGTCGAACGGGATGATGATGGGCCGCTTGACCAGGGTGTCCTCGCCCTTCACCAGCAGGCGGCCGTCCTCGGAGGTGGTAACCTCGGCGATCCGGGCCTTGACGAACTTGGTTTTGAACTCTTCCTGGGACTTCCAGTAGAACTTGTCCTCGTAGAGTCCGAAGGTGCGGATGTCCATGTAGTAGATGTAGACGTCCGTCTCCGGCGACAGCTCCTTGACCTCCATGGCCAGGTTGCAGGAGACCGTGCAGCAGATCTTGGAGCACCACTCGCGGCCGATCTGCCGGTCCCGGGAGCCTACGCACAGGAGAATCGCCACCCGCTCCGGGACGCGTCCGTCGGAGGGGCACTTCACCGCGCCGCTGCCCACCATCTGCTCCAGCTGGGTGGTGGTCACCACGTCCTCGTACATGCCGAAGCCCCACTCCGGCTTGTTGATGGAGTCGAAGTGGGTAAAGCCGGTGCCGAGCACCGTGGCGCCGCACTCCACGGTCTCGCCGTTGGAGAGCTTGGCGGTGAAGCTGCCGGGCTCGCCGTCGAACTGCTCCACCTTGGTGGAGGTGTAGACGGTCACGTTGTCGTCATCCTCCACCCGCTTGACCATGCGCCCGATGGCGTCCTTGGCCCATTCCCCGCTGGGAACCAGCTTGGCGTAGCCGGAAAGGATGGGAGCCCCGCCGAGGATGTCTTCCTTCTCCACCAGGGCGACCTTCTTGCCGGCGGTGCTGGCGGCGTTCGCCGCCGCCAGGCCAGCCGGACCGCCACCTACGACAAGAACGGTGTCGGACATTTAATTCGTGCCTCCGTACGCCAGTTCGGGGTTATAGAGATATTCGATATTGCCCTTCTCCACTTCCTTGAGGTAGGCCTCGAAATTGGCCTTGGCGTCGGCCCAGGAGATGCCCATCTTCTCGACGAGCTCCTCCACCGGGGAGGCGTGCCACTGCAGCTGCACGATCTTGAACGGGTCCGCGCCGCAGGCCAGGGCCGCCAGCTGAACCTCGGCGATGATGGGCATCTGATAGGGCTGGTTGTGCGCCTTACCGATCCACTGGTTCTTATCCATGGTGGTAATGCAGCCCGTATCGTTGCCGAGCATCACGTCGGCCTGGGCCTCCTCCTGCGCGACCTTGATCTTCCGGTCGATGGTGAAGGACCGGGTGAACTCGCGCTCGGAAATAATGTGCCGGAAACCGAAGCCGCAGCAGTCGTACCAGGTGGAGTAGTCGATCACCTGGGCGCCCAGGGCCTGGGCCATGGCGGTGCCGATGGCGGTCCGGTTGCCGCCGAGGACGTTGGGGTCATAGACCGCGTCCTCGTGGATCATCTTGTAGTAGTGGCAGGCGACGTGCATCGTCACCCGGATGTTGCTCATGTCGATGGTCTGCAGCTCCGAGGCGATGCGGTTGCGCATCACGTGCACCCACTCGGAGTAGTGCACCACCTCCTCCGGGATCACCAGCTTGCCGTCCACGGTCCGGCCCAGCTTGTCGAGGATCTTGGTGACCTTCTCGCGCAGCTCGGCGGATTCGATGAGGTACTTGCGGATCTCCTTGTAGTTGCCGAAGGAGGTGCCGCAGTGCACCAGCGGGAAGAAGTGCCCGTCGTCGTAGCCGTGCTGCTTGCCGGAGACGTAGGCCTGATGGAAGTTGCGCAGGAACACCGCCGCCAGGGATTCCACGTTGCCGATGCCGGAGCCGTGGTAGTTCCAGGCGGTGCAGGAGGTCTGGTCCGTCTCGTCCAGGTAGTCCTTGCCCGGCTCCATGCCCAGATTGTTCATGAGCCACAGGAGGCTGGCGGGATACCCGGGGATGTTGCCGCACTGGCCGCAGGACTTGTGATGCCAGAGCTGCCGGGTCGGGACCTTCTTGTTCCAGCCATAGAGGGTCTCGACGTCGATGGGCTCGTGGTCATCGGTAATGCGGTGGACGATGATCTCGCCGTCCTTCTCGAGCTCCCACATGTGCTCGCGGATATCGTCCACGCGCTCTTCATTCTGGTATCGGCGCTTGTCCACCTCCTTGCGGACCCACTCGGTGGCCGCCTGGGCCTCCTGCGGGGACAGGTCGGTGGGCTGGAAGAAGGATCCGTGCCCGGCGATGCCGCCCTGATCGGGAGTATTTTGATCGGCCATGGTTGCTCTCCTGTATATTCGGAAGCAGCTACTCGGAGCGACGACTAACCGGAATTAGTCCTCTTCCTGCTCCTCGAGCCAGTCCTCGTAGTCCTCGCGCTTCTCGTCGATGAAGTCCTCGATCACGTCGAAGAGGTTCTCGTCCATCGTTTCCAGGGAGGACAGCACGCCCGTCATCTCCCAGATGGTGTACATCTCGACGGAGGTCTTCAGGCTTACCTCCCAAGCAGTCTCCACCGTCTGGAGGGTCTTCACGGGGATGGCGTTCCGGAGGGTCTGCAGATCCCCCTCCACCTTCTGGATATTGGGACCCCAGTCGGGAAAGGCGTCCGGCTGGATCATGTCGGGGGAAAGCTGGTTGCCGGTGGTGATGAGCTTGAGCATCACCCGGCCGAAGGGCCGCAGCACCTGCTTGGCGGACTCGAAACCGTGCTTGATGGCCACCTCGCGCATGATCATGACCAGTCCACCGGGACTGTTGCGGAAGGGGCACCGCGCCGCGCAGGTCATGCACTGGGCGCAGGCCCAGATCTTTTCCTGCATGGCGTTGTAGACCTGCTCCACGTTCTCGGTCCACAGCAGCTGGACGATCTCCCGCGGGGAGTAGTCGTAGAAGTGCGCGGAGGGGCAAGTGGCGGTGCAAATGCCGCAGTTCAGGCAACCGTTGAGCTCATGGTCGTAACGGAAGTCCTGGGTGATCTCGTTGAATATATCCTGCATCTCGGCGTAAGTAGCCATCGCCTCCACTCCTGATTGGTGGTGATCCTGCAGCCGGAACCGCCCGCGCAAGGGCTCCGGAACCCGACCAAAAAAGTCGGACTTATCGCCGCCCTACCGCTTTGACTCCCGGACGAAACGGCATGCTTCCGGGCGGATTCCCGGCTCTTCCCCGTCTAGATGAACAGGGAAATATCCGATCCACCCGCAAACTCGAAGAAGGTCGCCGCGCCGCCGTAATCGATTCCGTCGATGAAATCTTTCGGGTTGTAATCAAACAGATCGACGGTCATCTGACAGGCGATCATGGTGACCTCGGCCTCCTGGCACAGATCGCGGAGATCCTCCAGGCTGGCCACCCCCTTTGCTTTCATCTTTTTCTTCATCATCGAGGTCGCCATCGCCTCCATGCCCGGAAGCACTTGCACCAGATTGGGAATGGGCATGGGCATCGGCATGGCCGGATTGCCCAGCGGGCTGACCTTGATGTCGCTGATGTCCTTCTTCAGCAGGTTGAGTCCGTAAAAGGTAAAAAATATCTGTGTCTCGTAGCCCAATGCCGCCGCGGTGGACGCCAGGATGAAGGGCGGATAGGCCCAGTCCAGCGTTCCTTTCGTGGCGATAATGGCGAGCTTCTTGTCATCGGCCATAGCAGTGTTCCCCTCCCCCGGAACAAAAAAGAGAGCGCGTAGCCGCGCCCCCTTTCGGTTATCACGCCTTCTTCAGGAAGAAGGTGTACTCGCCATTGTTCTCGCTATGCTCCAGCAGTTCGTCGCCGGACTGGCTGGCATAGGCTTCAAAGTCCTTCACGGCACCCGGATCGGTGGCCAGGATCTTGAGGACCTCGCCGGAGCCCATGTCCTTCAGCGCCTTCTTGGTCCGCAGGATCGGCAGCGGGCAATTCAGACCGCGGGCGTCCAGTTCCTGATTCGCTTCCGGCATTCGCCATCCCTCCTGGTGAAAGCGGTGAGCCCTAAATGTCAGAGAGAATGGGCCAGGTGTACCCAACAGGCAACGCAAATCTTTTGATAAAAGAATAAGGGTGCTTTATTTCCTCCCTTATAGCTGACTTATGCTTCTTGCGGGGCCGTTAGGGGATATTGCTGTGCCCAATCCTGTATTCCCCCTATGAGGTTATAAACCTCGCCAAACCCGTTCTGGACCAGATAATGCCCGACCTGCGCCGAGCGCGCCCCGCTGGCGCAGTAGACGACCACCGGCCGCCCGGGGTCCAGCTCCTCGGTCCGCACCGGCACGAGGTGCATGGGGATGTGGACCATGCCGGGAATCACCCCGCGCTGCACCTCCCCATCGTTACGCACGTCGATCAGCTGAAGCGACCCCCCGGACCAGCCCTTGAGCTCCTCCGGAGTAATCTCGCGCAAGGAAGCCATAGACGCATTTACCCCCTAATTCACTATTCCGGAACGTAGCCAAATTCTAATATTAAGACCACAAGGCTCGCTTGGGAATTCCCTCCGGGTGCATTTTCAGGTGGTTTGCGCGCCGTGGTAAAGGTTGACCACATGCCGGGCCTCGGCGAAGAACAGCCAGCGCTCCATGGCCGCGCCGGCCAGGGCGGAAACGGCGGCCACCCACATGACGCCGCTGCCGGGCGCCTCCGCGGCCGGCCAAAGCAGGACCAGGGGCAGCAGATAGGTGAAGACGTAGACCCCCACCTTGAGGCCCTTCACGAGGTTGGCGGGCGGTACGTAGCCGAACTCGTGGGTGAGGAAGGTGCCGTAGCTGTGGCCGGGATCCAGTATCTGGACCTTGGCCCGGGTAAAGCCCGTGGCGGTATTGATGGTGGGACCGGCCGGCTGCGCCACCCAGAAGTAGTAGACGGACTTCACCATGGCGGCCAGGAGTATGAGCGCCGCCGCCAGGGCGATCATCCCGCTGACCGGCTGCAGGCCGCCCAGGCCCAGGGCATACAACAATAGGATTCCGGTACTGAAGGCCTTGGTCAGATAGTTCACCGGCACCAGCGGGCTCGACCATTGCCGGATGGTCTTGAGGCTGGCGTAGATCATGCCGGTGGAGAACAAGGTGGCCAGACCAAGGAGGAAGGCGATCACCCCGAAGAACAGCGCCCACCCCGGGGTACTACCGGCGCCGCTGTAGACCCCCAGCATGTAGAGCAGGAAGAAGGGGTAGAAGAGGACCGCGAACACCCCCTCCTTGGACAGCCAGGAGGTCTTGAACCGGGAGAACGAGCGCCACGCGTTCTTGGGGTTGGCCAGGTGCGCGGTGGAGGCCAGCAGACCCACCGAGATCAGGACGAAGGCCAGGCCGCCCGCCGCCAGCAGGCTGCTGCGGTCCAGCCCCCCGCCCAGGCCGAACAGATCGAAGAGGATGCCCAGCATGATGAGGCCGAACCCCGCTCCGGAGGCGACCGTGAAAAGAATCACCGAGAATGCCGGTTTCATGGCTCCCTATGGCTCCTTGACTGCAGTGCGTCGGATTGGGCGCGGCCCGGCCGCTACCGGTTGACCACCTTGTTGGTCCATTCCTTGACCTTGTCCTTGGCGTTGGGCTTGGGCAGGTCATCGGTGGGAATGGGCCGGCTGGCGCGCGGCGGCAGGTACTGGTTGGTGGGCTCGTAGCCGAGCTCCGGCATGAGGGAGTAACCGCCGCGACGGCGCACGGTCTCGCCCACCGCCGAGTCCGGATCCTCCAGGTCGCCGAACATCCGGGCATGGGCCGGGCAGGCGAGCACACAGGCCGGCTGGCGCTCCCGCTCCTCGAGCTCCTCATCGTAGATGCGGTCCACGCACAGGGTGCACTTCTTCATGGTCCCGCTGGACTTGTCCAGCTCGCGGGCGCCGTACGGGCAGGCCCAGGAGCACAGGTTGCAGCCCATGCACTTGTCCTGGTCCACCAGGACGATCCCGTCCTCTTCCCGCTTGATGGAGGCGCCGGTGGGGCACACGGTCACGCACTCGGCGTTCTCGCAGTGCAGGCAGGACATGGGGAAGTTGACGGTCTTGTTCTCCGGGTACTCCCCCACCTCGAAATGGCGGATGCGGTTGAACCAGACCCCGGAAGGCTCGGCCCCGTAGGGATCGTAGTCCGAGATAGGTCCGGTGACGCCCGAGGCGTTCCATTCCTTGCAGGCGGTGGCGCAGGCGTGGCAGCCCACGCATGTATCCAGATCGATGACCAGTCCGAGTTTCATCGTGTGCTCCTTGCTCGCCATGACGGCTGCTTACTTCCGGCCCCGCGTGTCGTACCGCAGCACCTCGGGACGCTCCGGCTCACCCGGGAAGGGCTTGATCTCGGGGAATTCCGGCCAGACGCCGTGCTCCCCCGGAGCCGCCGGGGAGATCCTGACCCGGAGGTCGAACCAGGCCGCCTGCCCGGTGATCGGGTCCGAGTTGGTAATCCGCCGTTCGCCCATCTTCTCCGGCAGCAGCTCGGATATGAGGTGGTTCATGAGGAAGCCCTCGTTGGACTCGGCCGCCTCGGTCTTCAGTCCCCAGGAGCCCTTCTGCTTGCCGATGGCGTTGTAGGTCCACACCGTGGTGGGCTCGGTACCCTCCATGTGCTTCACCTGGCAGCGGATCTTGCCGTGGTGGCTCTCCACCCAGGCCCACCCCTGGTCCGGGATGCCCAGCTGCTCGGCGCGCGCCCGGTTCATGTAGAGGTAGTTCTTGGCCAGGATCTGGCGCTGCCAGGCGTTCTGGGAGTCCCAGGAGTGGTACATGATCATGGGCCGCTGCGTGAGGGCGAAGAACGGATACTCGTCGTCCTCCACGCGCTGCTGCTCGAGCGGCTTGTACCAGAAGGGCAGCGGATCGAAGTAGCTCTTCAGTCGCTCGCGGTCCACCGGATCCTCGGGCCGGGGCCCGTCGTAGACCCCCTCGCCCGCCAGCCGGAAGCGCTGCAGCGGCTCGGAATAGAAGTTCATCACCACCGGATCGCTGGAGCCCAGGTAGCCGGACTCCTTGGCGAATTCCAGGTAGTCCTTGTTCCAGCCCTTGTAGAACCGCATGCGCTCGGGCAGGTGGTAGGCGAAGAAGGACTGATTCTCCAGGTACTTCTCCCACTGATTGGGATTGGGCTCGCCCACCAGCGATTTCTCGCCGTCCTTGCCGCGCCAGCCGGAAAGGAAGCCGATGCCGGGCGCGCGCTCGAAGTTGGCGATGAAGTCCTTGTAGTCCTTGTACTTCGGCTCGCCGTCTTCGTCGGTAAAGGCCGGCAGCTTCAGCCGCCCCGCCAGGTCCACCAGCACCTCCTGGAAGGCGCGCACGTCCCGGTCCGGCTCGATGACCGGATGGCGGATAGCATCGGCCGGACCGTCCGGCTCGGAGATGGGCCGGTCGAGCATGGAGATGCAGTCGTAGCGCTCGAAGTACGTGGTATCCGGCAGCACCAGGTCGGAGTAGTTGACCATCTCCGAGTGGAACGCGTCCGAGACCACCACGAAGGGGATGCGGTACTCGCCGTCGTCCTTCTTGGCGGTGAGCATGTCCATGACGCCCGTGGTGTTCATGGTGGAGTTCCACGACATGTTCGCCATGAACGTCATGAAGGTATCGATGGGGTACGGGTCCTCGTTGTAGGCGTTGGTGAGGACCATGTGCATCATGCCGTGGGCGGCCAGCGGCGCCTCCCAGGTGTAGGCCTTGTCGATCCGCAGGGGCTTGCCGTCCTCGGTGTACAGCAGGTCCTCCGGCGCCGTGGGCTGGCCCAGGGGTGCCCCGGCCAGCGGCGTGTCGGGCGCCAGCGCCTTCTCCACGTCACCCCCCATGGGCTTGGCGTTGGGTGGAACCGGCTTGGGGAAGGGCGGCTTGGAGCGGAACCCGCCCGGCACGTCCACGGTACCCAGCAGCATCTGCAGGAAGTGGATGGACCGGCAGGTCTGGAAGCCGTTGGAGTGGGCGGAGATGCCGCGCATGGCGTGCATGGACACGGGCCGGCCGATGAACTTTTCCTGCTTGCGGCCCGCCCAGTCGGTCCACTCCTGGTCGATCTCGATGGTCTCGCGGAAGGCCACGTGGGCCATCTCCAGGGCGATCTGCTCGATGCGCTCGGCATCGATGCCGGTGATCTCCGCGGCACGCTCCGGGCTGTACTCCTCGGAGAGGTAGCGCTCCGCCATGAGCGTCATGGCGGTCTTGACCCGCTCGCCGTCCGGGCCGGTGAACTCGCCGAACAGCGCGGGCGCGATATCGGTGCCGGTGGCGTCGGCGAAATCCCCAGCGTTCTGGTCCCAGATCAGCGGGCGGCCGTCGCCATCGCGCAGGAACAGGCCGTGATCCGAGGCGCCCTCGTTGTCGATCACCAGGTAGGGCGCGTTGGTGTAGCGGATCAGGTATTCCCAGTCGAACAGCTCACGCTCGAGCAGGACGTGGACCATGGACAGCGCCAGCATGGCGTCCGTGCCCGGTCGGATGCCCACCCAGTCGTCGGCGATGGCCGCATAGCCGGTACGCACCGGATTGATGGCCACGAACTTGGCGCCCCGGCGCTTGATCTTCTCCAGACCGATCTTGATGGGGTTGGAGTCGTGGTCCTCGGCCACTCCCCACATCAGGAAGTACTTGGTGCGGTCCCAGTCGGGGCTACCGAACTCCCAGAACGGGGAGCCGGTGGTGTAGATGCCGCCGGCCGCCATGTTCACCGAGCAGAAGCCACCGTGGGCGGCGAAGTTCGGCGTGCCGAACTGGGTCGCCCACAGGCCGGTTAGGGCCTGCATCTGGTCGCGGCCGGTGAAGAAGGCGAGCTTGCGCGGGTCGCTGGAGCGGATCTTCTCCAGCCGCTCGGAGAGCATGCCCAGGGCCTCCTCCCAGGAGATCTCCTGGAACTCTCCGGAGCCGCGCTCGGCACCGGGCTTGCGCAGCAGGGGCTTCTGGAGCTTGGCCGGGGAGTACTGCTTCATGATCCCCGCGGACCCCTTCCCGCACAGGACGCCCTGGTTGGTGGGGTGGTCGGGGTTGCCCTTCAGGTAGCGGAGCTTGTTGTCCTCCACATACACCTTCACCCCGCACCGGCAGGCGCACATATAGCAGGTGGTGTACTTCACCTCCTGGCGGGAATGGTCCTCGTAGTGCTCAGGATCCGAATAGTAGGTCAATCCGCTCGCAGTCATTATTCGCCCCTAGATTGCGGCTCGCCAAAGCTGCACCAGTCGCTGATGGGCTCCACCACCACCGGGTCGCCGGCCTGGAAGCCGTGATCGCCCGCCTCCACGACGATGTACGCGTGTGCGCGGCTCATGCCCCAGATCATCCCGGAGCCCTGCCGGGTAAGGGGGCTGGCCACCAGCCGCCCGCCGTCCCATTGCAGACGGGCGCGCAAGAATTCGGTGCGGCTCGTGTGTGGCCGCTGGTACTCGCTCCCCGCCATTGCCGACACCCGGACCGAAACCGGAGTGCCGCCCATCCAGTGGATTAAGGCAGGGCGCACGAACTGCTGGAAGGTAACCAGGGATGAAACGGGGTTCCCCGGGAGCCCGAAGAAGTAGGCGCCGCCGAGACGTCCGAAGGCGAAGGGCTTGCCGGGCTTGATGGCCACCTTCCAGAAGCCGATCTCGCCCTTCTCCTCCAGGATCCGCTTGACGTGGTCGAACTCGCCGACGGACACCCCGCCGCTGGTGATGACGGCGTCGTACTGGGCGGCGCTGTCCATGGAAGCGCGCAGGAGATCCAGGTCGTCGGGTACCCGCCCGCCGTCCACCGCTTCGACCCCGATCTGGCGCAGCATGGCCAGCAGGGCGAAGCGGTTGGAGTCGTAGATCATGCCCGGCGCCGGGGGCTCCCCGGGATCACTTAGCTCGGATCCCGTGGAAAGCACCGCCACGCACGGCCTGCGGGCCACCCGGACGGTGCCCACGCCGGCGGTCGCCAGGGCGGAGACCGTGATGGGGGAGATGCGCTCCCCCGGCTCCGCCAGCCGGGCATTCGGATGCACATCCTCGCCGCTGCCGCGGATATTGCTGCCCACCGCCGGGCGCTCGCCGAAGCGGGCCCGTCCCTCCAGGGCGGTCACCTTCTCCTGCATCACCACGCTGTCCGCGCCGGAAGGGATGGCGGCTCCGGTCATGATGCGGGCGCACGCGCCCGGCGGTAGCGCCTGGGGGTCGTCGCCGGCGGCCACGGTGAAGGCCACCGGCAGCTCGCCGCCATCGTCGCCCAGATCGGTGGCGCGCAAGGCGTAGCCGTCCATGGCCGAATTGTCGAAGGCCGGACTCCCCACCCGGGCCAGGGGGGCCTCGGTCAGGTAACGGCCCGCCGCATCGGCCGTCGGGACCGTTTCGCTCTCCGGGCTGGACACGATTTCCTGCAGGACTCGGTTCCGGGCATCTTCCACGGCCAGCATGATAGTTCTCCAGATGCAGCCCAGACCGCCAACCCGCCGAACCCCCGGAAGACGCGAGGTGATCGGGGGTTTTTGAGAACGGGCAATGTTGGCGATTGCCCTGCCCCCTGGCAAGGCAGTAATTTTAATTCGGGGATCAAAGCCCTTTATTTGTTGCCCCCGAACCCCCGTGCTAGCTTGACCTCGCTTAGCGAATTCCCCCATGGATTGTACGTCCACCCGGGCATGGCCCCAAACCGGCCGGGTCCGATCCGGGCCCACGCTCTCGGGAAGGCTACGTTACCCCAGGAGGACTGACGGTGGACCGCAGCGAATTCCAGGAAAACACCCGGATTACGGTTACTTACAAGGACCGCAACGGAAAGCTCCGCCCCGGGAACTTCTATGTATTTAAGCTGTTCGATGAGTTCATGATCGTCAGGTCCACGGACAATGACGGCCTGTTCCGCAAGATGGCGTATAATGACGTGGTCAAGATCGTCAAAACCAAGCCGGCGGACCGGTCGCATTTCTTCACCGTTCCCGACGAGCTGCTCGAAGAGAAGATGTGGCGGGACCGGGAGACCATGTTCCACTACGCTTCCGCCCCGGGGCGGGGCAAGTAAGCGCCCGCCGCGCTGGTTCCCGGGGGCGCGCCCGGGGGCGATTTCGGCACCTATCCCCATTCCGGGGCCGGGACTGTCTTCCCGGCCCCTTTGTGTATTTTCCGGGAGGAGCCCCATGACCAGCGCAGAAGACCCCCTTTCCCATTTCGATCCCGAAGGCAACGCCCGCATGGTGGACGTGGGCGACAAGGCCGTTACCGAGCGGACGGCCGTGGCGGAGGGCCGGATCGGCATGGACCCCGCCACCCTGGAGCGTATCCGGGCCGGCCAGGTGGCCAAGGGGGACGTGCTCGGCGTGGCGCGCATCGCTGGTATCCAGGCGGCCAAGCAGACCGGTACCCTGATCCCCCTCTGCCACCCCTTGCCCATCACCTCGGTGGAGCTGGACTTCCGGGACGAGGATCGGCCGTCTGCGGTGCGGGTGACGGCCACGGTCAAGACGGCCAACCGCACCGGTGTGGAAATGGAAGCCCTCACGGCCGTCAACGTGGCCCTGCTCACGGTGTACGATATGTGCAAGGCCATGGACCGGGCCATGGAAATCGACCAGGTGCGGCTGGTGGAAAAATCCGGGGGCCGCTCCGGGCACTGGCGGCGCGATCCGGACTGAGCCGGGTGTCCCTTTCCGGGACAGGCAGGAACTCGAGGCTCCGGTCAGGGCCTAATAGCACGCAGTATTGTTGGGTACCGATTTTTTTCCGACCGACCCATGGCGACCATGCCCCACCTCCGGACCTCCCTGCGCACACGTAAGGCCCGCCGCGTGCTGGCGGCTCTATTAATGGGCCTGCTCGGATCGGCACCGACCGTTTCGGCGGACCAGCTCCCCTCCCTCGGCAGCCAGACCGGCGGCGCGCTCACCGCCACCCAGGAAAGGGAGATCGGCAAACGATTCCTGAGCCGGGCGCAGCGGCAGCTGACCTTCGTGCAGGACCCGGAGATCCTGGAGTACGTCCGCACCATCGGTCACCGCATCGCCGCCCAGACGGATTTCCACGCCTACCCGTTCCATTTCTACGTGGTGCAGGACCCCAGCCTGAACGCCTTCGCCGTGCCCGGCGGCTACATCTTCCTCCACTCCGGCCTGATCGAGGCGACGGACTCCGCCGCCGAGCTGGCCGGCGTGCTGGCCCACGAGATCGCCCACATCACCCAGCGCCACATGGCCCGGCAGGTGGCCGCCAGCCAGCAGACCCAGCTCGAATCCCTGCTGCTGGTGCTTGCGGGGGTGATGGCGGGCATGCAGGGACAGGGAGAGGCCGCCCAGGCGCTGGTTGCCGGCGCGAGCGCCTATTCCCAGCAGGAGATGCTTTCCTACAGCCGCAGCCACGAGCACGAGGCGGACCGCCTGGGCGTGGGCTATCTGGCGGCCAGCGGCTTCGACCCGGAGGGGCTTCCGGCCTTCCTCGAGGAGCTGCAGAACTGGGCGCAGCTCCAGGGCCAGTCGCCCCCGGCCTACATGTCCACGCACCCCCTGACCACGAATCGGATCTCCGACGCGCGCAACCGCGCCAGCCGCATGCAGGCCGCCTCCGCTTCCACCCCGCTGGGCGAGGACACCTTCCAGCGCATCCGCGCCCGCATGCGCGCCATCAGCGCGGAGTCCAGCCAGGAAGCCTATAACCATTTCAGGGAGGCGGTGAAGCGGAGGCCCCAGGACCATTCCGCCCGCTACGGGCTGGCCCTGGCCGCCCGGTTCAGCGGACGCACCGAGGAAGCCATCGGCATCCTGCGCGGCCTCATGGAGGACGCCCCCGAAGAGGTGGCCTACCGCAGCGCCCTGGCCGAGCTCCTCCTGAGCGCCGGACGGCCCGGCGGGGCGGTGCAAGCCATCCGCTCTGCCCTGGAGCTCCGCCCGGACGCGCCCGAGCTGCGGGAACAGCTCGGGGAGGCGCAGCTCGCCGAGGGCAATGCCTCCGAAGCCCTGCGCACCCTGGTGGAGGTCACCCGGGACTATCCGGACCGCGCCTCCGCCCATCGCGCCCTGGCCGAGGCCTACGCCCGGACCGATCAGCCCATCCAGGCCCATCGCGCGGAGGCCGAGGCCCGCTGGCTGCTGGGGCAGCGCGCCGAGGCCCTGGAGCAGCTGCGCCTGGCCGAGCGGCTGGCGCAGGAGCAAAGCTCGGATCAGCTTGGCCTGATCCGGGCGCGCATCAAGGAGCTTCAGTTATAGGGCGGGCCCCGCGCCGGCCCCCCCCGCTTCCCCGCAAGGAATCCCATGCAGGCGCCCCTTAGACTCGCCAAACGCCTCTTCTTCCGCGGTTTGCCGCTCCTGGCGGGGCTGTTCCTGCTGGCCGGGGCGCCGACCGCCTCCGCGGAGCCCCCCGAGCGGCTCCGCCTCCTCCTGCCGCCCCTGTCCAGCGCCGATCAGGTCTACGCACGGTTCCAGCCCCTGGCCCAGCACCTGGAAAAGGCCCTCGACATTCCGGTGGAAGCGCGGGTGGCGGGGGACCTGGAATCCCTGCTCCGCCTGGCCCGGCAGGACCGGCCGCAGATCGCCTACCTCTGTCCGCTCATCTACACGCGCCTGGCCGATGAAGGGGCACTGACCGCCCTGGCACGGCTCGAGCGTCACGGGCAGAGCACCTTCCGCACGGTGGTGGTGGTACGTGACGGCAGCCCCTATGCCCGTCTGGAGGAGCTGGAGGGGGCGCGGTTCGCCTACGGCAATCCGGTCTGCGCCGCATCGCGCCTGGTTCCGGAGGCCATGTTCGCGGAGGCCGGCCTCAATCCGGGCCGGGACTTCTTCGAGAAGCGCACCCTCGGATCCAACGAGAATGCCCTCTACTCGGTGGCCGCGGACCTCTTCGACGCCACCGCCGTGGACGAGTCCTCCGCCCGGCCCTTCCTGGAGAAGGGGGTGCTGCGGGCACTCCGCTATTCCCGGCCCATCCCCCAGTATCTGCTGGCCGCCAACCGAGGGATCGACGCCGCCTTCCGCCGGCGCCTCACCGGCATTCTTACCAGTCTCCAGGCCGAATCCGTACTGCGGGCCATCGGCAGCGACGTGAACGGCTTCGTGGCCACGACGGATGCGGACTACGATGTGATCCGGGCGATGGAGCGCCGCCATGGCACGCCGTCTACCCCCCTGAACCTGCTGGATCCCGCGGACCGGACCACGAGCACCGAAGGAAGGCGGGAATGATCAGCCGCTTCCAGCGACTGCCCCTGCAGACCAAGGGCGCCCTGTACGTCCTGCTGCTGATCACCGGCATCTTCCTGGCGGTGGCGCTGGTGGTGTATACCTCCGTGAACCGGGACCTCGAGCAGCAGCTGGTCTCCGAGAACCTCCGCATGGTCCGGGACCTTTCCACCAGCGCCCGCAGCCCCCTGCTCACCACCGATCTGGCCGCGCTCCAGACCCTGGTGGAGCAGGCGGGCAGCAACCGCGCCGTGGAGGCGGTGGTGATCACCGACGCCACCCAGCGGACCCTGGCCTCCACCAAGCTGTCCGAATTGGGACAGAAACGGCCCGATTGGGCCAGCGACAGCGCACCTGCGTCCCCTTCCTCCTCGGCCCTGGACCTGCTGCCTCTGACCTCCAGCAAGCTCCTGAAGACGGCGAGCCATCCCATCAACGTCCGCGACGAGCTCCTGGGGCGGGTCCATGTGCGCTTCGACCCGGAGGAGCTCCAGCAGATCGTCGCCGAGAACCTGTCGGCGACCCTGCAGAAGCTCCTGTGGCTGGGCCTGCTCACCGGCGTGGTGGGAACCGCCGGCGCCTTCCTGGTCTCGGGCTTCGTCACCCGGCCCATCCGACGCCTAACCGGACAGGTGGAGGCTATGGAGCGGGAGTTCGCCACCGCCGGCAGCGAGGACGAGAGCGGCCCGCCCGCCGGCGACGAGCTGGCGCGCCTCCAGCACGGCTTCGGACGCCTCCGCTCCACCCTCAGCAGCTACCTGATCGAGCTGGACCGTCTGCATCGCAAGCAGCAGGCCCAGTACTGCCTGGCCACCATCGGCGAGATGTCGGCCCACGTGGCGCACGAGCTGCGCAATTCGCTGTCCAGCCTGCGCGGCGCCGCCCGCTATCTGCGCCGTCACCCGGAGGCCTCCCAGAAGGCCGAGTTCTCCGAGATCATCGAGGAGGAAGTCTACCGGCTCTACGAGATGACCGAGGGCTTCCTCGATTTCAGCCGACCCTTCGAGCCCCAGCTGGAGGAGCGCGATCTGTGCGCCCTGATCAGGGATACCTGCGGCCGCCTGGAGAACGACTACGCCAATGCCGGGGTGACGCTGGACTGCCGCTGCTCCGAGGAGAAACGGTGTCCGGTGGACGCCCAGCTCCTCCACCAGGCGCTGGTGAACCTCCTGACCAATGCCCTGGACGCCCTGGAGCCGGGGGACCGGGTAAGCGTATGGTTGGAGCCCGGACCCCGCAGCACGCGCAAGATCATCGTGCGCGATACGGGGCCGGGCATCCCCGAGGCGGATCGCGAGCGGATCTTCAAGCCCTTCGTGACCACCAAGAACCACGGTAGCGGGCTGGGGCTGGCGGTGGTCTCCAAGGTGGTGCTGCAGCACGGGGGCCAGGTGGAGGTGGACGACGCTCCGGGCGGCGGCGCCCGCTTCACGCTGACGCTTCCCAGAACCGGGTAATCGGAGCCATGGCAGAGCGCACTATTCTGATCGTCGAGGACGAACGCAATCTGCGCCGGGTGATGGCGGCCTGGGTGGAGGGCGAGGGCTTCCGCACCCGGACGGCGGAGGACGCCGAGGAGGCCCTTGCGCAGTTCGCCCGGCACGGCGCGGACCTGGTGGTTACCGACCACCGGCTGGGGGGCGACCGCAACGGCCTGGACCTCATGCACGCCCTCAAGGCCGAGCATCCGGACCTCCCGGTGATCATCGTCACCGCCTACGGCAACGTGGAGCACGCCGTGGAGGCCATGAAGGCCGGGGCCGACCATTATCTCACCAAGCCGGTGGAAGAAGCGGACCTGGTGGCGCTGGTCCGCAACCTCCTCAACCGCTCCGGACACGCCCTGCCCACGCAGTACCCCGAGCAGGACTACGGCATCGTGGGCAACAGCCCGCCCATCCGCGAGCTGCTGCACACCATCGAGCTCGTGGCGCCGGCCCCGTCCACCGTGCAGATCACGGGGGAGTCGGGCACCGGCAAGGAGCTGGTGGCGCGTGCCCTGCACACGGCCTCGCCGCGGTCCCGGGAGCCCTTCGTGGCGGTGAACTGCGCCGCCCTTCCCGGCGAGCTGATAGAGAGCGAGCTGTTCGGCTACGAGAAGGGGGCGTTCACCGGCGCCCACCAGGCCCGGCCGGGCAAATTCGAAGAGGCGGGCAAGGGCACCCTGTTCCTGGACGAGGTGGGGGAGATGCCCCTGGCCATGCAGGTGAAGCTCCTGCGCGCCCTCCAGGAGCGGGAGATCACGCGCCTCGGCAGCCACCGCGCCCTGCCGGTGAACGCCCGCCTGGTTACCGCCACCAACCGGGATCTTGCCCGGGACGCTGAGGAAGGACGGTTCCGGGAGGACCTCTATTACCGCCTCAACGTCATCCCCCTGCACCTCCCGCCCCTGCGCGAGCGCATGGAAGACATCCCCCTGCTGGCCCGCCATTTCCTGGAACGGTTCGCCCATCAGCTGGGCCGCAATCCGCCGGTGCTCACCGCGGAGGCCCTCTCGGTCCTCCAGGCCTATCCCTGGCCCGGCAACATACGGGAGCTGGAGAACATCCTCGAGCGCACCGTGGTCATGACCCAGGGCGACACGATGGGCTCCGAGGACCTGCCACACGAGCTCTCCAGGCCGCCCGCCGCTTCGGCCAAGGCCGATTTCCCCACCCACCACCTCCCCACCATCGAGCGGCAGGTGGTGATCGACGCCATGGAGAAGACCAACTGGAACCAGAGCCAGGCGGCGGTCCTGCTGGGCATAAGCCGCAAACAGCTGCGCACCAAGATGAAGAACCTGGGCCTGCTGGGCAGCGACGGTGAAGAGGAGCCGGAGGGCGCCCCCGACCCGTCCGCGCCTTCTTGAGCGACAATGCGGCTACCGACGGTACGGCACTTGCAGTAGAAGAATCAGAGCTTGCTGCGCCGTCTGAGTACAAGAAAACTCAAATATTAAAGTTTATTAATATACCAAAATTGAGCATTCGAATCCTTTAAGGGCCCATTTACGAAACTTTTCTCCTTCAAAATCGGCCTCCTACAGGGGCTCAGCTTGTGGACAGGCTTCTGGGAGATGCTATTCTAAAGCCAGTGTGCGCCTGGGGCGCGACCCGCCTCTGTAATCCAAAGGCAATACACAATTTAGAATAATGCATCCCAATGAGGAATGAACGACGAATCTCGAAAACAATTGGTTGCGGCTCCGCAGCCCAATATGGCATACAGGATGCATTCTTGGGCCCCGGGCTGGTTTTCGGCCCTTCGGCCCTACAGTCAAGCCGCAAAGGAGGAGTGCACATGGGGATCAATGTAATCTCCCGGCTCGGCGCCCCGCTTTTGGGAGCCGCCATGCTCGTCGTCGGCAGCGCCGCCAACGTTGCCATTGCCCAAGACGACGGAGAAGAGCTGGGCCGTACGGAACAGCAGGGCAAGGACCTCGCCTTCGACCGGAAGAAGGGCAACTGCCTGGCCTGCCATGAGATTCCCGGCGGGGAGCTCCCCGGAAATCTCGGACCCAGTCTGGTAGGCGTCGCCGACCGGCTGAGCAAGGAGCGCATCCGGAACCAGATCTGGGACCCGGAGCAGTTCAACACGGTCACCTCCATGCCCCCCTTCGGGAAGCACGAGATCCTGTCCGAAGAGGAAGTGGACAAGATCGTCGCCTACCTCATGACGCTTCACTATTAAACGGCGAAGCGAAACCGATTCACGGAGGAACCACTCGATGCGCGTTGCAAACACTCAGAACACCGGCCGGCGCTCCTTCCTGAAGACCCTCGGCACGACGGGTGCCGTGGTGGCCGCCGCCGGAGCCGGACTGCTGAAACCGGTCAAGAGCCTGGCCGCCAACTTCCCGTTCCCCAAGGAAGCCTTCAACCAGGAAAGCATGGATTCCGCCATGCAGACGGCTCTCGGGACCACCGACGTGCAGGAGGGGCACGTCAGCCTGAAGACGCCCACCATCGCCGAGAACGGCGCCGTGGTGCCCATCACCGCGAGCAGCGATCTGGAGCCCGGGAAGGTGGCCAAGTTCCACATCTTCGTGACCAAGAACCCGGCCCCCTATACGGCCCGCTTCCACATGCTCGAAACCGGCCGGCCGGAGGTCTCCACCCGCATCAAGATGAACGAGACTTCCGACATCGTCGCCGTCGCCGAGACCACCGACGGCCAGTTCTACAAGACCAGCAAGGAAGTCCGGGTCACCATCGGCGGCTGCGGCGGCTGAGCCACCGGGCAGACCGCAAAGACTTCGGCCTACACAGAATACGATAGGGGAAAATCAAGATGGCTAAGACTGGAACCGCTCGTATCCGGGTCGGGAACGCCAAGAAGGGCCAGCCCACCCAGGTTCGCGCCCTGATCCTGCATCCCATGGAAACCGGCCTGCGCAAGGACCCCAAGACCGGCGAGAAGATCCCCGCCCATTACGTGCAGAAAGTGAAGGCGGACTTCAACGGCACCCGTATCTTCGAGGCCGACTGGAGCGTGGCGATCAGCAAGAACCCGTATATGTCCTATTACATCGCCCCGGAATCCAGCGGCACCCTGAAGATGACCTGGGAAGACAATCAGGGCGGCACCTACACCGCCGAAGCCCAGGTTCAGGTCGGCTAGCCGCGCTAGCTCCCGACTACGCCAGCAGGAGGACCCAGCATGAAAGAACGTCTGTCCGTAGCCGCGGCCACGCTCGCGCTGTTGCTCGGCACGAGCCAGGCCGGCGCCCAGCTAACCGGCGAGGAGCAGCAGCGGGCCGTTTCCGAGGAGGGTGCCGAGGCCATCGGGGAGCAGTTCAACCCCGGCGAGCTCGACATCGATGAGGGCAAGGCCCTGTTCCAGCAGGAAGGCCCCAACGGCAAGTCCTGCGCCTCTTGCCACGGTGAGGATGGCGAGGACCTGAAGGGCGCCGCCACCCAATACCCCAAGGTGGTGGATTCGGTCTATCCCATCGGGAACACCTCCGGGCCCGAGCTAGTCCATAAGGGCCAGAAGCAGGGCGAGGCGCTGAACCCCAACAAGGCCATCGAGGACGAAGGCGTGCGCACCCTGGCGATGCAGATCAACATCTGCCGGGCCAACAACATGGACGCCGAGCCCTGGAACTGGAGCCAGAAGCACGGCAAGAAGATGCGCTACATGACCATCTTCGTGAAGTCCCTCTCCACCGGCATGCCGCTGGATATCGCCACCGACGGCAAGGCGAAGGAGTACTGGGAGAAGGGCAAGAAGTTCTACTGGATGAAGCGCGGCCAGCTGAACTTCGCCTGCGGGACCTGCCACGTGCTGAACGGCGGCATGCGCATCCGCGGACAGATCCTGTCCGATGTGCGCGGGCAGTACAACAAGTTCCCGACCTTCCGCATGAAGCAGCAGCAGACGCGCCTCATGCATACCCGGTATCGGGGCTGCAACCGCCGTGTCCGGGCGCACGACCTGCCCTTCCAGGATCCCGCCTATCGGGCCCTGGAGCTTTACCACGGCTCGCTCTCCAACGGTGAGCCGATGCGGGTGCCGGGGCACAGCCTCTAGCCGCTCCGCAGGAGCCGCCGTATTAGGCCCGGGTCCGCCCCGGGCCTATTTTTTTGCGACCTGAGCCGAACCGGGACTTGCGGCGATCCGGCCAAGGAAAAGGGAGGGCGCCCAATGCGGGCAATGGCTACCGGGAAGCCCGCCGACCGCAGATTTTTCTGGGCCTGGTTTTTGCATTTTCCTCGGCGGTCCCCGGCTGGGCCGGATTCGTTGGAACCGGCACCGATCCGCGGGCTATCCGCGCTAATCGGCCCTCCGACGAGCCCCTGTAAGGCCCGGAAGGGCACTTCCGGCCCGATGCCAGGGTACGCAGCCCGCGGACGGGGAGCCCAGGATGAGGTCACGGGGATGCGTAACCGGGATCTCGCCCGCGCACGGGCCCGCATGGTGTACCGGGTGTGCCATTTGGGCCCGGGCGTGGGGGTTCCGCGAAAGCGTCACTACCCCGGTGGCCCGCCGAGGGCTGGGCGCATCGCCGTGGAGACGGACCAGAACATCACCCGAGACCGGAATGCCGCCATAGCGGGCGGATTCCAGTAGGGCGACCGTGCCGACCGGCATCGCTCTCCCTACCCAACGCACGCAACGCCAAGGGAGTTACCCAAGCCATGCAGTTGTCCCGTCGTGAATTCCTTCACGCGCTGGGTTTGGCCGGCGCAGCTGGCATGCTACGTCCCCGCGGGGCGCAGGCCATGGGGTGGTTCAAAGAGGACGCCTACGCCGTCCCGGACTTCGGCAACGTCACCCTGATGCACTTCACCGACTGCCATGCCCAGCTCAACCCGGTTTACTTCCGAGAGCCCAACATCAACATCGGCGTTGGCCCCATGAAGGGTGAGCCGCCGCACCTGGTTACGGATGCCTTCCTGGAGCACTACGGCATCAAGAAGGGCTCCAAGCGGGCCCACGCCTTCACGCCCATCAACTACGTGGAAGAGGCCGAGAAGCACGGCAAGATGGGCGGCTTCGCCCACATGAAGACGCTGGTGGACCGCTTCCGCAGCGAGCGGGAAGGCAAGTCCCTGCTCCTGGACGGCGGCGATACCTGGCAGGGCTCGGCCACCAGCCTGTGGAGCAACGCCCTGGACATGGTGAACGCCACCAACAAGCTCGGCGTTGACGTCATGACCGGCCATTGGGAGTTCACCTACGGCGCCGACCGGGTACGCGAGCTCATCGAGGACGGCATGCTCGACATGGACTTCGTGGCCCACAACATCACCGACAACATGTGGGGCGAGCGGGTGGGGCTGTTCGAGCCCTACACGGTGAAGGAGCGGAACGGCGTGCGCATCGCGGTCATCGGCCAGGCCTTCCCGTTCACGCCCATCGCCAACCCGCAGTACAAGATCCCCGACTGGTCCTTCGGCATCGACGAGAGCCACGCCCAGGAGCTGGTGGACGAGATCCGCGACAACGACAAGGCCGATGTGGTGGTGATCCTCTCCCACAACGGCATGGACGTGGACAAGAAGATGGCCTCCCGCCTGCGGGGCGTGGACGTGATCCTCGGCGGCCATACCCACGACGCCATGCCTGCTCCCATGGAGATCAAGAACCAGGGCGGCGGCATCGGCGGCATGACGCTCGTGGTGAACTCCGGCTCCAACGGCAAGTTCCTCTCCCGCCTCGACTTCGACGTCAAGAACGGCAAGGTCCGGGACTACCGCTTCCACATGCTGCCCATCTTCTCCAACGAGCTGGAGCCGGATCCGGAGATGGCGAAGCTCATCGAGGAGGAGCGGGACAAGGCCCAGAAGCAGGCCGGCAAGGACCTCGGCGAGGAGCTGGCGGTCACCGAGGACCTGCTGTACCGCCGGGGCAACTTCAACGGCACCTTCGACCAGCTCATCGTCGAGGCGCTCATGGAGTCGCAGGACGCCGAGATCGCCCTTTCCCCGGGCTTCCGCTGGGGTACCTCCGTCCTGCCGGGCCAGCCCATAACCCTGGAGGACGTCTACACCCAGACCGCCATCACCTACCCCAAGGTCACCCTCAACGAGATGACCGGCGAGCGGCTGAAGTTCGTCCTCGAGGATGTGGCGGAGAACCTGTTCAACCCCGATCCCTACTACCAGCAGGGCGGGGACATGGTACGCGTGGGCGGCCTCAAGTTCGCCTTCAACCCCAAGGAGAAGCAGGGCAACCGCGTCCAGGACATGGAGCTGAACGGCAAGGCCGTCGATCCCAAGAAGCACTACAAGGTGGCCGGCTGGGCGAGCGTCACCCCTGTGGACGAAAGCCGGCCCAACATCTACGACGTCTGCTGCGAATGGCTGCGCGGCAAGAAAAACGTCACGGTGGGCGAGCCCAACATCCCCAAGCTCAAGGGGGTCAAGGGCAATCCCGGGCTGGATCTGGACGTTCGGACGGCCTGATCCTGGCCGCCGGAAACGCCGAAGGCCGGCCCGAGGGCCGGCCTTTTTATTGGCGGAATGCCCGGGTTCGGGCTATTCCGCCTCTTTTTCTCCGGACTCCACCGGGAGCCGTCCGGGGTCCTCCACGTGATGCAGGCGCGGCACCGCATCCAGAATGGATTTGACCACCGTGGCCAGGGGGATGGCGAAAAAGATCCCCCAGAAGCCCCAGATGGAGCCGAACACCAGGATGGCCAGGATGATGGCCACCGGGTGGAGCTTCACCGCTTCGTAGAAGATCAGCGGCACGAGGACGTTGCCATCGAGCCCCTGGATGATGCCGTAGGCGATAAGCAAATAAGTGAGATCCCAGCTCGGCCCCCATTGCACTAAGCCCAAAAGGGCCACGGGGATAGTGACCACCGCGGCCCCCACGTAGGGGATCAGCACCGAGAAGCCTGTGAGCACGCCAATCAGAGCCGAATAGTTGAAGCCCATCATGCTGAAGGTGGCATAGGTCACGAAACCGACGATGACGATCTCCCAGACCTTGCCGCGAATGAAGTTGCCGAACTGGCGGTCCACGTCGCGCCAGATGCTCTGAGCGAGCTGCTGGTGCGGCGGCAGGAAGCTGCGGAGGTAGCCGAGAATCAGCTCCTTGTCCTTGAGCATGAACAGGATGAGGAAGGGCACCAGCACCAGGTACACCAGCAGGGTGGCCAGGCCCGGAATGTAGGAGATGGACAGCGAGACCAGGCGCCCGCCCCAGTCCTGCATGCGCTGCCCCAGGGCCGAGATGAGGCTGTCGGCGTACTGCGGCTCGATGAAGCCCGGGTAGCGCTCCGGCAGGGTACGGATCAGGTTCTGGACCTGGCGCACGATGTCCGGCAGGTCGCGGACCACCCGCTGCAGCTGATCGGTGAGCAACGGCAGCAGGGAGAAGATCAGGAACAGGGCCACCACCAGGAAGCCGGTGAATACGATGCCCACGGCCACCCAGCGCGGCACGCGCCGGCGCTCCATGGGCCGGATGAAGCCTTCCAGCAGATAGGCGATGATCACCCCGGCAACGAACGGTTTCAGGGCCTGTCCGAACAGATAGAGCGCCGCCAGCACCCCCAGGATGACGAAGGTCAGCAACAGGATCTGGGGATCGGAGAACCGCTTTCGGAACCATTCTAGGGGGGTGCGCACCGTGCCTCCGGACAGCATTCGGTTGGAATGGGGACGGGGGGTCCGATTGTCCTGACGAGGATATCTGAAGCGGATTGCAGGATATAGACGGAATCCGGGGCTCGGCAAGCGTCCCCGGACCGGCGGGCCTGGCGGCGGAACGGTTCGGAATCAAGGGGGCTGGGCGCCGGACAGCCGGCGCGTTCACTCCGCCTCGAACTGCTGCACGTACCAGCGGTAGTGGCGCTCGAAGAGTGCCTCCAGCTCCTCGATCACCTCGCCCTCGGGCTTGTCCTGCAGATACCGTTTGGCCATGACCGAGGTGGTCTCGTCCAGCAGCTTGCTGCGCTCCAGCATGGGGTAGGTATGGCGCAGCCGCTTGATGGCCTGGACCGGACCCTCCTCGGGATCCTTCTCCACGTCCTGGGGCGGCTCGGGCGCCTCCGGCAAGGAAGGGGCCGCCTCCCCGGACCCGGCAGTGGCGCCTCCCGACCGGGCCACCAGGAATTCGGCATAATCCACCAGCTGCTCCTGCTGCTCCTCGGGAAGCTGCTCGAGCGCCGCGAGAAGGCGCTTCTCGTTCTCCGTCATCAGAATGTCCCCGCCTCAGTCGTCCCGGACGTTGAGCTCATAGCCCGGCCCTTCCTGGGCATGGGGCTGCATGAGCGCCAGCTCCTTCACCAGGGCCATTACCACCTTGTCGGTGACGGCCTGCATGCGGCCGGCCCCCCAGGACGCCCTCGAGTACTCCAGGAGGTTTCCAACGCCCTCCGGGCAGGGCCGGTCCTCCATGACCATGTCCTCGATCATCCCCGGCTTGATCTCGGGCCGGAACAGGAGGGCGTAGGCCATGGGATGGGGGCGGAAGGCGAGCCATCTGTCCCGCTCGTCCACCAGGGTGGGCGCCACGCCCTCGGGCAAGGTGACGGAGCCGGCGTGCCACAGAAAGACCTCCTGTCCGTCCAGCTCCTCCGCCAGGGCGTCCCCCTCCCCTGCTTCCGTCTTGCGGGCCGTGACGAACTCGGCGGTCAGCTCCGGATCCTCGGAGGCCGCACCGCCGTAGTGCTCGGCGAGCAGCTGGGCGCCCAGGCCGATGCCCACCACGGGCTGGTCGTTCTTGAGAAACTGTCCCGCCAGGAATTCCTCTTCCGTCAGATAGGGGAAGTCATCCTTCTCTGTGGGGTCCATGGGGCCCGCCAGCAGGAACAGGGCGTCCTTGTCCTGGGGCGTGCCGGGCACGGACTGGCCCAGGAAAGGCCGGATATAGACGAAGCCGATCTCCCGGTGCTCCAGCTGCTTCTCGATGGTGCCCAGAAATTCGTGGTGGCTGTGCTGAATGACGAAGAACTGCCGCATATGTGCAAGCCCCCCAGCGGGCGTCAGAGCGCGACCTGATCCTGGTCCTGCGCCGAACCGTTCTCCTTGGCCCAGGGGTCGCCCTTTTTGCATTGCTCCATGATGAACTGGTAGAAGTGCTCCACCGCCTGCGAGCGGAACTTCTGCTTCTGATGGACGAAGGAGAAGGCGCGCTTGAGGGCCGGCTCCAGCGGCCGCACCTCCAGGGTGCCGAGCTGGGCCTCCTTGCGCACCGTGGCCTCGGAGACCACCGAGATCCCCAGCCCGCTTTCCACCGCGCCCTTCACCGACTCGCCGGAGCCGAGCTCCATGACGATATCCAGCTTGTTGGGGTCCTCGCCGCCGTCCCGGATATAGTCGGCCAGGACCTCGCGGGTACCGGAGCCTTCCTCGCGGAGGACGAACTGGTAATCGAGCAGATCCCCGGGCGTCACCCGCTCCTTGGCGGCCAGGGCATGGCCCTGCGGGAATATGGCCATGAGCTGGTCGGGCTGGCATTCCCGGATGGCCAGGTTGCTGTTATGGACCACGCCCTCGACGATGCCTATGTCGATGGTGTTGTTCTCCACCTGCTGGACGATATCGCGGGTATTGGCCACGTTCATGCGGACCTTCATGGCCGGATAGGCCATCCGGAAGGCGCCGAGCACCCGCGGCAGCAGGTATTCGCCGATGGTGGTGCTCGCCCCCACCAGCAGGATGCCGCGCATCTCCCCGGTCAGCTCCCCCACCGAGCTCTCCATCTCGTCGTAGAGGCTCAGGATCTTGTCGGCATAGTCGTAGACGATGGAGCCCGCGCTGGTCAGGGTGATCCGGTTGTGGTTGCGGTCGAATAGCCGGGTGTTGAACTGCTCCTCGAGCTGCTTGACCTGGAAAGTGACCGCCGGCTGGGTCATGTGCAGCCGGTTAGCCGCCTTGGTGAAGCTGGAAAGCCGCGCAACGGTATGAAAGACGTGCAGCCTGCGATCGGCCATGATTCCCTACCATCCGCCCGGATTCACCGGGTCTCCCACAGGACTTTCCGGTCTGGCTCGCTTCAGGGGGCCTTCCCCTTCCGGGCGTCCTGAAAAGTTGATAAATTTTCTCAAACAAAAAACCCCATAATAAACCAAATTATTTTATGAGGGGGTAAAAGAATGGGCAAGCAGTGGGAGGCCATGGACCTCAAGGGAGGCGGCCTGCAGCAGGTCCAGATGGCTTACAAGTCCGTGGCGCGGACCCGTCTGGGGGCCTACCTGCGCTGGCTGCTGTTTCCCCTCGGTCTCCACCGCTTCTATCTCCTCGAGCGCCGGGGCGGGCTCGCCTATCCGGCTGCCTCCCTGATCGCCCTTGGGGTGCAGCTCGCTTTCGGGCTCCCCTGGCTGTGGCTGGTCCCCGGCCTGGCGGCCCTCGCCGACCTGTTCTGGATACCCGGCCGGCTGGTCCGCATCAACAAGGAGCTGCGCCTGCAGACCATGATGAGCGGCGCCCAACGCGGCGCGCCCCGCGGCTTCAAGGGCCACTATACCGAGGAGAACGCCACCGGCGAGCAGGAGGACCGGGAGCGATGAGCGGTCCGGCGGTGTTCTTCGGCGCCGCGCGGTACCGCCGCCGGAGCTACAACGACAACCATCCGCTGGGCATTCCCCGGGTTTCCCTCACCATCGATCTGCTCCAAGCCTATGGGGCCCTGCCCGAGGCAGAATACCAGGAATCCCGGCCGGCGGCAGACTGCGAGCTGGCCTGGTTCCACACCGAGGAATACCTGCGCGCCGCGCGCCGGATAGACGCCTCGGGGCGGGCCTCCGCCGAGGACCGCAAGCGCTATAACCTGGGCAATCTCGAGAACCCGGTTTTCGCCGATTTCTTCACCACCGCGGCAACGGCCACGGGGGCCAGCATCCAGGCGGCGGAGGCGGTTCTCGCCGGACGCATCGGCTTCAACCCCGCCGGAGGCATGCACCACGCCGCCCCCCATCAGGCCCGGGGCTTCTGCTACTTCAACGACCCCGTGCTCGGCATCCTGCGCCTTCGCCGGGAAGGCTGGCGGGTACTGTACGTGGACCTGGACGCCCATCACGGCGACGGCGTGGAGGAAGCCTTCGCCGGGGACCCGGAGGTATTCACGCTTTCCCTCCATATGGGCACCGATCGGGCCTATCCGTTCACCGGCGGCGGCCTGGAGGACCGGGGCCGGGGTCCGGGTGCGGGCTTCAGCCTGAATCTGCCCATGCCGACCGGCGCCCACGACGACGACTATCGCGCCGCTTTCGGGGGGATCTGGGGGCCGATCACCGACCGCTTCCAGCCCGACGCGGTGGTTCTGCAGGCCGGGACGGACATCCTGTTGCCCGACCCCCTGAGCAGGTTCCGGATCTCCACCCAGACCTTCCTCGAAATGACCGCACGCATCCAGGCCGATGCGGCCCCCAGACTCCTGGTCACCGGAGGCGGCGGCTACCATCCCCTGGCGCTAGCGCGCTGCTGGGCGGGACTGTGGGCCCAGCTATCCGGGCGTGACCTGCCCGTGGCGCTTCCGGAGGCCGGGCGCGCGCACATGGAGGCCGTGGACTGGGACCTGGACGACGAGGAGGAGGACTGGTTCGACGAGCTGTTCCGGAGCCGCCTGGACCCGCCCCAGCCGGGTCCGGTGAAGCCCGAGGTCACGGAGGCGCTCGACCGTCTTCGCCGACATCACCCGTATCTCCAGCGGCCCGCGCCGACCCCCGGGGCGACGGTCGCCAACCCCGAACCCGTCAGCGAGTAGACATTCATGCTAGGAAGCACGAATCGGAAGGAACTGCCCGAGCTCATACCCGGCTCCGCCACCCACGAGGCGACCCGCACCTACGCGGAGAACAGCGGCCTGGCCGAGGGCCACTTCAGCGATTACGGCAAGGAGGCGCTTAAGCTGTCCTCCATCGGCCTGGGATCGGACTTCGGCGAGCCCAGCGACGCCGTGGACGAGGGCTACCGGCAGGCGCTGGCGCGCGGCCTCAAGGGTGGCCTCAACGTCATCGAGGCGGGACTCAGCTACCGCTACGGCCGTTCCGCCCGTGCCGCGGGCGCCGCCATCCGCGCCGCGGTGGAATCCGGCGTACCCCGGGAGGCCCTGTTCGTGGTGGGCAAGGGCGGCTTCCTGGCCTTCGAGGACGGCCCGCCCGACGACCTGGCCGCCTGGTTCAAGGAGGAGATCCTCAAAAAGGGGCTCGGCGCCCCCGATGAGCTCGCCCAGGGGATGCACCTGCTCACGCCCGCCTACATCGCCTGGCAGGTGGAGCAGACGCGGCGCGCGCTGGGCGTGGAGACCCTGGACGCCTTTCTCATCGACCAGTCGGAGGTCCACATCCCCGAGCTCCAGACCAAGGAGGACCTGAACACCAGGCTCCAGAAGGTCTACGCGGTCCTGGAAATGATGGTCCAGGCCGGCAAGCTGCGGAGCTACGGGCTGGCCACCTGGAAATCCTGCCGGGTGGCCACCAACGACACGCTGTTCCAATCCCTCACCAGCCAGGTGGGAGTGGCGGAGAAGGCCGCCGGCGATCCGCAGAGCCACCACATGCGCCTGGTGACCATGCCCTACAACGTCAATATGCTGGAGGGCTTCACCCGCTTCAATCAGGCCACGGGCCAGGGCAACGTGGCCTCCACGGTGCAGGCCGCCTACCAGCTGGGGCTCTACTTCATGGCCACCCATACCCTTATGGGCGGCCGGCTCCTGGAGCAGCAGCCCCCCATCCTCCGCCAGGCCATGGGGGAGCTTGCTAGCCCCGCCCAGCGGGCGCTGCAGTTCGCCCGCTCCACCCCCGGCGTGGGCACCGCCATGGTCTCCATGGCCCGGGAGGAGCACGTAGCGGAGGCCCTGGAGCTGGGCCGCACCGATCCCATGCCCCGCAAGGCATTCCTCAAGATGTTCGAGCAGGCGGAGGATGACGCCGAGGGGGCCGAGGAGCCGGCGGGAGGCTGAGCCGGCAGCCGGCAACAGCGTATTAACCACGAAGTACACGAAGGACAGCAATAAAAACGCAACAAAAGCAGGGTGGGATAGGCCCTTCGAAATCGCAGGCTCGCGGGCCGAAAAGACCAAGGAGCCCGGGGAAGCCGTTACTTAGTATAAGATGCCGAGCTATTAGGCCATCCGCCAAGCCGTTACGGTTTTACCCGATTTGCTTTTTATTTTCTTTTGCCGTTCTTCTTGGTAAGCGTCGTTGCCGTTTTCGTCTTCCTGTAATCAACCCTGCTTCGAGCCCTCGGTGGTCGCCCCCGGGCGCAGCTCCTCCAGGTGGCCGCGGGCCCGCTCCAGCAGAGGGCCTTCCAGGCCGTTGCGCTCCGCCACCACCAGGCCCAGCGAGGCGCCCGGTTCGCCCACTTCGAGCCGGTAGGTAGGCTGGAGCCGGTCGAAATCGAAGCGCATGTTGGCGTTTGCGATGTCCGGATGCTCCGCGGCAAAGCCCTTCAAGGGCGACAGATGGGTGGTGAAGACCCCCTGGACCCCGCGCCCGGCGAGCTCTTCCAGGACCGACATGGCCAGGGCTGCGCCTTCTTCGGGATCGGTTCCCGTGCCCATCTCGTCCATGAGCACCAGGGTCCGGTCGTCCGCTTCGGCCAGAATCTGCTTGAGCACCTCCACGTGACCGGCGAAAGTGGAAACATGGTGGAGGATATTCTGGTGGTCACCGATGTCTACCAGAATACGATGGTAGGCACCGATCACCGTGCCTTCGGCGGCGGGAATGTGCAGGCCGCAGAAGGCCATGGTGGCGAGCAGGCCGATGGTCTTTATGGCCACCGTCTTGCCGCCGGTGTTTGGGCCCGTCACGAGCACCATGGGGTGCTCGGGCTCCAGATGCACGGACAGGGGCACCGGCGCCGGACCGCCGTTCTTGTGCCCGGCCACCAGGGCCGGGTGACAGGCGGAGCGGAGATCCAGCCGGGGCGCCTCCACGAGCTCCGGGGGACGGGCGTCGATCTTCAGGGAGAGGCGTCCCGCCCCCAGGGCCAGATCGATCCAGGTGACGGCATCGAGAAGCCGCTGCAAGGGCTGGACGTGCTCCCGGACGGTGGCCGTGGCCTCCCGCAGGACCCGGCGCTCCTCGGCATCGATCTCGCGGGATAGCTGCTCGAGCCGATTGTTGAGGGGGATCCACTCCATGGGCTCCACCATGACCCCCCTTCCGCGGGAAAGGGCCTCGCGCCGGACCCCCTTGATGGCGCCGACGGCCTCGGTCTTCACGGCCAGGACGCGGCGTGGCCCGCTGTAGTGCTCCGTCTTGGGCTCCACCAGGCTCGGGGCGAGCTTTTTATCCTTGAGCTTCTTGTCCACCTGCTTGTTCAGGTCGCCCCGAACCTGTTTAACCTCGTCATGGAGGGTGGCCAGATCCTCCGAGGCCCCGGAGCGGACCTTGCCCATGGTGTCCACCAGGGCATCCAGGTGGTCGATCAGGGGACTGGCACCGTTCAGGTCGGCGGGATCGCCCACGTAGAGGCCGGGGCGCTTCTCCAGGGCGCGCCCCAGGTAGTCCCCGGCCTGCAGGAGGGTGACCAGGTTGCGCAGGGCCATGCCGTTCAAGGGGGAGGCGCCCTCCTGGCGGGCCTGGCGCAGGGCGGCCCGGACATCCGGCAGCTCGTCGAGCTGGGGGCCGTCCCCTTCCTCCAGACCCTGGCGGGCGGTGGTGACGGCACCTTGGAAGGCCCGCGCCACCTCCAGGCCGGGAGCCGGCTCCAGATTGCGGGCCGCCTCCTTTCCATAGGGCGTGGCACATTCGCCATCAAGGCTGCGGCGAATGGATTCGAATTCCAAGGTATTCAAATCGCTTTGCATGCGGAGGCTCCCTTTACCGCTGCCCAGCGGGGCGTACAACTGCTATAGTGCCCGGGTTTTCCCGCAATTCGGGCGGGCCATGGCTTGAAAAATTGGATGACTACTTATCCAGAACTCCCACAAAATGCATAGTTGAGGTCACTTCAATGCAGACTCATGATCAGGAAGCGATTTGGCTGGACTCCAATGACCGGACCGGGCTTTTCATAGATGGTCCCAATTTCCATGGCAGCTCCCGGGATATGGGATTCGATGTCGATTACCAGGCGCTTCTCAATTTCTTCCGCCAGCGCGCCAAGCTGACCCGCGCTTTCTACTACACCGCCCTCGACGTTTCCGGCGAGCACACCCCTTTGAAGCCCCTGGTGGATTGGCTTTCCTACAACGGCTATATCGTGGTCACCAAGCCCACCAAGGAATTCAAGAACGGCAATGGCAACCGCCGGATCAAGGGAAACATGGACATCGAGCTGGCCATCGACATGTTAAACCTTGCCCAGTACCTGGACCACGCCATCCTGTTTTCCGGCGACGGGGATTTCCGGCGGCTGGTGGACGCCGTGCAGCAACGGGGGGTAAAGGTGACGGTGCTCGCTTCCTCGGATGTCACCGCCGACGAGCTGCGCCGCCAGGCCGACCAGTTCGTGGAGCTGGCCGATTTCCGCCCGCAGATCGAACGGTTCGGCGAGACGACCCGCGGGCGCACGGGCATGCCGGACCACGAGCCTTCCTAGGGACGCACGCGGCTCAGGAGCTGGATGGGCGCTCCGCGTAGGAGGCCCGCAGGTAGGTAGGAACCGCCTCCCCCGCCGCCAGCACCCGACCTTCCCGCCAGGGAGCGACGGCCAGGGCGGCCACGGCATCGGCGCGAACCGGAATCTCGGCGTCGATGCCCGCCAGGGCCGGGCCAAAGCGACGGGAGAGGGGCTCCGCATGGCTCCGCCAGCCACCTCCGACCCCCCACCAGCCTTCCGGCTCGCCGCCGGGTACCGCCGCATTCTCCGGGGCGAGCACCCGTTCCTCCTCCAGAGCAGCCACCCCCTGTGGCTCCCGGTGATACGCCCCCCAATACACCTCTCCCTGCCCGGCCTCCAGCGCTACAGCCGTGCGCTCCCGTCCGCTGGCCCAGGCAGTGGCCTCCAGGCTGGAAACCGGAACCAGGGGCACACCCAGTCCCAGACCGAGTCCCTGGGCGGTGGCCACCACGATGCGACCCGCGGTGAAAGGCCCCGGGCCACGCGCGAAGGCCACCGCACCCAGCGCCCTGCGGTCCAGGGCGAGCTCGCTTAATAGCTCGTCCACCAGGGGCAGCAGATGGAGGGAGTGCTGCGCCACGCCCTCCCGGGACCGGTGATAGAGCACACCGTCAAGGAGAACGGCCACGGAGGTGGCGTCGGAGGCCCCCGCGAGCGCCAACAGGGGGCCGGGGGCCGCGAGGGGGGGAAGGGAAGCGGACATGACGGGACCTCCGGCTCAGCCCCCCGTTACGGGCGGGAAAAGGGCCACCTCGTCCCCGTCGGAAAGGGAGCGGGCGTCATCGGCATATTCTTGATTGACAGCCACCAGCACCCGCCGTTCCGGGGAGAGCACCTCCGCGTAGGCGCCCCCCCGATTCCGCAGCAGCTCCAACAGGTCCGACACGGTGGCCAGGGACTCGGGGGCCACCTGCTCCTCGCCGACACCCAGCTGCTCCCGGATGGCGGCGAAATACAAGACCTTGATCATGGCACGTTCCCCCGAAACCACGACCCCGGGGCGGTAGACCGCCCCGGGGTCGGTTGCAATGCTCCCGGGTCGGGCGCGGACGCCCCCGGGACCTGTCCCGGCCAGGCAATTACTGCGCCGAATCCATGCGGTTCAGGCGCTGCCTCGCCAGCCGGGCTTCCGAAGAGTCCGGGAAGCGCTCCCGTACCCGTTTCAGGGCCTGCCGGGCGCTTTCCTTCTCGCCCAGCTCGTAGAAGGAATAGCCGATCTTGAGCAGGGCGCCCGGCGCCTTCTGGCTGTCGGGATAATTCTTCAGGACCTTGTTGAATTCCATCAAGGCCTTCTCGAATTCCCGCAGCACGTAGTGGGCCTCTCCCAGCCAGTATTGTGCGTTGGGGGCGAGGGCGCTGTCCGGATACTGCTTCAGGAACCGCCCGAATTCCTTCGCCGCTTCCTGATAAGCATTGTTCTGGATCTTGGCGAAGGCGGCATGGTACATCTCCTCCGCGCTTCCCGATCCGGCTTCGCTGCCCTCGTCGGCATCGGCCGACTGGCCCTCCGGTTCCTGCGGGCTCGCCTTTTCGCGGTCGGACTGCTCAAGGCTGCGCAGGCGCGCATCGATGTCCTCGTAAAGCCGGCGCTGGCGCTTTTCCAGGCGATCCACGCGATGCTTGAGGACCTCCATGGAGCCCTGGTGGGTACGCATGTTGTTACGCAGCTCCTCCACATCCAGGGTCAGGGTCTCCAGGCCTTCCTGCATACCCGACGAAGAGGAGGCTTCCTGCTTCTGGGCCTTCCGCAGCTCGGCCAGCTCCTGCTCCAGGGTCGCCACCCGCTGCTGCAGCTTTTCATGGGGAGAGGGCCCGCCGCCACGGCCCGGAGCAGGCGGTGGCGGCAAGCATCCTCCGAGGGTCGCGACCACCGTTGCCACGGCGGTCAGGCGCACCAGCTTCACGTGGGCCTCCCTTACTGCTTATAGCGGAGCATTACCCGCCGGTTCTTGGCGTAGGCCTCTTCATTGTGGCCATCCACCAGGGGGCGCTCCTCGCCGTAGCTGACCACTTCCAGCCGCTCGGAATCCACCCCTTGCACCAGGAGGATACGACGTACCGACTTGGCACGGCGCTCACCCAGAGCCAGGTTGTACTCCCGGCTGCCGCGCTCGTCGGCATGACCTTCCAGGGCCACGTCCACATCGCCGTTGTTTTGTAGATACTCGGCGTGGGACCGCAGCAGCTTGCGCGCTTCGTCGGTAAGCTCGGAGCTGTCGAAGGCGAAGAAGATGCGATGCTCCTCCGGTTCGGTGACCTCGGGCTCGGCGGTCTCTTCGGCCGCCTCGGCGCCGGCGCCGCGCTCGGCACCTTCCAGGGACTCGGACTGCGCGCCCGCGCCGCCTTCCATGCCCTGGGCCTGGGCGCCTTCCCGCTCGGCACCTTCGCCGGCCTGGGCACCCTGATCCTGCTGGGCACCGGCGTCGGCTTCATCCGCCCGTTCCGCGCCGGGGCCCTGCTCGCCCGTGCTGGCACAGCCGCCCAGAAGCAACAGCAGGGCGGCCAGCCCCGTCCAGATAGTTATCCCGCCTTTTTTGTGCATCCAGTTCTCCTATCCTGCCGGTTCAAGGTTGCATCGGGGACCAGGCCGGCTCCCGTACATCCCCGGAATTTTCCCGTTTCAATCGCTGGTGAACGTTACCATCCACGGAAACCGTTGCCAGCTCCCCCTTGCCATTCGGGCCCTGGGTAGCGTACAGGATCATGCGGCTGTTGGGGGCAAAGCTCGGCGATTCGTTCGGTCCGCGCTCCGTGAGGCTCTGGATAGCCCCTTCCTCTTGCAGGTTCATTACGGCCACCGCGAAGTTCGTTCCATCCCCGTGAACGAAGGCTACCCGTTTCCCGTCCGGTGACCAAGTGGGCGCGGCGTTGTATTTCCCCTCGAAGGTCAAGCGCTCCGCCTCCCCGCCATCCACGGAAGCCCGATAGAGCTGGGGCGTACCACCCCGGTCCGAGGTGAAGATCAACCTGTCGCCGTCCGGCGACCAAGTGGGCTCGGTATCGATGGCCCAGTGCCGAGTTACGCGGGTCAGCTTGCGGGTCTGGAGGTCCAGCACATAGATCTCCGCATTGCCGTCCCGGGACAGCGATAGCGCCAGACGCCTGCCGCCGGGGGAGAATTCGGGGGCGGAATTGATCCCCTCGAAGGCGGCGAGGGTGGAGCGCTTCCCGGTCTCCAGGTCCTGCATGTAGACCATGGAGCGCTGTTGCTCGAAGGAGACATACGCCACGCTCCGCCCATCCGGACTCCAGGCCGGTGACATGATGGGGCTCTCGCTGGTCAGGATCGGCCGCGGGCTGGCGCCGTCGGAATCGGCCACCATCAGCCGGTACTCCTCGTTCTCCCGGACCACGTAGGCGATTTTCGTGGCGAAAGCGCCGGACCAGCCGATGAGCTGCTCGTGGATGGTGTCGGCGATGCGGTGCGCTACCCCGCGCAGCCCGCCCGGCTTCACCTTGTAGCGGACACCGGCGATCTGCTCCTGGGAATAGACGTCGAAGAGCCGGAAGCGCACCTCGATCCGGCCATCCCCGGCGGGCGCCATGCGTCCGATCACCAGGGCATCGGCGCCCACCAGGCGCCAGTCCTTGTACTCCACGTCCTCCGGGCGATGGGGAGCACTGATGAACGCCGAGGAATTGATCATCCGGAACATCCCCGAGCGGCGCAGGTCCCGGCTCACCAGGGCGCCCACGTCGAAGGGCCGCTCACCCGAGCCTTCCCAGGAGAAGTTCACCAACGCTACCGGCAGGGGGTTCCGGACTCCCTGCGTGATGTCGATGGACAGAATGGCGCCGGCCGGCTGCACCAGGAGGAAAAAGAGGGCCAGCGCGGCGAGGTATCGTAATTTGCGGGTCATTGCGCCATATCCGGGCTGAAGTTGAGCTCGAATTCCTGAAAGTACCGGGTCGGCCCATCGGGCATGGGGAATGGTGCCGCTTTCTCCACCGCGCGCACCACGGAGCTATTGAAATAGCCCGGCCCGTTGGAGGCCTTGATCTTGGGCGGTGCCGCCAGCGACCCGGAAGGAGTCAGCTGGACGAGCACGGTGGCCTTGAGGTCCTTGCGCTCCGTGAGGGAGGGCGGAACCAGCCAGTGGTCCTGAATGGCCGCCTGCACGGCGGAAACGAACTGGGTCCGTGCCCGGCGCAGGCGCAGGGAGGAGGGCCGGTCCGAATCCTTCGACAGCTTCTCGATGCGCTGGGAAAGTCCCTCGCCCAGGATAGGCTCCTCTTCCGGTTCTTCTTTCTGTTCCTTCTTTTCCTTGCTTTCCGGTTGCGCTTCCTGCGGCTCGGCCTCGGCCACCTTTTTTAGCGGTTCGGTCTTTTCCCGTTTCTTGGCTTCGGGCTCGGGCTCCGGCTTCGGTTCCGGCTTCGGTTCCGGCTTCGGTTCCGGCTTCGGTTCCGGCTTCGGCTCCGGCTTCGGCTCCGGCTTCGGCTTCGGCTTCGGCTCGGGCTCCGGCTCGGGCTTCGGCTCCGGCTCGGGCTTCGGCTCCGGCTCCGGCTCCGGCTCCGGCTCCGGATCGGGCTCGGGCTCCGGCTTCGGCTCGGGCTTCGGCTCGGGCTTCGGCTCCGGCTCCGGCTCCGGATCCGGCTCCGGCTTCGGTTGCGGCTTCGGCTCGGGCTCGGGCTTCGCGCTTACCAGCCGGGCCTTGATGGGCTGCGTATCCGGCGTCTCCGCGTGCCGCACCAGCGTCCAGGCCCAGCCGCCCGCGACGACGAACAGGTGTACGGCCAGGGAAAAGAGCACCCCCTGGATCCAGATCTTGCGCATCAGTTCTTCGTCGGTTGGGTTACGAGGTCAACCTGGCGAATCCCCCCCTGCCGCAGCAGGTTCAGGGTGACCACCACGGCCTCGTAGTCCACGGTCCGTTGGCCGCGCAGCAGCACGTGCTGGCCCGGCTGCTCCTCGAGGATAGCCTGCACCTTGGTGGCCAGATCCGCGCGGGGGTCGGCCACCCGGGTCTTCTGGATATAGACGCCGTCCTCACGGACCGTGATTTCCAGCGGCTCGTTCTGTGTGGTTACCGGCTGGGAGCTGGCTTCGGGCAGGTCCACGTCCACGCCCCGCGTCAGCATGGGGGCGGTCATCATGAACACCACCAGCAGCACCAGGACCACATCCACCAGGGGGATGATGTTGATCTCCCCCATGAGCTTGCGTCGACGATAGGCCATCAGCTACGGACCTGGCGTTCCAGGACACCGGTGAGGTCGTCCATGAAATTCTCCAGGCGGGTCTGGTGGTGCTCCACCCGCCGGGTCAGCATGTTGTATCCGATGACGGAGGGAATGGCCGCCGCCAGGCCGAAGGCCGTGGCGATCAGGGCCTCGGCGATGCCCGGGGCCACCACCGCGAGGGTGGCCTGGCCGGTGGCGCCGATATTCTGGAAGCTGTTCATGATGCCCCAGACGGTCCCGAACAGACCCACGAAGGGGGCACTGGAGGAAATCACGGCGAGAATGGCCAGGCTGCTATCGAGCCGGTCCACCTCCTCGCTCATGGCCACCCGCATGGCGCGGCGGCCGGCCTCGCGCAGATCCGGCAGGGGCAGCCCCTCGTCCCGGAGGCGCTGGAACTGGCGGTAGCCGGAGCGCAGCACGGAGGCCGATCCGCTGGCGGCCGCCGCATCCTGGCGATTGACGTTGGCCACCAGTTGGTCCAGGTCGCGGGCCTGGTGATACAGGCCGGAGAAGGCGGCTTCCGCCCGGGCGGTGGCCACCATCTGCCGGCTCTTGACGTAGATGATCACCCAGGACACCACGGAGGCCAGCACCAGGAGCAGCATGACGATCTGCACTACCAGGCCGGCCCCGAGGATCAGGTCCCAGGCGGTATAAGCGGTCTCCCCTTCCATAAAGTCCTGCTCTCCTCGGTTATCAGGCTATTGAGAAACGGGTGCGGGGCGCCGCGTACCGTTTCTCAATAACCCGCCAGGGTCGGCTCACGCCTCGCCGAAGCCCAGTGCCCGCCGGACCGCCTCCGGAATCGGGCTGGGCCGGAAATCTCCGGCGCCGACGCAGGCCACCTGCACGCGCCCCCGGCACAGGGGCTTCGTTTCCCCCTCGCGCAGGACCGACTGCTCGAAATCCACGCGGGCCCGCCCCAGATCGGCCACCTCGGTAACCACCCGGAGACGATCGTTGAATACCGCCGGGCGCAGGTAGTCCGCCTCCACCTTGCGGACAACGAACAGCAGTCCTTCGCGCCCCATCAGGTCGTCCTGTTCGAAGCCCAGGGCACGCAGAAGTTCCGTGCGCCCCCGCTCGAAATACTTGAGGTAGTTGGCGTAATAGACACCGCCGCCGTGGTCGGTGTCCTCGTAATACACCCGCACCGGCCACTCGCCGACAACCGACATTCAAGCCCTCCTCTTCCGGGGCGCGGGGCACGGCCCCGTCAAAGCAGGTGCCCCTGGCCGTCATCCGCGCCCGGCTCCTGCCGGACGAAGCCCATGTGGCTGTAGGCGAGCCCCGTGGCGCAACGGCCGCGGGCGGTGCGCTGCACGTAGCCCTCCTGGATCAGGTAGGGCTCGAGGACGTCCTCGATAGTGTCCGCCTCCTCGCCGATGGCCGCCGCCAGGTTGGAGAGGCCCACCGGACCGCCCTCGAATTTGCCGATCAGGGCGGAAAGCAATTTCTGGTCCAACTTGTCGAGACCGGCCGGGTCCACCTCCAGCATGGTCAGCGCCTCCTCCGCCACGGCGGCGGTTACGACGCCGTCGGCGCGCACCTCGGCGAGGTCGCGCACCCGGCGCAGCAGCCGATTGGCCACCCGGGGTGTCCCCCGGGAGCGACGGGCGATCTCCGCGGCCCCCTCGGGCTCCACTGTCACCCCCAGGAGACGGGCGGAGCGCTGGATGATCCGGGCCAAGTCCTCCAGGCCGTAGAAATCCAGGCGCATGGTAATGCCGAAGCGGTCGCGCAGCGGCGAGGTGAGCAAGCCGGCGCGAGTGGTGGCCCCCACCAGGGTGAAGGGCGGCAGGTCGAGCTTGATGGAGCGCGCCGCCGGCCCCTCGCCGATGACGATGTCGATCTGGTAGTCCTCCATGGCCGGATAGAGGATCTCCTCCACCGCCGCCGACAGGCGGTGGATCTCGTCGATGAACAGCACGTCGTGGGGAGCGAGGTTGGTGAGCAGGGCGGCGAGGTCGCCGGCCTTCTCCAGCACGGGACCGGAGGTTACCTTGAGGCCCGCGTCCATCTCGTTGGCGATGATGTGCGCCAGGGTGGTCTTGCCCAGGCCGGGCGGCCCGAAGAGCAGGCAGTGATCGAGGGATTCGCCCCGTTCGCGGGCCGCCGGAATGAAGACTTCCAGGTGCTCCCGGACCCGGGGCTGGCCGTCGTAGTCGGCGAGCCGCTCGGGGCGCATGGCGGGCTCCCCCCGGCCCTCCCCGGGGGTGGCCGCGGGATCGATGACGCGGGAAGCGTGCTCGTCTGCGGACTCCATGCGCTCCCTACCTGGCCATGTTCTGAAGACTGCGCTTGAGAAGCTCTTCCACCGTCAGCCCCTCCTCGGCGACGCCGGCCACCGCCTGCTCCGCCTTCTCGCCGCTGTAGCCCAGCTCCTGCAGGGCGGCGACCGCCTCCTGCCTGGGCCCGCCGGCCGGCGTGGACCCGCCTTCCACCGCGGCCCCGGGAGGCGCGAAGTCCCCGGGCGCGGACAGGGTGTCCCGAAGCTCCATCACCAGCCGCTGGGCGGTCTTCTTGCCGATGCCCGGGACCGAGCTCATGCGCTTCAGGTCCTCTTCCTGGATGCAGCGCCACAGCTCCGCGGGCGGCAATCCGGAAAGCACCTGGAGGGCCAGCTTGGCCCCCACCCCGGTCACCCGCAGCAGGGCGACGAACAGGCGCTGCTCCTCGGCGGTCAGGAAGCCGTAGAGCTGGATGGCGTCCTCGCGCACCACGGTGTGGATGCGCAGGTTCACCTCCTCGCCCACGGCGGGCAGGTGGTAGACCGTGGACAGCGGGGCGTCCACGGTGTATCCCACGCCGCCGGCCTCCACGATCAGGGTGGGCGGCTCCTTCTCCAGGATGGGTCCGCGCAGCCGGCCGATCACGGACGCCGCCCCCCGCCGGCCATGCGGGCCTCCGCCTGCAGGTGGTGAAGGTGGCACACCGCCACCCCCAGGGCGTCGGCGGCATCCTCGGGGGCCGCCTCGCGCAGGCCCAGCAGGTGCTGCACCATGTAGCCCACCTGGTCCTTGCCGGCGGAGCCGCGGCCCACAACTGCCTCCTTGATACGGGCCGGCGTGTACTCGCCCACGGGCAGACCGGCATCCACCAGCGCCGCGATGGCCGCCCCCCGCGCCTGACCGAGCTTCAGCGCCGACTCCACGTTGCGCTTGACGTAGACGGTCTCCACCGCGGCGGCGTCCACACCGTAGCTGCCGGCCACCGCCCGCACCTCCCGGAACAGATGGCCGAGCCGCTCCGGAAACGGACCGTCCCCGAGGCGCAGGGCGGTGTAGTGGAGGGCGCGGAGCCTGCCGCCGCTCTGCTCCACGATTCCGATCCCGGTCACCCGGGAGCCGGGATCGATACCCAGCGTTCGCATCCCGGCTCCCTCCGCGGGCCGTTTACACGCTTACCTGCTCGAACACCTCGTCGGGGATGTCGTAGTTCGCGTAGACGTTCTGGACATCGTCGTGGTCTTCGAGCGTATCCAGGAGCTTGAGGACCTTCTCCGCCTTGTCCCCCTCCACCCGAACGGTGTTGTCGGGCTTCATGGTGACCTCCGCCACCTGGGGCTCGAAGCCCTGCTCCTGCAGGCTGGCCTTCACATCCTCGAAGTCCTGCGGGTCGGTGTAGAGCACCTGCTGGCCGTCCTCGACCTGGATGTCGTCGGCCCCCGCCTCCATGGCCGCCTCCATGAGGGCGTCCTCGTCCACGGACTCCCCATCGAAGATGAGCATGCCGGTCTTGTGGAAGATGTAGGCCGCCGAGCCGTCCTCACCGAGGTTGCCGCCGCCCTTGGAGAAGGCGTGCCGGATCTCACCCACGGTGCGGTTCTTGTTGTCGGTCATGCATTCCACGAGCACCGCCACGCCGCCGGGGGCATAGCCCTCGTAAGTGACCTCCTCGTAGCTCACCCCTTCCAGCTCGCCCGTGCCGCGCTTGATGGCGCGGTCGATATTGTCCTTGGGCATGTTGTTGGAAAGGGCCTTGTCCACGGCCTGGCGCAGGCGCGGATTGGCCTCGGGATCACCGCCGCCGAGGCGGGCGGCCACCGTGATCTCCTTGATCAGGCGGGTGAAGATCTTGCCGCGCTTGGCGTCCTGGGCGGCCTTGCGATGCTTGATATTGGCCCATTTACTGTGCCCGGCCATAGTCCCGAACCTCCTGCTGATGCGGCCGGTACCCCGCCCGGCCGGGAAATTTCTTGCCCGCTAATCGCGGCTGGGAGGCCCCTTCCGGGAAACGGCCTCCGAGCCACGATCCAAACCTGGGGATGACGCCGACGCCGGGCCGCCTCCCCCGTCCGGAGGCGGCGGGCTCCGACCGCCGCTACGGGGCGTTCCTTACCCCGGCCTGCATTCTAGCACAAGCCCCCCGCCGGCTCGCCATGCTCACCGAACCGCCCTTCGCGAAGGAAGTGAGCGGCCGCTTTCGCCACCCGGCGATTGAGAAGAAGCCCAGTGTGCCCCACCGGGAAGGTACGCAGCTCGGTGCGGGGTAGCGCCGTCTCCGCCACCCGCACCAGGCCGTCGTTGGGACGGTCGAGGAACCAGCGGGTCCACCAGCGCCAGCGGGTGCCGGCAATTACCCCGGTCTCGCCGGGGAGCGCGGGCCAGGGCAGCTCGCCCGTACCGCACAGCTCCCGTCCGGCCACCCCCAGCCACCAGCGGCCCTCGCGCCAGCGCGCGATGAAGGCGGCGCCGCTGGCGCCCTGGTTGGGGGTACCGAGCATGACGGTTCGGGCCGTCTCGAACCAGGCGGGATTGCGCTGGGCCAGGGCCCGCAGGACGAGGCCGCCCAGGCTGTGGCCCACGAGTCCGAGGGGCTGGCCGGGCTCGAAGCGAGCTCCCAGCCAGTGGTCGAGCCTGCGGGCATGGTCCGCCACGGAGTGGCGGCGGGAAGGATAGCCGAAGCGGTAGGGCGTGAAGCCGGCGCGGCGCAGCCGGATAGCGAGCGGGAGCATCACCGCGGCCGGCATCCATAGGCCATGGACCAGGACCACCGGACGTTCCGCCGCTGGCCCGGTCAAGGGCGGCCGCCCCTCAGGAGCCGTCCCCTTGCACGGCGCGGCTAAGCCGCAGCCCGAGCTCCTTGAGCTGCTCCGCCTCCACCGCCGAGGGCGCCTGGGTGAGCAGGCAGCTGGCCCGCTGGGTCTTGGGGAAGGCGATCACGTCGCGTATGGAATCGGACCCGGCCAGCAGCGCGGTCAGCCGGTCCAGGCCGAAGGCCAGGCCGCCGTGGGGCGGCGCGCCGTAGCGGAAGGCGTCCAGCAGGAACCCGAACTTCTCCTGGGCCTCCGCCTCGCCGATGCCCAGGGCGGTGAACACCCGGCGCTGGGTCTCCGGGTCGTGGATACGGATGGAGCCGCCGCCCACCTCGGCGCCGTTGAGCACCAGGTCGTAGGCCCGCGACAGGGCCCCGCCGGGATCGGACTCCAGCTTGTCCAGGTGCTCCGGGTAGGGCGCCGTGAAGGGGTGGTGCAGGGGCTCGTAGCGCTTGGAGTCTGGGCTCCACTCGAACATGGGGAAGTCGGTGATCCACAGCGGCCGCCAGCCCGGAGCCAGCAGGCCGCGGTCGCTGCCGAGCTGCTCGCGCAGCGCCCCGAGCGCCTCGTTGACCACCTTCCGGGTGTCGGCGCCGAAGAAGATCATGTCGCCGTTTTCCGCCCCGGTGCGCTCCAGAATGGTGGCGATCACCTCCTCGGGCAGGAATTTGAGGATGGGCGACTGCAGGCCCTCGGCGCCCTGGGCGGCATCGTTCACCTTGATGTAGGCGAGGCCCTTGGCGCCGTAGCGGCCCACGAACTCGGTATAGTCGTCGATCTCCTTGCGCGACAGCTCGCCGCCGCCCGGAAGGCGTAGCGCCGCCACCCGGCCACCGCTGGTGGCGGGCTCGCGGAAGACCTTGAAATCCACCTCCGCCATGACATCGGTGAGCTCGGTGAGCTCCAGCGGGTTGCGCAGATCCGGCCGGTCGCTGCCGAAGCGCCGGGTAGCCTCCCCGTAGGTCATGCGCGGGAAGGGATCGGGCAGCGCCTCGGCCCCCACGGCATCGAACACCGAGCGCACCATGCCCTCCATGAGGCCCATGATGGCTTCCTCGTCCATGAAGGACATCTCGAGATCGAGCTGGGTGAACTCGGGCTGGCGGTCGGCGCGCAGGTCCTCGTCGCGGAAGCACTTGGCCACCTGGTAGTAGCGTTCCATGCCCGCGGTCATGAGCAGCTGCTTGAAGAGCTGCGGGCTCTGCGGCAGGGCGAAGAAGCTGCCGGGGTGGGTGCGCGACGGCACCAGGTAGTCGCGCGCGCCCTCCGGGGTGGAGCGGGTCAGCACCGGGGTCTCCACCTCCAGGAAGTCGCGGTCGTCGAGATAGCGCCGCATGGTCTGCACCACCCGGTGGCGCAGGCGCAGGTTGGCGGCCATCTCGGGCCGGCGCAGGTCGATGTAGCGATAGCGCAGGCGGATGTCCTCGCCCACCTCCTCCGCCTCGTCGAGCTGGAAGGGCGGCGTGTCCGCCTGGTTGAGGACCTCCAGATCGCGCACCTCCAGCTCCACCTCGCCGGTGGGCAGCTCCGGATTCACGGTACCGGCAGGCCGCTCGCGCAGCACGCCGCGCACGGCGATCACCCATTCGCTGCGCAGCTGGTGGGCGCGCTCGAAATCGAAGGCCGGCCGCTCACCCTCGCCGTACTCCTCGGGCGGATGGAGCACCACCTGCAAGAGCCCGGACCGATCCCGAAGGTCCACGAAGATAACCCCGCCGTGATCCCGGCGGCGATGGACCCAGCCGCTGACCCGGATCTCCTCGCCGATCTGCTCCCGGCGCAGGGCGTTGCAAAGGTGGGTGCGCATGATTTCCTTTCCCCGGTGCTCGAAAAGCCGAAATGGTACGGCGCCGCCCGCTTTCAGGCAAGGCGGGCGCCCGTGGGACGGTCCGGCGCGCCGATGTCCTCAGGGCCCGAACCGCAACCTTCCCTTGAAGGGACAGACTCGGCTATAGTCCTGGACTGTCCCCCCCCCCCCGGCTCGCCACCACGAGTGAGTGCGCCATGACCACATCTACCCCCCCGATGGCTCCGAGGCCGGAGCCGGAGCGCAAGCCCTGGGAGGAGCAGAGCCTGCGGGGCCGGCTGCTGTTCGTGGAGGACAGTCAGACCTCCGCGGCGGTAACCGTCCATTACCTGGAGCAGTTCGGCCTCCAGGTACGGCACGTGACCACCGCCGAGGAGGCGCTACAGATCCTCGGCTCCGAGCTCGACCTGGTCCTGTCGGATTTCTTCCTCGACGGCCGGCTCACGGGCCTCGACCTCGTGAAGCGCATCCGCGCCCGGGACGACGACCTGGCCCTCCTGCCGGTGCTCATGCTCACGAGCGCCGAGGAGACCGACCACCGCATCAGCAGCCTGCGAGCCGGCGCCAACGATTTCGTCTACAAGCCCTTCCATCCCGAGGAGCTCTATGCCCGGCTCCACAACCTCCTGGCCCTGCGCCACGCCTACAAGAAGCTCTACACGCAGAAGAAGGCCATGGAGCGCCTCTCCGTCACCGACGGCCTTACCAACCTCTACAACAAGCGCTTCCTCAACAACGAGGCCCCGGCCCTCCTAGAGCAGGCCCGGAGCACGGGCCGGCCCCTGGCCCTCCTGGTGGTGGACCTGGACCACTTCAAATATATCAATGATTCCTTCGGCCACGAGTACGGCGACCGGACCCTGAAGGCGGTGGCCCAGACCCTGGAGGAGGAGTTCCAGGAAGTGGACCTGATCGCCCGCTACGGCGGCGAGGAGTTCGTGGTGGTCCTGGACCAGGCGGACATCGGCCAGGCCGTGCTGCGCGCCGAGCGCCTGCGCCGGCGTATCGCCTCACTGGCCCTGGCTCCGCCGGTCACCGCCTCCGTGGGCATCACCGCCCAGCACGCCGACCAGCCGGGCCGGGACTACGAGCAGCTGTTCCGGGAAGCGGACCAGGCCCTCTACAAGGCGAAGAATTCCGGCCGCGACCGGATCGCGGCGTGGGCGTGGGTGCACAACCGCGCCGAGATCCACTTCCCCTGAGGCTCCGGCACCGCTAACGGCTGGCGGAACCGGGATTGTGCTCGGCGGCGCGGTTATGCCATACAGGGGGAAACTCGAACCGCGACGGGGAGTTACGTGGTCAGAACCCTGCTTTTTGGCGCGGCGCTGGCCGGCCTCTGGATCCTGCTGACGGGGGGAGCACCGATCTCCTGGATCATCGGCGGCCCCTTCGTCGCGGCGGGCGCCCTGGCCGCCCACGGCCTCCGGCCCGACCAGGAGCGCGCCATTCATCCGGTGGCGGCGCTGGCCTTCCTGCCGTTCTTTCTCTTCCATTCCCTGCGCGGCGGCTGGGACGTGGCCTTGCGGGCCTTCCATCCCGCCCTGCCACTGGCCCCGGGCCACATTACCTATCCGTGCCGCTTGCCGCCCGGGCCGGCCCGCCTGTTCTTCGGCAACGTGGTCAATCTGCTGCCGGGCACGCTGTCCGTCGGCGAAGAGGCCGAGGGCATGACCATCCACGTTCTCGACCGCACCGCTTCCCCGGATGCGGAGCTGGCCATCCTGGAGGCGCGCGTCGCCGCCGTGTTCGGCACCTCCACGGAGCGGTCACCGTGATCGAGGATGCCCTCGCCCTGGCCCTGCTCCTGGTGGCGACCGTCAGTCTGGGTCGCCTGGTGTACGGCCCCGGCTCCGTGGACCGCATGCTGGTGGCCCAGCTCATGGGCTCGGCGGGCGTGGCGGTGGCCCTCACCCTGAATAGCGGGAGCCCATCCGGGGCCCTGGTGGTGGCCCTGGTGCTGGCGCTTCTCGCCGCCGTCTCCGGCGCCGCCTTCGCCCGCCGGTTCCACCCGCCTGAACGGGATGGTGGCGATGGCTGAGACCCTGGGACTGCTGGCCATGGCTGCGGGCGTATTCTTCTTCGCCGCCGGGGCCGTGGCGCTGCTCCGCTTTCCCGATACCCTGACGCGCATGCACGCCCTGACCAAGGCGGACAATCTGGGCCTCGGCCTGCTCATCCTGGGTCTGGCCCTTCGCGCGGAAACGGCCGGCGAGGCGGGCATCCTGGTGGTCATCTGGCTGCTGGCCATGGCCGCCAGCGCGCCCCTGGCCACCCTCCTGGCCCGCCTCGCGGTCCGCCGCTCCTCCGGAGGCGCCGATCCGTGATCCTGACGGCGGCCATGGACGGGCTGCTGGCGGGACTGCTCCTGTGGCTCGCCTGGCGCCTGCTGCGGGTGGACGACCTGTTCCAGGCGGGCGTCCAGTTTATCGTCTTCGGGCTGCTGCTGGCGGTGACCTGGCTGCGCCTGGACGCGCCCGACGTGGCCCTCGCGGAGGCGGCCATCGGCGCCGGGGTCACCGGAGCACTGTACCTCAACACCCTGGCCCGGATGGAGACCCATCCCGCCGACGAGGAGCCCCGGGCCGGGCCCCGGACCGAGACGGCCCGTCGGCTGGCCGGACTGGTCGCCGGCCTGTTGGCCCTGCTCATGGTGGTCCTGATGGGCCGGCTGCTTCTGGGCGCGCCGCCGTCCGCACCGCCGCTCCCCGACACGGGCAAGCTCGACAATCCGGTCACCGCCGTACTCCTGGACGTGCGCAGCTATGACACGCTGTTGGAGACGGCGGTGCTGGTGGAGGCCCTGATGGGCGTCTGGATCCTGGGCCGGCCCCTGGCCACGGCCGCGCACCCGGCGCCCGAGGTGCTCCGGGGCCTGGTGCGGCTCCTGGTTCCGGTCATGGTGGTGGTGGCCGGGGCGCTCCTGTGGAACGGCAGCACCGCCACCGGCGGGGCCTTCCAGGCGGCCGCGGTGCTGGCCGCGGCGGGAATCCTGCTGCGCCTCGGCGGCTTCCCCCTGCCGCTGCTTCACCACCCCCGGCCGCGCGCCGCCCTGGCCGTGCTCGGCACCGCCTTCTTCCTGGCGGTGGGTCTGGGCGTGATGGGCGCCACCGGCTCCTTCCTCGCTTATCCGCCGCCCTGGCAGGGCTGGCTGGTGCTGGCCATCGAGACGGCGGCCACGCTCTCCCTGGCCGCCGTGCTGGTGGTGCTGTTCGAGGCCACCAGCCCGCCGGCCCGCGACGGGGAGGCGACCCCATGACCCCGCCACCCGACCTGATCTTCGGAGCCACCGGCATACTGCTGTTCTTCCTGGGCCTCCACGCGCTGCTGGTGCGCCCCCGCTTCCTGCGCAAGGTGCTCGGCCTCAACGTGGCCGGCGGGGGAACCTTCCTGATCCTGGTTTCCCTGGCCTACCGTTCCGGAGGGACAGCACCCGACCCGGTGCCCCATGCCCTGGTCCTCACCGGCATCGTGGTGGCGGTAAGCGCCACCGCCCTGGCCCTGGCGCTGATCCGGCGCATCCACGCCGCCGAGCACCGCGGCGACGGGGAGGATTGAGGCATGGTCTTCGCGGTTGCCCTGGTGGCCGTGCCGCTGTCGGTTTCCCTGCTGGTCTTCGTCGCTCCGGAGCTGCGCCGCTTTCTGGCGGTGGCGGGGCCCGCCGGGATTGTGATCGCGCTGGTCGGCGCCGGCCAGCGTCTGCTCACCGCCGGACCCGAGCGCTACCCCGTGGGCGCCTGGGGCCCGCCGGGCATCGCGCTGCAGCTGGACGCCCTCGGCCTCCTGATGCTGGGGCTCACCGCCGCCGTCACCACCCTGACGACGCTCTACGCCCGCGGCTACTGGGCGGGATCCGGCGGACGCGGCGACGCCGACCGCCGGGAGCGCGCCTTCTGGCCCCTGTGGTGGATGCTCTGGGCCGGTCTGAACGCCCTGTTCCTCACGGGGGACGCCTTCAACGCCTACATCTGCCTGGAGCTGATCAGCCTCTCCGCGGTGGCCCTGGTGGCGGTGGCCGGGAGCACCGGCGCCCTGCGTGCCGCTCTGCGCTACCTGCTGGTGAGTCTCGCCGGCTCGCTGGCCTACCTGCTGGGCGTGGCCCTGCTGTACGGCCGCTACGGGGTCCTCGACCTGTCGGCCATGGCGGCGGCCCTGCAGCCGGGGCCCGCGGGAGCGGCTGCGCTTGCGGTGATGACGGCCGGCCTGCTGATGAAGACCGCCCTGTTCCCGCTGCATTTCTGGCTGCCCACGGCGCACAGCCGCGCCCCGGGCCCGGTGAGCGCGGTACTGTCGGCCCTGGTGGTCAAGGCGGGCTTCTTCCTGCTGCTGCGCCTCTGGTTCGAGGCCTATTCGGGCTGGCCTCTGGCGCCTGGAACCGCGCTGCTCGGCGGGCTGGGCGCCGTGGCCGTGGTCTGGGGCTCCTTCCAGGCCCTCGCCGCGCCCAGGCTCAAGCTGCTGGTGGCCTACTCCACGGTGGCGCAGCTGGGGTATCTGTTCCTGGCCTTTCCGCTCATGAGCCTTCCCGGCGCCGCCGCGGGCTTGGGTCGGGACGGAGCCCTCTACCTGGCCGTGTCTCACGGCCTGGCCAAGGGCGGCGCCTTCCTGGTGGCGGGAACCTGCCTGTGGACGGGGGGCGGCGACGAGCTCGACCGCATCGGCGGGGTCCTCCGCCGGCTGCCCATCTCCACCGCGGCCTTCGCCCTGTGCGGGATCAGCCTCATCGGCCTGCCGCCCACGGGCGGCTTCGTGGGCAAGTGGCTCCTGCTGCGCTCCATGGCGGCGGCCGGGGCCTGGATCTGGCTGGTGGTGATCGCCCTGGGGACCTTCCTGGCGGTGGGCTACGTCTTCCGCGTACTGGTGCAGGTCTTCGACGCCCGCACCGAGCCCGCCGACCTGGCGCGCGTCCCGCCCCGGATCATGGAGATCTCCGCCCTGCTGCTCGCCCTGGGGGCCCTGGGCATGGGCTTCCTGGCGCCGGTTCTGGAGCCCCTCATGCGGGGGCTCGGGGCGGGCCGGCCTTGACGCCCGGCGCCCTGCTCCTGCCACTGGCGGTGCTCTCCGCACTGGGCCCGGGGGTGGTCATCGCCTTCCTCGCCGAGGAGCGCCACCGCCTGCGCACGGCACTGAACCTGGCGGGGGCGACCCTGCAAGTGGTGGTGGTGACCGTGCTCATCGAGGAGGCCGCCCGCGGATTCACTTACGCCCTGCGGGTGCCCTTCGTGGCCGGCATGGAGATCTTCCTGCGCGCCGACCCCCTCGCCCTGTTCCTGGCCGGACTCTCGGCGGTGCTGTGGCTCCTGACCACCATCTACGCCATCGGCTACCTGGAGGGCGCCCCGCACCGCAGCCGCTTCTTTAGCTTTTTCAGCCTCTGCGTGAGCGCCACCCTGGGAATCGCATTCGCCGGCAACCTGTTCACCTTCTTCATCTTCTACGAGCTGCTGACCCTGGCCACCTACCCGCTGGTGGTGCATCGCGGCACCGCGGAATCCCTCCAGGCGGGCCAGACCTATCTCGGCTACACCCTGGCCGGCGGCCTCGCCCTGCTGGTGGGCCTGGCCTGGCTGCAGAGCCTTATCGGTCCAGTGGAGTTCACCCGGGGCGGCGTCCTGAATGCTGGCACGGCCAGCCCGGCTACCCTGAGCGTCATCTTCGCCCTGCTGGTGGGCGGCATGGGCGTGAAGGCCGCCCTGCTGCCCCTGCACGGCTGGCTACCCATCGCCATGGTGGCACCGGCACCGGTGAGCGCCCTCCTGCACGCCGTGGCCGTGGTCAAGGCGGGCGCCTTCGGCATCGTGCGGGTAGTGGAGGAGGTCTACGGAATCGACCTGGTCACCGCGCTCGGTCTGGGCCGTCCCCTGGCCTACATGGCCGCCGCCACCATCGTTTACGGCTCTCTGCGGGCGCTTTTCCAGGATTACCTCAAGCGCCGCCTGGCCTATTCCACCATCAGCCAGGTGGCCTACATCACCCTGGGCGTGGCCCTGGGCGGCACCACCGCCACCGTGGGCGGCCTGGTGCACCTGGTCCATCAGGGCGTCATGAAGATCACCCTGTTCTTCTGCGCCGGGGCCTTCGCCGAGACCCTGGGCGTCCACCGGGTCTCCGAGATGGCCGGCATCGGCCAGCGCATGCCCGGGACCATGGCCGCCTTCACGGTGGGGGCGCTGGGCATGATCGGCGTGCCGCCCACGGCGGGCTTCATCACCAAGTGGTACCTGGGGCTGGGCGGCCTGGAGACCGGGCTGGGCTGGGTGATCCCGGTCCTGGCGCTGAGCAGCCTGCTCAATGCCGCCTACTTCCTTCCGGTGCTCTACGTGGGCTGGTTCCGGCCGGCGGAGCGCGAATGGCCCGCCTCGCACCGCCGCTTCGAGGCGCACTGGATGCTTCTGGCGCCGCCGCTCGCCACCGCGGCCCTGTCGCTGCTCCTGGGCCTCCTGGCCAAGATGCCCTTCAGCGCCTTGCAGTGGGCCAACCTCATCACCACCCGGGAGTTCGGCACATGGCTCCGCTGACGGCGCTGCCCGCTTCCTGGGGGGAACCGCTGCTCCTCGGCGCCTGGCTGGCCCCGCTGCTGGGGCTGCTCCTGCTGGCCCTGCCGCGGGGGCGCGGGCCGGGAATGGGGTGGGCGCCCCTCTGGGGACTGCCGGCCCTGGCCGCCGGCCTGCTGGTGGCCGACGGAACGGCCGTCCAGTGGCCCTGGATGCTGACCGGCACCCGCTTCGCCATGGACCCGGTGGGCCGCGTATTCCTGCTCCTGGCGGCCATCCTCTGGACGGCGGCGGCCGGGTTCAGCCGCGGCTACCTGGGCGCCGACGCCGGCCGCAAGGCCTATCCGGGCTTCTTCCTCGCCGCCATGGCCGGCAATCTGGGACTGACCGTGGCCCAGGACCCGGTGAGCTTCCTGGCCTTCTTCACGCTCATGGGCCTGCCGGCCTACGGACTGGTGGTCCATTCCGGCACCCCCTTCGCCCGCCATGCCGCCAACGTCTACCTGGGGGCCACCGCGGGCGGGGAGGTGCTCGTGCTCGCCGGCCTGCTACTGATGGCGGGAGGCGGCGGGACGACGGCTGGCGCCCTCCTGCTGATCGCCGGGCTGGGCTCCAAGGCGGGTCTGGTCCCCCTGCATTTCTGGCTGCCCCTGGCCCATCCCGCCGCCCCGGCCCCGGCGAGCGCCGTGCTGTCCGGCACCATGATCAAGGCGGGCCTGCTGGGCTGGATCCGCTTCCTGCCCCTTGGGGAGGCAGCCTTTCCGGAGCTCGGCCGGGTGCTCATCGCGCTGGGCCTGGCCGGGGCCTTCCTGGCGGTGGCGGTGGGGCTCCCCCAGCGCGACCCCAAGACGGTGCTGGCCTATTCCAGCATCAGCCAGATGGGTTGGCTGGCGGCGGCGGTGGGCGCCGGGATGGCGGCACCGGCGGCCTGGAGCGGACTGCTCCCGGCCGTGCTCGCCTACGCCTTCCACCACGGCCTGGCGAAGGGGGCCCTGTTCCTCTCCACCGCCGTAACCGGAGAACGGGCGGGCGGCCGGTTCGGGCGGGTGCTCCTCTGGACCGCCGTGGTCCTTCCCGCCCTGGCCATCGCGGGGCTGCCGGGCACCTCCGGCGGGGCGGCCAAGAAGGGGCTCAAGGAGGCCCTGACCCATACCCCGGGCCTGGCGGCCTGGGACTTCGCCACCCTGCTGACCGCGGGCGCGGCCGCCACCACCCTGCTCATGGTGCGCTTCCTGGTGGTGCTCCGCGGCGGCGGGGCCGGCCGGGGGCTGGACGCCCGAGCACTGGCCTGGTGGGGGGCGGTGGTGGCGGCCTCCCTGCTGCTGCCCTGGCTCTGGCCGCGCCTGAGCTACTGGAACCTCAAGACCCTCTCCGCCGCGGAGCTCGTGGACGGGCTCCAGCCGGTGGTGGCGGCAGCCCTTCTCGGACTCGCCTGGGCATGGGCCGCCAAGCGCTTTCGCCTGCCCGGGATCCCGCCGATTCCGGCCGGCGACCTCTATGCCGGCCTGGAGGCCGGCACCCGCTGGCTGGGGAAGCGGACCACGGGCCTGTGGCAACCGCTCGGCGCCCTCTGGCGGCCCTACAACCGGATCTGGGTGGCTGTCTACACCCATCTGTGGCTGCCGAGCCGCCAGCGCCTCACGGCCGCCGATCGCTGGGGCTGGGGCACCAGCGGCGCCGCGTTCCTGCTGATTCTCGCCGCCCTCGCCTGGGCCCTGTTCCCACCGGGCGCGGGATCCTGATCGGGAAACCCGGATTGAGGCCCTTCCGCTGGAAATCAATGCTGTGGGAATGCCCGGACGGGCGGTCCAGGCAACCGGCGGGAGCGCACCATGCTGCGCGTAGCGTCCCTCGCTCTGGCGACACTACTGGCCCTGGCTGGCTGCGCGTCCCATTCCTACGAGGTGGTCCGCATCCCCAAGCGGGACGCCGACGTCTATCCCACCTCGCGGACGCGCCAGGGCGTCTCGGTGGCCGTGGACACCATCGGACAGGGGCGCCGCGCCCGCCGCTATTTCGGCGTCGCACTGCCCGAGGCGGGGATCCTCCCCGTGAACATCACCGTGTCCAACCACGGGGAGCGAGGCATCCGGGTGCGGCCCGCCGATTTCCTGCTCCACGAGTACGGCCGGGTGGTGGATCCCGTGCCGGTGGATCGCGTCGCCGGTGTCATCGAGACCGAATACGGTGTAAAGCGGCGGAAGACCGCGGAGCGGATCCACACCTATCTGGGCGAAATCCACTTCAGCGAGCGGGTGATCGCTCCCGGCGCCACCTACCAGGGCGTGCTCTTCTTCGACATCGGCAAGCCCCCCGACCGGGAGGAGCGATTCGCCGAGATCCGGATCCTGCACGCCTTCCGGGTCTCCGGGTACCGGCTGCGCTTCAAGGTTACCCGCGTGGAGAGCCGGAAGCGGGTCGGCTTCACGCCCTTCACCCTGCGCGGGCTGCCGGATCTGTAGTGGTTTCCGGGCCATCCCTCGGCAGCAAAAAGGCCCGCGCGAGGCGGGCCTCCGTGGAGCCCCAAACGGGGGACACCGCCCCTCAGAAGCTCCCCTGGATCTGGGCCGTGGGCCCGTGCATGAGCAGGTAGGCGACCCCGAGCTGGATCTCGCCTTCGTCGGGGTCCCCCGCATTCCAGCTGGTGATGGGGTCGAAGAACATGTGCATCTGAACCCGATAGCCGATGTTCAAGGCCACGGACCAGTGGTCGCCCCGGTAGCCGGAGAACCAGCCCGCCTCGAGCTTCCCGGCCATTCCGGCGCCCAGGAAGGTCTCGCCGTCCACGCCGTATTCCTTCAGATCGGGGGCATCACTCGTCTGCGCCACGGACAGGCCATACGTGGTGATCGTGGCGCCGTAGAACTGGTGCTTGGCGCCGTTCCCGGCGTCGGAGTCCACCAGGAAGTTGCGCACCGGGTCGGAGTACAGGCCGATGCCGAGGTTGTAGACCTGCATGGCGTCGTCCTGCAATTGGGGCCCGGATATGGTGCCGTCGCCGTACTCGAACACACGCGGGATGGCGTATTTCTGGAACCCGTACCCCCAGCTCACTCCGCCGATTCCCCCGGAATACTCGATCAGGTTGACCGATAGATAGCGGTTGTCGAAGGTGTCCGGGCGCGGGTTGCAGAAGGCGTCATCGGCGTCCTCACACTCGATGTCCCCCCGGATCCGGCCACGCTCCACGTGCACCAGGTGGTCACCGATGATCAGGCCCAGGGTCAGGTCGCGCAGCCGGTTGTCCTCGTCGATGCCGATATCGCCGAACAGACCGGCCACGTCCTTTTTGTCCCAGGAGAACTTCACCGACCGGATCAGGGTCGGCTCCATCACGTACTTGCGGTCGAACTCGTCGCCGTTGGACATCTCCATCCGGGAGGCGCCCACGCCCAGATAGGACCGCTCCGCCGCCTCCGCTCCCTGCGGGGACAGCGCCACCAGCACGCCCCCGACCACGCCAAGCCAAGCCGCTGCTCGCATTTCCCGCTCCTCTCCGTACCCATTGCCCGGAGCTCCCGGACACCTTCCGACCCGCTTCCCCTTACGTCCTGGAAAAGAAGGATACGCGCGGGAACCGCACGGCTCATCCCCCAAATGGGTGATCAGCCAAAATCCGTGATCGCGCCGGTTTCGGGGGCGGTTTAACAGGCGATTCATGCGAATCGGGGATAGTGCCGGCTTCCGGACGGGCAAGGACGGCTGTCCGGGCTTTCCTGGAAAGCGGCGGGGGGATGATAAGCTACCCCCGCCGATTGTCCGCAAAACCCGGACAGACGGGTAGGACCCGGCCCATCCCTTTCATCCTGGCCCGGCGGGGAGCCATGCGCACGAAGAACCGGATACGGAGGATCCTGGGCGGACTGGCGGCCCTGACGGTGCTGATGCCCGGCGCCGCATTCGCCCAGGACACGGCCCAGCAGCGGGAGGACGTGCTCGTCCCGCTGAGCCGGCACAAGCCCATCTACGCCGTCTACGGCGAGCCCACCCCCAAGGCCCAGATCTCCTTCAAATTCGAGATCTACCCGTACACGGAGCTGTTCTTCGCCTATACCGAGACCGCCTTCTGGCTGCTCCGCGAGGAGTCGGTCCCCTTCTACGACATCAAGTTCGAGCCGGAGCTGTTCTACCGCCACGACCTGCCCACCTGGTGGCTCGATTTCGTCCGCTTGGGGCTGTTCTCGCACAGCTCCAACGGCGAGGACGGCGCCGACAGCCGCTCCTACGACGAGGGCTACCTCGAGCTGGTCACGGAGCTGGATCCCGGCGGGGTGAATTTCCACTGGTCGAACAAGTTCTTCACCTACTATGGACTGGGGGAGAACAACCTCGATATCCGCTCCTACCGCAGCGTCTACGAGACCACCATGTCCTTCCACGTGGGCCTGTTTCCGGGGGATCAGCTCCGGTGGCGCGGCTTCCTGCGCCGGGAGGATTTCGGGCCGGGACGCAAGGACCATTACCACGTGGGCGGCGTCCAGGTGGGCTACATGTTCCCCTCCCTGCTCGGTGTGGACTTCGCCCCCCAGTTCTACGTGCAGTACTACAACGGCTATATGGAGAGCTGGAAGGCGTATGACCAGCGCGAGGAGATCGTCCGGGCGGGCATCCGTCTCAAGTAGCCGCCATCCGGATACCTTCGGACAGCGGACTCCCGGGGGCTTTCCATGGCGGGAAAATATGCATAGATTGTAGGCGAAAGCGGGCGACAGCCATCCGGCGGCATGTGCAGGGGGGGCGCCTGCCCGGCCCGGATCCCGGCCAGGGATCCGGGGGCACCGGGACATGGCCGGGCAGAGGGGACCAGCCGACATGACCACCCTGGACAACCAGCGGCTCGCCGGGCTCATCGACCTGATCTATGGGGCGGCCACCGACCCCGAGAGCTGGACGCGCTTTCTGGCCGCGATCGCCGCGGCCCTGGACGCCAAGTCCGCCCTGATCCGGACCATTGACCTCGAAGGACCGCCCAGGGTCCTGATGAGCTACCACCACAACCTCGATCCGAACCTGCAGGACGAGTACTGCGCCCATCTCGTCCAGCTCGACCCCTATCTGGCGGCGCTCCGCCGCCTGCCACCCGGGCGGATGGTCACCGACGAACAGGTCCTGGACCGGCGGAGCCTGCAGAGCACCTCCTTCTACAACCACTACATGCGCCCGCTGGACAACCAGTTCATCGTCGGCGGCTTCGTGCAGCGGGAAGAAACGCGCAGCACCATCTTCGGCGTCCACCGGCACCATGGCAGCACGCCCTTCGAGCGCGAGCACCTGGAGGCGGTACAGCTCCTGGTCCCGCACATCCAGCGCTCCATCGGCCTGCAGCGCATGCTCGACCTGCAGACGCTGCGCGCCGAATCCGCGGAGCGGGCGCTGGACAAGCTGTCCATCGCCACCTTCCTGCTGGACGATGAGACCCGGGTGGTGCACGCCAACCCGAGCGGCGACCGCCTGCTGCGCCACGGCCGCGGACTGCGCATGCGATCCGGCGGGCACCTGGGAGCCCGGGACGCCGAACAATGCGACGCCCTCTCCGCGCTCCTGGCCCGCGCCCGGGCGGCAGCCTCCGGGAACGGCCCGCCTGCGGCGGAAACCATGCTCCTCCAGGGCGATACCGGGGGATCGGAACGCCTGCTGGCCGTGGCCTACCCGGTTCCCGAGCATCGTGAGTACTACCGGCAAGCCTGGCCCACCGCCCGCGTCGCGCTCTATGTGGGCGACCTGGACGATACCGGCGTCCTGCGTGCCGAGTCCCTGGCCACCCTGTACGGGCTGACCCCCGCGGAGACCCGGCTGGCCATGTCCCTGGCCCGGGGTCGGGACCTGCAGGAGCTGAGCCGGGAGTGGTCCATTTCCCCCCATACCCTGCGTACCCAGCTGAAAGCCGTATTCAGCAAGACCGGAGTGCGCCGCCAGACCGAGCTGGTGCGCCTGCTTTCCGGGGCATCCTGGAGGCTGACGGCGGAGCGAACGGCGAAGGAGGACCGCCATGCGGGCGGATACGCTATGTGACCGGACCCTCCACCTGCCCGGCGGACGCCGGGTCGCCTGGAGGGAGTACGGCGACCCCCGGGGCCGGCCGGTGGTCTATTGCCACGGCATGCCCGGCTCGCGCCTGGAGCCGTTCCCCGGCGACGGGGTGCCCGCGGATGCCGGGCTACGCTTCATCGTCCCCGACCGGCCGGGCTACGGCGGCACCGACCCCCGAGCCGGGCGAACCCTCGGCGAGGAGGCCGCGGACGTGGAGGCCCTGGCCGACCGGCTGGACCTGGAGACCTTCGACGTCCTGGGGTTCTCCGGCGGCGGCCCCCACGCCCTCGCCCTGGCGCAGCGGTTTCCCCGCCGGGTCCTGAGCCTGACCCTGGTGAGCAGCTGGGCGCCCTTCCAGCGGGCCGGCCTGGAGGGGATGGCGGACGCCAATCGCCAGCTCTGGGAGCTGGCAGAGGCGGACTTCCCGGCCTTCGCGCACGCCCTGGGGGAGGCGGTGTCGGCCATGGGCGGCGCCTACGATCTGCTCGTCGGCGGGGCGCCGGAGGCGGACCGGGCGATCTTCGAGGACGCGGCGGTGGCCGCCGCCTACCGTCGCAGCCTGGAGGAGGCCATGCGGCAGGGGCTCGACGGCATGCTAGAGGACGCCGCGGCGCTCATCGCGCCCTGGGACTTCGACGTGGCGGAGATTCGCTGCCCGGTCCGCCTCTGGCACGGCGACGGCGACGTCAACGCCCCGGTGGGCATGGGGCGCTGGCTGGCCCGCCATCTGCCGGAGGCAGAGCTGACGGAATGGCCCGGCGCGGCCCACTTCGCGTCCTTCGGACGCCGGATGGAGATCCTTGCCGACCTGGCACCCGCATAGCGCCGCGAAGGCGGCCCGGGAGGGCACCCATGGGCGGTAATGTCCCCGGCATCGATACGTTCTCGACCCTGCTCGAGGCCGTCTACGAATCGGCCCTGGACCCCGGCCAGTGGCGGATTTTCCTGCGCGGCCTGGCGGAGGCGCTGAACGCCAAATCGGGCATGTTCCGGGTGATCGACGAGCGCCTGCCGGCAGTGCGCGCCAACGTGCACTACAACCTGGACCCGGAGCTCCAGGAGGCCCACCGCCAGTACTACGTGAACCGGGACATCTTCATAGAGGCCCTGCGCGGCCAGCCCGCCGGCTTCATCGCCCCGGGCGAGCAATACCTCAGCCTGAAGCAGCTGCAGCGGACCGAGTTCTTCGCCGACTACATGCAGCCGCAGGACAGCTACCACGTCTGCGGCGGCCTGGCCATGCGCAACGAGGAATTCACCATCAAGTTCGGCCTCCAGCGGGATCGGCGCACCGGCCCCTTCTCCCGGGGTGACGCCGATTTCATCCGCCGCTTCGTGCCCCACATCCAGCGCGCCGCCCGGCTGGGCCACCTGCTGGATCTGGCCCGGCAGCAGACCGCGGCCGCGGAGCAGGGCCTGGAATCGCTGGCGGTGGGGGTCATCCTGCTCGACGAGCAGGAGCAGATCTTCCACACCAACAGCAAAGCCGACGCCCTGCTCCGCAACCGCTGCGGCCTCGCCGATATGCAGGGCCGCCTGATGGCCACCAGCGGGGCGGATGCGGAGCGGCTGCGGGGCCTGCTCGGCCTGGTCCGCAGCCGGGCGGCGTCCGGGGATGCCCCCATACCGGAAACCCTGCTGCTCACTCCGGGCCCCGGGGAACCGCAGCTCCTGCTGGTGGCCTGCCCCATTCCGCCCACCCTGCCGTATTTCCGGGGCCCGTGGCCCACGGCCAACGCGGCGATCTTCGTCAGCAACCTCGCCGACGCCGGCCTCCTCAACCACGAGATCCTCATCGGCCTCTACGGCCTGACACCCACCGAAGCCCGCCTGGCGGGCGCCCTGTCGCGAGGCCACGACCTGAACAGCCTGAGCGAGGGATGGAATATCTCCCGCGAGACCCTGCGCACCCACCTCAAGCGCATCCTGGGCAAGACCGGGACCTCCCGCCAGACGGAGCTGGTCCGTCTCCTCACGGGCAAGCCCTGGAGCCTCGCCGGTCACCCCCTGGAAGCTTCCTGAGCGGTACGCCCGCTTCGGCATTCAGTCCGGCAGCTCCGGCGGCGCCATGCGCTGTGGACCGCCGGAGAGGGCCCGCAGGAAGCGCTCCAGGGCATCGAGCTCCGCCCCGGTCAGGCCAAGCGGCTCGATCCGGGGCGAGAGCCGGGCCGTAGGCGCCCGCTCGCCCGCCTGATCCGGCGGGGCGTTCTGCCACCAGCCCGCGTTGTAGAGCTTCAGCACCGACCGCAATTCCGGCACCAGTCCGTTGTGCATATACGGCGCGGTATGGGCCACCCCGCGCAGGGGGGCCGTCCGGAAGGCGCCGTAGTCGGACTCCCGGCCGGTCACCGCGTACCGGCCCTGGTAATTGCCCACGCCGTAGAAGGAGGTCCCCAGGTGATGGAAGCGGCCGTCGGTGAGATTGGCGCCGTGGTGGCAGTTCATGCACCGCGCCTTGGTCCGGAACAGGTGCAGGCCCCATAGCTCGCGGTCGTCCAGGGCCTTCCGGTCGCCGCGCATGAAGCGGTCGAAGGGCGTGTGCCGCATGGTCCGGGAGCGCACGAAGGTGGCGATGGCCCGGGCCGTCTTGCCGATCCCGATGGGTCCCGAACCGAAGACGGCGCGGAACTGCGCCCGGTACCCCTCGATACCGGACAGGCGGGCCACCACCTTATCCGGGTCCGCCGCCATCTCCACCGGATTGGTGAGGCTGGCCACCGCCTGCTCCTCCAGGGAGGCGGCGCGCCCGTCCCAGAACAGGCGCTCCGGATAGCCCGCGTTGAGGATGCTGGGGGCGCTCACCTCGCCGCGCTGACGGTCGTGGCCGTAGGAATAGCGGCGCCCGTCCGCCCAGCCGAGCTCGGGGTCATGGCAGGAGGCGCAGGCGATCTGACCGGAGGCGGACAGGCGGGGATCGAAGAACAGCTGCTTGCCGAGGCGCTCCTTGCGGGCGCTATACGGATTGGATGCCGGGTATTCCGGCTCGGGGAGGGCCGCCAGGAGCCGGGCCTCCCCATCGACGCGCGGGGCGGGCCACCGGGATTGGGGCCCCTCGTAGCGGGCCCGCAGCCCTTCGGGGACGGGACCACCGGCCGCCTTCCCGCCGGGCGGGAGGTATTGCCCGGCGGCGGCCACCAGCAGGCCGGCCACGAATCCGAGACCGATGAGAATTCCGCGCATGGTCCTCAGGCGGCGAGCTCGGCCCCGGCCGAGGCCCGAAGGGTCCGGGCCGGCCATGGGCCATAAATTAAATGAAAATCATTCCCATTAATTTCTCAGAAGGCGGGCCCCTCGTCAAACCCTTTCCGCCCGAACGGCCCCGGTTCACTGCCGCCGTTTCTCCGCCGCGCCGGGAAGGCGGCCCGCCGACCGTTCCCGAAGTATACCCGTTTCCCCTGAAGACCCAACCCGCCGGCCCGGCACGCGGCCATCCGTTCTGTAGGCCGGGAATCGAATGAGGAAAGGAGAAAGGCCGTGTCGCCGCGTGTATGGCCAATGCGGTCCTGTTGCTCGTGGTGAGAGCGCTCGGCACCCAGACGCACCTTCAGCCCGGCGAGGAGTCCGCCCCACCCGAACCCGTGCTGACGGACACCAACCCGTCCCCTGTGGACCGTATTCGCCTCCAGCCGGCGGAGGGCAAGAACATCGAGGCGGCCGCTCGGGCGGTATCGCCGAAGCCGCCTGGCTCCTACAATCGTGGCGTCCGAACCATTACCCGCTGACCCGACCGCGAGGACGGACGATGCCCCTACGGAGGCGCTGCCCGGCAAGATGCTTCCCCTGGATGCTCGCCCCGGCGCTGCTCGCATTCGCGGCCACCGCCTCGGCGACCCCCGCGCCACCCGACCTGAACGCCGATGCCTCGCTGCTGATGGCGACCCGGTCCGGCCGCGTCCTGGCCAGTGAGCACCCCGACAAGCGGTACGCCCCCGCGAGCCTGGCCAAGCTCATGACCGCCTATCTCTCCTTCCGGGCCCTGGACGGCGGCGGGATCGCGGTAACGGACCAGGTACGGATCCGCGAGGACACATGGCGGATGTCGGGCGCCCAGATGTTCCTGGGCGTCGGCGAGACGGTCTCCGTGGACAAGCTGCTCCAGGGGCTGCTCGTGGCGGGCGGCAACGACGCCGCCCAGGCCCTTGCCCGGCATGTGGCCGGGAGCGTTTCCGGGTTCGTGCGCATGATGAACCGCCAGGCCGACGCCCTGGGCATGGAGCACACCCGCTTCGCCAATCCGAGCGGCATCCGCCACGCCGACCAGTACACCACCGCCCGGGACATGGCCACCCTGGCGCGCGCCCTTATCCGCCGATTCCCGAGCCACTACCGCCGCTTCCGCCAACAGGAAATCACGCACAACGGCATCACCCAGCGCAACCGCAACCGGCTCCTGGCGTTCTTCGAGGGCGCGGACGGGCTGATGACCGGATACGGCCGGAAAGCCGGCTACCACCTGATCACCTCCGCCCGGCGGGACCGGACGCGCTTTCTGAGCGTGCTTCTGGGCGCGGGAAGCAGCGAGGCCCGGTTCCAGGACGCCATGGCGGCGCTCGACTACGGCTTCCGCTTCTACGAAACCATCCATCCCTACGGGGCCGGCGAGCGGATCCGCGAGGTGCGGGTCTGGAAGGGCGAGTCGGACCAGGTGGCCGCCGGCGTCAGCCGCGACCTGTTTCTGACCATCCCCCGGAACCGGAGGGACGCGCTCCGATTCCGGCCCGAGATCGAGCGCCCCCTGAGCGCGCCGATCCGGGACGGGGAGCGCCTGGGCCGGCTGCATGTGGACCTGAACGGCCATGCCCTGGCCCGCCGACCCCTGGTGGCGCAGCACGGCGTCGCCTGGGGCGGCTGGATGCGGCACGTGGTGGATACGGTGCGGCTGGAGTGGAAGCGGTTCTGGAAGCGCCAGCGGCGCAAGCTCCTCGCCCACGACGAGGAAAGCACCGGCAACGGCCCCCCGGGCTAGAACAGGTCGTTCAGCAGGGAGCGCGCCTCCCCGGACCCCTCGCTCCCGTTCGCGGAAGGTGGTGTCGAGAGCCCGCCTTCCGGTTCCTCGCCCTGCGCGAGCGTGGGGGTGGTGGCGGTCCGCGCCGGCGCCATGCCGGCACGGAACCATTCGAAACGGGTCCCCGGTCCGGGGGATTCCGCCAACAGGCCGGTCTCCTTGTCGATCTGGACCCGGATGAGACCATCGGGACGCTCGAAGGGCGTGTACGCCCGGCCCCGCAGGGTCCGGGCCATGAATCGCGTCCAGACGGGGCTGGCGGCCCGCGATCCGGTCTCCTTCCGGCCCAGGGAGCGCGGCCGGTCGAAGCCCACCCAGACGCCGGTTACCAGGCGGGGCGTGTAGCCCATGAACCAGGCGTCCTCCTGCCGGTTGGTGGTGCCGGTCTTGCCACCCACCGGCCGGTCCATGCCGCGGTCCACGCGCCAGCCGGTGCCGTTTTCCACCACCTCCTGCAGCATGGCCGTCATCTGATAGCTCACCTGGGGGCTCATCACCCGCCGGGCGTGCTTCCCCGGCACGGTGCCGGTGTCGACGCGCTCCGGATGCCGGTCGAGTAGGACCCGCCCCCCGCAGGTAAGGATGCGCTCGATCAGGTAGGGCTCGGTCCGCACGCCCTGGTTGGCGAAGGCGGTATATGCCCCGGTCATGGCCCAGGGGGTGACGCCGGCGGTTCCCAGGGCCAGGGTCAGGTCGTCGGGCAGGCGCTCCCGTTCCAGGCCGAAGCGGGCGGTGAAGCGGCGCCCGTAATCCAGGCCCGTGCGCCGCAGGACGCGCAGGGCCATCAGGTTGCGGGAATGTACCAGCCCCTCCCGCAACCGGGTGGGGCCGTGGAAGGTCCGGGAATAGTTCTCCGGCCGCCAGGAGGAGGCCTCTCCGGACCCCCGGAACACCAGGGGCGCGTCGTTGATGAGCGTGGCCGGGGTCATGCCGCGGGCCAGGGCCGCCGCGTAGACCAGGGGCTTGAAGGCGGATCCGGGCTGGCGGCGGGCCTGAAGGGCACGATTGAAGGAGCCGGCGCCCGGCTCGAAGCCGCCCACCACCGCCCGGGCGGCGCCGGAATCGGGATCCACCGCCACCAGGGCGCCCTCCACCACGGGCACCTGGCTGAACGCCCACCCCGAAGCGGCTGGACGGAGGTGTACCACGTCCCCGGCACGAACCACCTGGCGCGGACCGGCGGGTGCCGGCCCGCGACTCCGGGTGGTGCGGAAAGGCCGGGCCCACTCCATGGTGGACCAGGGCACGAGCACCCGCCGCCCGTCGGCCAACAGCGCCCGCACCCCCTCGCGCCCCCCTTGCCCGAAGCCGAGCACCAGGGCGGGACGCAGCGGGCCCGGTGCCTCCAGCGCCCGGAGCCGGTTCCGCGCTTCCTTCAGGCCGTCCGGACCGGGCGGTCCCAGGTGGGCCACCGGGCCCCGGAAGCCGTGCCGCCTGGTATAGGCGAGCAGTCCCTCCTGGACCGCCTCCTGCGCGAGCCGCTGCAGGCGCCCGTCGATGGTGGTGACCACCTGGAGTCCGCCGGTGGCGGCGGTCTCCTCGCCGTAGCGGGCGATCACCCGCTTGCGCACCGCCGCGGCCAGCATAGGCCGGGGCTCGGCAACCGGCGGATGATAAGCCGCGTGGACGGGGGTCTCCAGCGCCCGCAGCACCGCATCGGGGCCCACCCAGCCGGCATCCAGCATCTGATGGAGTACGTAGTCCCGGCGGGCGCGGGCCCGCTCCGGATGGCGAATGGGATTGTAGTACGCGGGCCCCTTGGGCAGGCCGGCCAGCAGGGCCCGCTCCGCGAGGGTCAGCTCCGTCACGGGCCGGCCGTAGAACGTCCGCGCCGCGGCCTGCACCCCGTAGGCCCCGCTGCCCAGGTAGACCTGATTCAGGTAGCGGTGAAGCACCTCCCGCTTGGTCAGGGCTACCTCGATCTCGAAGGCGAGGAAGGTCTCCCGCAGCTTGCGGGATATGGTCCGCTCCCGGCTCAGCAGGAAGGTGCGGGCCACCTGCTGGGTGATGGTGCTGCCGCCCTGGACGAAGGCCCCGGCGCGGATGTCCGCGATCAGGGCACGGGTTATCCCCGCCAGGTCGATGCCCGGGTGGCTGTAGAAGTCCGCGTCCTCGGCGGCGAGGAAAGCACGCCGCATGCCCTTGGGAATGTCCTTCAGTGGGAGAGGGAGCCGATACTGCTCCCCGTACTGGCCGATCAGGCGGCCATCGGCGGTATAGATCCGCATGGGGACCTTGGGGTCGTAGGAGACGATCCGGTCGATGGAGGGAACCGTGACATACAGCCAGCCGGCCAGCAGCACCAGGAGCCCGGCGCCTCCACCCAGGCCCCAGCGCATGATGCGGCGCATCCGTACGCCAATCACGCCGGACTTCTTTTCCATGTCGGCCTTTTCCGGAGAATCTTGCATTTCCCTTCGCGGGCCCGCACGGACGGCGCCGGGGACGGTCGGAGCGACACCGGACATGCCCAGCATAGGCAGATTCCCGGTTCCCCTGAAACCCCTCCCGGCATCCCGTGGTCCGGCCACTTAAGGAAACCCCGCAGCGCTCCCGCGAAACCGGGGTCTCGCCCCATACCCGCCCCACTGGACAGCGAAGGCGCGCCGGTTCGGGGGCCGGATCCGGGTTTACCTGGGCGTCCGTGAAGACCTACATTCGGAATCGGGGGACGAATTCAGAAGGGAGACACCTTATGCGCCGCAGCTGGCTGCCCCTTAGTATCCTCACCCTGCTCGCGGCGGGATGCGGCGGCTCTGGCGAAGGCCCCGGCTTTTCCCAAGCGGTGAAGAAGCAGGCGGTTTCCACCACCCGGGCCAGCGTCTGGGTGGAAGAGGCCCACATGACGCGGAAGGACGACACGTTCGTCCTTTCCCTGCGCCTTTCCAAGTTCGCCAAGGACAAGCAGGCCCGCTATGCCGGTGCGCAGTTCGTGCGCCAGCTCCGGGACGCCCTCACCGAGGCCGCGGAGCGCTCGCCGAAGATGCGGGAAAAGACCTTCGCCTACAAAATCACGGTGCGGGACTGGGAGGAGCACACGCTACTGAAAGGGTCCAAGTCCGCCGGGGCGGAGCGGGTCGCCTGGCGGCACCCCGCGCCCCGGAAGGCCCGGGAGGCCGTGGCCGAGCAGAGGAGCCAGGCAATGAAGCAGGACTAGCCCTTCCCCGCCCGCTTGGCCGCACGATTACGAGGTCGTCCTATCGCTAGGGACAATGAGCGGGCAGCCGAACGATGAACTTGGCCCCCTGCCCTTGGCCGGGGCTCTCGGCCCCGACCTTGCCGCCATGCAGCTCCACCAGGCGACGGACCAGGGGCAGGCCGAGCCCCAGGCCGCCCGAATCGGCATCCGGGACGGGCTTCTGACCGACGTCCTGAAAGATATCCGAGAGCTGCTGGGACGTAAGCCCCCTGCCCGTATCACTTACAGCGAGGACAACCTGATCCCCTTCCCGGAAACCGGTCAGATAGATGGTGCCCCCGGTCGGGGTGAATTTATTGGCGTTGGCGAGGAGGTTGTTGAGGATCTGCTCCAGGCGGGTGGGATCGGCGAAGACGGGCAAGGGGGACTCGGGCAGATCCACGGAGAGGACCTGCCGGTCCTCCTCGGTTCTGGGATGAATGGAATCGACGGCCTGCCGGGCGATTTCCCGGGCATCCACCTCCGTCTCCCGCAGGGTGAGGCGCCCCTGCTTGATGCGGCTGAGATCCATGAGCTCTTCCACCAGCCGCGCTAGATGGCTGCCTTGCTGGTGAATGATCTGCACGGCCTCCTTCATGCGCTCGGAGCCCATATCGAGCTGGTCCCAATGCTCCAGGAGGTGTCCGCTGGTGGAGATGATCGGTGTGAGAGGGTTGCGCAGCTCATGGCCGAGCAGGGTCAGGAACGCATCCTTGCGCCGTTCTCCCTCGATACGGTCCCGCTCGTCCTGCTTGCTCTTGGTGATGTCTATGAGCACGCTGCGGTAGCAGGGCTCGGCGCCCTCGAGATTCGCTTCCGGGACCGTTTCCACCAGCACCTCCCGGGAATGGCCATCGGCGGGAGCCAAGGTCAGCTCCGCGACCTGCCTTTTTGAATACCGGGAAAGGGCGCGTCGGTGCAGGTACCAGGCATCCTGTGCCCCGGCGGCGAGGAATTCCGAGAAGGGATGTCCTTCCGCGTAGCTCCGGGTAATGGACAGCAGCTCCGTGGCCCGAAAATTGGCTTCCCGGATGCACCCCTGGCCATCCAGGATCAGGTAGCCGACGGGCGCATGCTGGAACAGGTCCCAATAGCGATCGCGCGCCTCGCTCAGCTCGACCTGCACCTCCTGGAGCTCCTCATTCTGGATGGCCAGCTCCTCCTGGTGGATATGGAGCTCCTCCACCACGGCCTGGATATCCTCCGAGGACAGCTCGGATACGTCTACTCCCTGGGCACCCAAACGCTGCCGCGCCCGGTTCCGCAGGCTATTGCCGCCGGCGTCCGGGGCAGATCCCTCTTCGGCCATTACGGCCTCCTACCGCCCTAGGAGGGCGGTTCTTATTCCGTCGCCATGGAGAGCAGGATCAGCTCCGGCTCTCCGGTTTCCCGCTGAAGCTGCCTGCCATTAAGCCAAACCCGTTCCGGGCCCGCTTCTCCGAAGTCGGCCTCCAGCTCGAAACCCCGAAAAGTCTCGGCCTCGGGCAGCACCTCCTCCAGGAGGGCCCGCAGCTCCGGATGGTCCCATTGTCCCGATCCCATCTCGAACAATTGCCGGCCTTCCACCTGCTGGGGCTTGAGCTGGAACACCCGATAGAAGCCGTCATTGGCGGACACCACCCGCAATTCCGGATCCAGCACCAGGAGGGGCTCCTGAACGGTCTGCACGATGGCCCGGAAATAGGCCTCCTCCGCCTCCACGCGCTTGACGGACTGGATGTCCTGGAAGGTGCACACCAGCCCTTTGATCTGGTTCTGGGTGGTGCGGTAGGGCCGGATACTCAGCAGGAACCAGTGGCCGCGCGTGCTCTGCACCTCGATTTCCCGGGGCGTCAGGGTATCCAGGACCTCTTCCGCGTCCCTGCTCAAGCCGTCGTACTGGAGCTCGGTGGTCAGCTCGTGGATGGGTCGCCCCGCGTCGGAGGGGCGCAGCGGGATCAGTTGCCGGGCCGCCTCCGTGAACCGCTTGACGCGCAGTTCCTCGTCCAGGAACACGGTGGCCAGCTCGGTGCTATCCAGCAGGTTCTTCAGGTCGTCGTTGGCCTCGGACAGATCCCGGACGCGGGCCTCGAGCTCGGCGTTGACGCTGCGCAGCTCCTCGTTGAGCGATTCCACCTCCTCCTTGGATACCTCCAGCTCCTCGTTGCTGCTCTGCAGCTCCTCGTTCATGGATTGGAGCTCTTCGTTCAGGGATTGCAGCTCTTCGTTGGAGGCCTGCAGCTCTTCAACCGTAATCTGCCGGTCCTGCCTGACGGCCTCCAGATCCCGTTTCAGCTGGGTGATCTGGTCCTTGGGCTCGCGCTTCGCCAGCTCCTCGGAGGTTCCCTCCGATTCTCCGGTGTCGGCCATTTCCCGGCTGCGAAAGGTCACCAGGCGAAGCCCCCGCAGGGCGCGGGGCGCACGGATGACCCGAACCTCCAGCACGACTTCCTCGGAACCTTCGTCGGCCTGGAGGTGGACGGCTTGCTGCAGCTCTTCCTGGCCGGCGCCGCCGACCTCACGGAGCGCCTTGCTCAAGGCGGCCCGCAGCCCGGGGCGGGCCATTTCCAGGATCTGGTTCCGCGCCGGCCCCTGGGCCGGCTCCAGGAACTGGCCCGTGCGGCCATGGAAGAACAGCGCCTCGCCCTTGTCGTTCACCAGCACGCTCGGGGGACCGAACTGGCTCGCCAGGAGCTGTTCCATGCCTCGCGTCAAATCACCGGCCCGCTCCTCTCCACTCCGCGCTTCCGCCGGCTCGCGGTGGCGGATTCCGGGGTGCTCCATCCGCTTGCCGGGCAGCTCCGGAAGCTGATTGCGCGACCCGTCCTGCTCAGCTCGATAGATCCGCCAGCGCTTGTGATACACGGAGAAGGCTTCGCTCAAATCATCCACCGACTCCGAGGGCCCCAGAAACAGCAGCCCCCCGGGGCGCATGGCGTAACGGAACAGGGGCAGGAGCTGTTTTTGCAGATCCCGCTCCAGGTAGATCAGCAGGTTGCGGCAGGTGATCAGGTCCAGACGCGTGAACGGCGGGTCGCGCAAGGCGTTGTGCTCGGCGAACACCACCATGTCGCGAAGGTCCTTATTGACCCGGTAGGCCTCCTGCTCGGCGACGAAATAGCGGGCCAGGCGCTCCTCCGAGATATCCTCGGCGATGCCGGCCGCATAGCGCCCCGCGCGCGCGGTTTCGATGGCCCTGGAGTCCACGTCGGTAGCGAAGACCTGCACGGGCGGCGCTTTTTCCAGCCGCTCCAGGCATTCCACGATGAGCATGGAGAGGGTATAGGCCTCCTCCCCGGTGGCGCATCCGATCACCCAGGCCCGGAACTCGCGCTCCTCGGAGGCCGCCGTGCGGAGCTGCTCCAGGAGAGGCTCCTCGGAAAGGATTTGCCAGGCTTCGGGATCCCGAAAGAAATTGGTCACGCTGATAATGACCTCCCGGAACAGGAGGTCCGTTTCGGCGGGGTTCCGGCGAAGGAAGTCCGCGTATTCCCCCGGGTCTTTGATCCGCTGCACGTGCATGCGCCGTTCAAGGCGCCGGAGGAGGGTGCTGCGCTTATAACCGGAAAAATCATTCCCGGTACGCTGGCGCACCAGACCCAGGATCTTGTCCAGCGTGCTCTCGGGAATTTCGGGAGGCTCGCTGGCGGAAGGAGCACGGTGCCATTCCAGCGCCTGCATGTAAGGGAGGAGCGTGGCCACCATCCCCTCCGGGTGCAGTACATAATCCACCAAGTTGGTTGCGATGGCGCTGCTCGGCATGCCGCTGAATTCCGCGGATTCGGGATCCTGGACCATCACCATCCCGCCCTCGGCCTTTACGGCCTTCACCCCCAGCGTGCCATCCGAGCCGGTTCCGGAGAGCACGATGGCGGCGGCCAGATGCTCACGCTCCGCGGCCAGGGACCGAAAGAACGTGTCCACCGAATGCGGCAAGCTCTTCCGGTGGTCGGCCACTTCCAAGGCGGTCGATTCCTGACCATTCCGCTCCCCGCGAACCAGCCGGTCGCCTTTCAGCTTCCATGTGCCCGCATCGGGCAGGGCCACATAAACGTGATCGGGCTCCAGAGGGGCCGCATCCTCGGCCTCGATCACCGGTAGAGCGCAGTTCTGCTCAAGGAGCTGGGGAAGCATGCTCCGGTGACCCGCGGGATGGTGGGTAACAACCACGAAGGCCGCGCCGGTCTCCTCGGGCAGGGTGCCGAGCAGCTCCTGCAAGGGCCTCAGGGAGCCTGCCGAGCCGCCAATGCCTACGACGGGGAAAGAGCCGGCGGGAGAATCATCCGTCGTTTCGGACGACGACTGGGTCATGTCAGCACCTGCAGCTATTGGGCATATGGGCCTCGGGAATAGGGACCATTGTCTGTTTACATGCTTTCTTAGTCCATGCCCGAAATGGGGCGTTCCCTATTCCTTTTGCCTTAAGGCGCAGCTTCGGGAAGTAAAATGCCTCCTCCATGCCCTTTCGGTAATACGCGCGACGGGATGGATGACTTGGAGCTTTATTGCATAACGCCAAGCTCCCCATCTGACAGACCCCCAAGAAATCCAGCAGACCGAAAGTGCCCCACCGCAATAGTCACTTGCATCATTACCCCCCTCAGGCGATCAGAAACAAGAATTTCAACTTATTCAACCCCGGCTTCAACGCGGGGCCACGGCGTTCGTCTCCATACGCGGTCTGATGCCCACAACCCGCCTGTTCATAACCGGTTCCGGGGGAAGCACCCCGGCCTGTGGTGTGCTGATCACCGCCGTCCCCGCCTGAGCAGCCGCGGTGGAAGAAGCCGCTTGAGGCCCGCCGCTTAGCCGAGGACCTTCCGGCGCAGGCTTCCTTTAGGCTGGCGTACCGGGGCACCCCCTGCCCGGCCAGGGATCTTCCGGGAGGGGTACCCGTAGCGGCGAAACAGGGTGCGAACCGCCTCGATGTGGCGCGCCTCCGCCTCGCGGATATTGACGAAAGGCCGTACCTCGCCGGAATCGGCCACTCTCCGGGGCCGGCGGGGGGCGGAAGCCCGTAAGGGCACTTTCCTGTTTCACGCAGTTACCCCGGCGCAAGATGCATGTTATGGGAATAAGAGTATTGGCCCTTTCCGGTGCCCCGGGCACCTGCCCCGAAGTTAGTCCCCGACTAGCCTCCGAGGCGGGAAACCGGGGGATACCGGCCCGAAAAGCGCCGTCAGACCACCCATTCGGTTCCAAGGAGGCACCCATGGCACTGCACATCGGCGATACCGCCCCCGACTTCGAGATCGACACCACCAAGGGCAAGATCCGCTTTCACGATTGGATCGGCGATTCCTGGTGCTTCTTCTTCAGCCACCCGGCGGACTTCACCCCGGTCTGCACTACCGAAATAGGCCGCACCTCCCAGCTGGCCAAGGAGTTCGAGGCCCGGAATGTCAAGCCGCTGGGCCTGTCCACGGATACCGCGGAGGAGCACGTCAAGTGGATCGAGGACGTCAATGACACCCAGAGCACCAGCGTCGATTTCCCCATCGTGGCCGACGCGGACCTCCGGATCGCCAAGATGTACGAGATGATCCATCCGGAGGAAAGCAGCACCGCCGCCGTGCGCTCGGTGTTCATCATCGACCCCAACAAGAAGATCCGCCTGATGATGACCTACCCCATGGCGGTGGGCCGCAACTTCGACGAGATCCTGCGCGCCATCGACGCCCTGCAGATCGGCGACGCCAACAAGATCGCCACCCCGGCGGACTGGCAGAAGGGCGGGAAGGTCATCATCCCGCCGAGCATCAGCGATGAAGAAGCGGAAAAGATGTTCCCGCAGGGATGGGATGAGCTCCGGCCCTATCTGCGCGTGACCCAGCTGCAATAGGGGAATCGCCCTGGACCCCACGAGCCCCTCCTTTGTGGCGGAGGGGCTCGTTCAGGCTTCTCGGCGATTTCGATCCGTGCTACCTGCGCGGAAAAAAAAGGCCCGCTCATAGCGGGCCTCGGAGAGATAGTTTCCATTTAAAGCAGGGGTGTTTTCTAGAACGGAATATCGTCCTCGAAGTCCTGGTCGAAGTCGGGCTGGCCGCCGCCTCCGCCGCCAGGGCTGCCGCCTCCGCCCTGGGGCGGAGTCTGGTCGAAATCGGAGGGCGCGGACTGGTCCCATCCGCCTCCGCCGCCTCGCCCGCCTCCGGAGCCGCCCCCGCCGAGCATCTGCATCTCGTTGGCCACCACCTCGGTGGTGTAGCGGTCATTGCCGTTATTGTCCTGCCACTTGCGGGTCTGCAGGCGACCCTCGATATAGACCTGCGAGCCCTTGCGCAGGTACTCCCCGGCGATCTCGGCCAGGCGGGAGAACATCACCACCCGGTGCCATTCGGTCTCTTCCTGCTGCTGCCCCTCCCGGCCCCGATAGCGCCGGGTGGTGGCCAGATTGACATTGGCCACCGCATTTCCGTTGGTGGTGTAGCGGATCTCGGGGTCCCGGCCCAGATTGCCCACCAGGATGACCTTGTTCACGCCGCCGCTGGCCATGATGTTTCCCTTCTTTTGTGTGCTTTTCGTTCCTGCGGGCCGTCAGCCGGCCGCCTCCGCTTCCGCGCGGGCCCAGTCCATGGCCTCGCTCAGGGAGGCCTCGTCGAGTCGCTGCCGGTCCACCTTGCAGTAGGCGGTCCCCTCGTCGGCGAACACCCGGGCCTCCACCACGCCCTCCACCTTCCGCAGGGCGCGCTCCAGGGCCTGCGCCTCGCCCTGGTCGAGGGCGCCCACGGCCATCATGCGGGTGGAAACATGATGGGGGACCGGGCCGGAGAGGGCCACCCCCAGCCACACCAGGGCCATGACGGCGCCGATCAGGAAAACGCCCTCCGGTCCGTACACGCCGGAAGCCCAGCCACCCAGGGTACCGCCCAGGAAGGCGCCGAAGAACTCCGCCACGTTGTAGACGCCCACGGCGGTCCCCTTGGCCGCGGCCGGAGCCGCCTTGGAGATCAGCGACGGCAGGCTCGCCTCCAGCACGTTGAATCCGGTGAAGAAGGCCACCAGGGCCAGCCCCACGGTCCAGATTCCGACCGGGAGCCAGACGAGCAGCAGCAGCGCCGCCGCGAGGGTAACGATGGCCCCCACGAACACGGGCTGCATGAAGCGCCGGGCCTCCGCCAGGAAGACCAGGGGGAACATGAGCACGAAGGAGACGAGTACCACCGGCAGGTACAGGAGCCACTGGCGCGACGTAGTCAGGCCCAGCTCCTCCACCAACAGCGGCGGAACCACCACGAACAGGGCGGTGAGCACCAGGTGCAGGGCGAAGATGCCGAAATCCAGGCGCAGCAGCGTGGGATCGCGCAGGATGCCCCCCAGCATCTCGCGGCTCAGCTCGGCATCGCGATGGCGGCCGGAATGCTCCGGCTCGGGCACCACCAGGAACACCACGCCGATGGCGCCCACGGAGAGCACGGCGGTGAGCCAGAAGATGCCCGGCACGCCGATCCAGTGCGCCAGGGTGGGGCCCAGCACCAGGGAGACGGCGAAGGAAACGCCGATGGTCATGCCGATGAGGGCCATGGCCCGGGTACGGGTCTCCTCCCGGGTCAGATCGGCCACCAGGGCGATCACCGCCGCGCCGATGGCCCCGGCGCCCTGGAGGATCCGCCCCAGCAGGAGCAGGTATATGGAATCCGCCGCCGCGGCCACCGCCGAGCCCACGGCGAACAGCACCAGGCCGAAGGCGATCACCGGCTTGCGGCCCAGGCGGTCCGAGGCGGCGCCGAAGGGGATCTGCAGCAGGGCCTGGGTCAGCCCGTAGGCGCCGATGGCCATGCCCACCAGCAAGGGCGTGGAGCCGGCCAGGTCGTGGGCGTAGAGGCTGAGGACGGGGAGTATGAGGAACAATCCGAGCATGCGGAGGCCGAATATCCCTGCCAGCGACAGGGAGGCCCGGCGCTCGGCGGAGGACATGGCGATCTTTTCCTCGCTCAAAAACGGTTCTCCTGCGGCCCCCTCCGGGGCTGGCTTTGCTCATCCCGCGCGAAAGGGGCTATGATACATCGTTTCCCGGCCCCCGGCATAACCGGGGGCGGATGGCGGTCCGGGAGCCCCGGGGCGCGATTTCGTTTTCCGACAGCCCGGGAGTCTTCCGGGCCCAAGCCCGAACAACGGATAAGCATGGACTGGATCCAGGTCCGCGGCGCGCGCACCCACAACCTGAAGAACGTCAATGTGGACATCCCCAGGGACCGGCTGGTGGTCATCACCGGCGTCTCCGGCTCCGGGAAGTCCTCGCTCGCCTTCGACACCCTCTATGCCGACGGCCAGCGGCGCTACGTGGAGAGCCTTTCCGCGTACGCCCGGCAGTTCCTCAACATGATGAACAAGCCGGAGGTGGAGTCCATCGAGGGCCTCTCCCCGGCCATTTCCATCGAGCAGAAGACCGCCTCCCACAACCCCCGCTCCACCGTGGGCACGGTCACCGAGATCTACGACTACCTGCGCCTGCTCTACGCGCGGGTGGGCCAGCCGGTGTGCTACTCCTGCGGCAAGCCCATCCGGGCGCAGACCGTCACCCAGATGGTGGACCAGGTGCTGGGCATGGAGGAGGGCACCCGCATCTACGTACTCGCCCCCATCGTGCGCGGCCGCAAGGGCGAGCACCGCGAGCTGCTGGAGAAGGTGCGCGCCCAGGGCTTCATCCGCGCCCGCATCGACGGCGAGATGACCGAGCTCGACGGCGGCGTGCCGGACCTCGACGGCAAGCGCGCCCACCAGGTGGAGCTGGTGGTGGATCGGCTGAAGGTGCGCGAGGACGCCCGCAACCGACTGGCCGAGTCGCTGGAGACGGCCCTGCGCTACGGCGAGGGGCTTTCCCAGGTGCAGGTGATGGACGGCCCGGAGCTGCTGTTCTCGGAGCGCTTCGCCTGCCCCGACTGCAACGTTTCCTATCCGGACCTCGAGCCGCGGATGTTCTCCTTCAACAATCCGCACGGCGCCTGCCCCACCTGCGATGGCCTGGGCGCCATCAGCTCCTTCGACCCGCAGCGGGTCATCCCCCATCGGGACTGGACCCTGCGCGAGGGCGCCATCCGGCCCTGGGACAAGCGCCACAGCCATTTCTACTTCCAGATGCTGGAGGCCCTGGGCGACCACTACGGCTTCGACACCGAAACCCCCTTCGAGGACCTCACCGACGAGGTGCAGCGGGTCATCCTCTACGGCTCGGGCGGCGAGAAGATCCGCTTCAGCTTCGAGTCGGAGTCGGGAAGCGCCCACTACCGGGACATGCCCTTCGAGGGCGTGATCCCCAACCTGGAGCGCCGCTACCGGGAGACCGAATCCGCCGCGGTGCGCGAGGACCTGGCCAAGTACATCACCGAGGAGCCCTGCCCGGACTGCGGCGGAGCGCGCCTGCGCATCGAGGCCCGCAACGTGCTGGTGGGCGAACGGCCCATCCACGAGGTCACCGCCGACCCCGTGCACCGCACCCTGGACTTCTTCCGGAACCTGAACCTGCACGGCAGCCGGGCGCAGATCGCCGAGCGCATCCTCAAGGAGATCAACGATCGCCTATCGTTCCTTGTGGACGTGGGCCTGGACTACCTGACCCTGGACCGTTCCGCCGACACCCTCTCGGGCGGCGAGGCCCAGCGCATCCGGCTGGCCAGCCAGATCGGTGCCGGGCTCGTGGGGGTCATGTACGTACTCGACGAGCCGAGTATCGGCCTCCACCCCCGCGACAACGGTCGCCTGCTGGGCACCCTCAAGCACCTGCGGGACCTGGGGAACACGGTGATCGTGGTGGAGCACGACGAGGAGGCCATCCGCGCCGCCGACCACGTGGTGGACATGGGCCCCGGCGCCGGCACCCACGGCGGCGAGGTTGTGGCCACCGGCATGCCCGACGAGGTGGCCCGCGACGAGCACAGCCTCACCGGCGCCTACCTGTCGCGCCGCCAGGAGATCGCCGTTCCGGACCAGCGCCACCTTCCTGCGGAAGACCACGCGATCACCGTGGAGGGCGGACGCGGCAACAACCTGAACGACGTGAACGTGGACATCCCGCTGGGGCTGTTCACCTGCGTCACGGGCGTCTCCGGGTCCGGGAAGTCCACGCTCATCAACGAGACCCTGGCCAAGGGCGTGTCGCGCGAGCTGCACGGCGCCCGGGCCCAGCCCGCGCCGCACGACGCCATCCACGGCATGCAGCGTATCGACAAGATCGTCAATATCGACCAGTCGGCCATCGGCCGCACGCCGCGCTCCAACCCGGCCACCTACACCGGGGTCTTCACCCCCATCCGCGAGCTGTTCGCCGGCACGCAGGAGGCCCGGACGCGCGGCTACAAGCCCGGGCGCTTCTCCTTCAACGTCAAGGGCGGCCGCTGCGAGGCCTGCCAGGGCGAGGGCGTCATCAAGGTGGAGATGCACTTCCTGCCCGACGCCTTCGTGCCGTGCGACGAGTGCGAGGGCAAGCGCTACAACCGGGAGACCCTGGAGGTGCGCTACAAGGGCAAGAACATCCACGAGGTGCTGGAGATGACCATCGAGGAGGGCCGGGAGTTCTTCGATCCGGTGCCCGCGGTGGCCAACAAGCTCCAGACCCTCATGGACGCCGGGCTCTCCTACGTGAAGCTGGGCCAGAGCGCCACCACCCTGTCCGGCGGCGAGGCCCAGCGGGTGAAGCTGGCCCGCGAGCTCTCCCGACGGGATACGGGACGCACCCTGTACATTCTCGACGAGCCCACCACCGGGCTGCACTTCCACGACATCCGCCAGCTGCTCACCGTGCTCCACCGGCTGCGCGACCACGGCAACACCGTGATCGTCATCGAGCACAATCTGGACGTGATGAAGACCGCCGACTGGATCATCGACCTGGGGCCGGAAGGCGGCGAGGGCGGCGGCCGGATCATCGCCACCGGCACTCCGGAGGATGTGGCCCGGGAGGCGCAGAGCCACACGGGCCGCTATCTGGCGGAGGTGCTGTCCCACCATCCCGCCGCCAAGGCGGTGGCGCGCTGAGGACGGAGCCGTTCGGCCGGACGCCACCGCCCCTTCGGACCGAATGGCGCCGGTCCGTCAGGAGGCCCGCTCCGGATCGGCGCTCACTCCTCCAAGGGAATCTCCCCCTCGCCCGGGAAGTGGCGCTCCGGATCCATGTGCCGATGCCGGTTGCTGTGCGGCGCTTCATGGGAATCCGCTGCCACCGCCCGCATGGTAAGCACCGCCCAGGTGGTGGCCGCCACCCAGAAGAAGGCGGCCAGCCCCAGCCATACCAGGGTCCACGCAGGGGCCAGGAAGAGGGTGGCCAGCGCGGCAAGCCAGAACACCAGGATGGGCGGAACGGTATGACAGCCGAGCCGGCAGACGGCGGCGGGCGGGACAAGCACAGCGAGTATATAGCGCATGGGGAACCTCCCCCTTGCGGAGTCGACCCTTGATCTGCGTCAAAGGGCATTGTAAGTGTCCAATGTATCCCTAAACCGTCCCCTTGGCCACAGGGTCGAGCACTTCGCCATCCCATGTGTCCCAGGCGTCCAATACAGAACAACCATTGTGCCGTTTGGGTCAGATGCGGTATCCTGCAGTCATCGGTTGTTGGGAAGAACATGGCCTCGATGCCCGGAGCACCGCCTCGCTAGGTTTTGGCATCGGACTTGCTTTACAGGAGGGTGAGGCCATAGCGAGGGCGTAGCCCTCCCTTGATGCCCCCGGGCATCGACAATTTGGTTGGTTTAGGGTCGTTCGCGGCCCGGTGGAGCGGATGCCGGTTTCCCCCCCCTTTTCCCGGCCCGCTCCATTTTTTTATCTAAATTCCCCGAACCGCGCCGCCGGTGATGGATTCCAATCCGGGGATGACTTACCCTTCCCCCGCCTCCTCCCTATTCCGGAGTACCTCTCTTGGAGATGGAAGCCCTTACCCTATCCGCCGCGTTCGTGGTGGGACTGCTCGGGGGGCCTCATTGCGCGGCCATGTGCGGCGGCATCACCGCAACGCTCACCTTCGGCCTCGACGCCCGCATCCGGACCTCCCTGTGGCGTCAGCTCCCCTTCCTCCTCGCCTACAACCTGGGCCGCATCGCCAGCTATACCGCCGCCGGCGCCGGCGCCGGGGCGCTCGGTACCGCGCTCGCCCTGGGCGCGCCGCACGCCCTCGGGCCCCTGATCCTGCGCGGCCTGGCCGGCCTCCTCATGGTGGCGCTGGGCCTGTATATCGGCGGCTGGTGGCCCGCCTTCAGTCGCGTGGAGCGCATCGGGATGCCGCTCTGGCGGCGCCTGGAGCCCCTCGGCCAGCGCCTGCTCCCCGTCCGCGGGGTGGGCACGGCCTTGGGGCTGGGGGCCGTGTGGGGCTGGCTGCCCTGCGGCATGGTCTACATGGTACTGATCCAGGCGCTCACCGCCGGCGGCGCGGCACACGGCGCCCTCCTCATGCTGGCCTTCGGCCTGGGCACGCTGCCCAACCTGCTGGCCATGGGGATGTTCGCCGCCGTGCTCGGGTCCTGGCTCGGCGACCACCGGGTGCGTCGCGCCGCCGGCATCCTGCTGATCGGCTTCGGCCTCTGGGCCCTGTGGATGGCCGTGGCTGGCGGACACTGATCGCGCACATGCGCTGCAAGACAGGACATTTTGCGGTAACCTCGCCCACCATGCGGACTTTCACCGCCGGCCACCGGGACCGGCGCCGGGCAAACAGCCTGCCGTAGGGCGAGGCCCGGAACCTCCCAGGGTAAGAAGGGGACTTTAACAGGCCATGGGCACCCTGCTGCTCTTCTCCATCACCACACGCCTGATCGGGGTTGCCCTGGCTCTCTGGCTGCTGCTTCGGGACCGCCGTTTACCGTTCCTGTTGCTGGCGGGCCTCACCACCCTGATGGCCGCGCGGCAGACCTTCACCCTCCTGCACACCGACGTTCCCTGGCGGGGCGGCCCCTGGGAGACCGAAGTGCCCGGACTGCTGGTCTCCTTCCTGGTCCTGGGCGTGGTCCTGGCCTCCATGCGCCTGCTGCGCGAGGACAACCGGCAATTCTCCTTCTGGGACAATGTCTCCCGGGAAGCGGGCTTCGCCTTCGCCCACCTGGACCCCCATCAGACGCTGCGCCGCATTTCCTCCAATATCCGGGAGCTTCTCGGCCACAGCCCCGAGGATCTAGAGGGCCTGAGCTTCCGGACCCTGACGGCTCCCGAGTCCCCCCTGCGTGCGCTCCCCGCACGGCACGAGGCGCCCGCCCTGAACCAGGGGCTGCGCCGGGAGGCCATTCTCCGGGGGCCCGACGGCCAGCGCATTCCGGTGCACGTCTTCGTCCGCTTCCTGGACAACCCCCTGCACGGCTGCCGGGGATACAGCCTGGTTATCGCCGACCGCCGGCAGGAGGTCCAGGCCCGCGACCTGCAGGAAACCATCTCCAGCCTCGCCCGGGAGGCCGAGGAGCTCATCGCCAACGAGGGCTGGGGCCTGGTCCACATCGCCGAGCACGCCGCCCGCGCGCTGAGCCTGGAGCGGATCACCATCTGGTGGTTCTCCCCCGACCACCAGTTCCTGCGCTGCGCGGAGAACTTCCACCGCACCGAGGGCCGCCACACCGCCGGGGAGGTGCTGAATGTGGCCGAGACCCCCCTCTACCTGGACGCCCTTCGCGCCAGCCGGGTGCTCGTGGTGGAGAATCCGGGCTCCCATCCCCATATCAGCGAGCTCCGGGACACCTACATCGCCCGGCACGGCATAACCGCGCTGCTGAACGCCCCCATCCTCATCGAGGGCCGGATGACGGGGGTGGTCTGCTTCGAGCACACGGGCGAGCCGCGCACCTGGAACGAGTCCGAGATCGCCTTCGCCGGCTCCATCGCCGACCTGGTGGCCCTGGCCCGCACCGCCGGCCACCACCGCCAGCGCGCCGAGCATCTCGCCCACCAGGCCTACCTGGATCCGCTCACCGGACTGATGAACTGGCAGCACCTCCAGCGGCGGCTGCAGGAGGAGGTGGACCGGGAGGCGGAGCGGGCCGAAGCGTGCCTCGCGCTGCTCTATATCGACCTGGACCAGTTCCGCTACATCAACGACACGCTGGGCCACGAAACCGGCGACCACCTGCTCGCCGAGGTGGCCAAGGAGCTGATCGCCCACCAGCCGGCCGACTCCCTGCTCGGTCGGGTGGGCGGCGACGAATTCGTCCTGGCGGTGCCCCAGATGGAGCCGGAAGCCGCGCGTACGCTCGGCGAGACCATCCGCCAGCGGCTCGCCCACTTCGGCTTCGACGTGGGTGACCGGGACATCACCCTGTCGGCGAGCATCGGCATCGCGCCGCTGGAGGGCGCCCCCGCCACCGCCGGCGACCTCCTGGCCCGCGCCGACCTCGCCTGCAGCCAGGCCAAGGAGGAGGGACGGAACCGGGTCACCCTCTATGCGCCGGGGGAGACCGCCGAGCAGATCATGAGCGAGCGGCTGGAGACGTTCCACCGCATCCGCAACGCCCTGAACCGGGACCGCTTCCGCCTGCTCTACCAGCCCATCCGCGGGCTCGGCGGCGAGACCGGCGACTTCCACGAGGCCCTGCTGCGCATGGAGGACGGCGACGATCTTCTGCCGCCGGGCGCCTTCCTACCCACCGCCGAGCGTTTCAGCCTCATGGGCGAGATCGACCGCTGGGTGGTCCGCAATGCCCTGGCGGAGCTGGCGGTGCTGCGCCGGCAGCGGCCGGGGCTGACCTTCTCCGTCAACCTGTCGGCCCGCGCCTTCAACGACCAGCCGCTGTTCGACGAGATCCGCGCCCAGATCCACCATTGGGCCCTGGACCCGGCCTCCGTGGTATTCGAGATCACGGAGACCGAAGCCATCGCCAACATCGAAGCCGCCAAGACCATGATCTGGACGCTCAAGGAGATGGGCTGCCGCTTCTCCCTGGACGACTTCGGCAGCGGCTTCGCCAGCTTCGCCTACCTCCGCGAGCTTCCGGTGGATCTGGTCAAGATCGACGGGCGCTTCATCCGCGAGCTGGCCGGATCCACCCTGGACCACGCCATCGTCCGGGCCCTGGTGGACATCGCCGACACCCTGGGCAAGGAGGTGGTGGCCGAGTTCGTGGAGAACGGCCAGACCCTGGCCCTGCTCCGCGACATGGGCGTGCACTACGGGCAGGGCTATTACCTGGGCCGGCCCGCGGAGGAGCCCGCCCCGGTGCTGCGCCGTCCCAACCTCCCCTCCGCCGCCGGGGACCATTGACCGCCAGGCGCGCCGCTACCGGTAGAATGGCCCTTCCAATGCGCCGCAATAGGCAAGGGAACCGTCATGGCCGTTTATGCTGTGGGAGACATCCAGGGCTGCGGGGAAGAGCTGGAGGGACTGCTGGACCGGATCGGCTTCGAGCCCGGCCGGGACCGGCTCTGGGTGGTAGGTGACCTGGTCAACCGCGGCCCGCGCTCCCTGCACGTGCTGCGCCGCCTGCGCCAGCTGGGCGACGCGGTGCGGATCGTACTCGGCAACCACGACCTGCACCTGATCGCCCTCGCCCACGGCCTGGCGGACATGCGCGGCAAGGATACGGTGGGCGAGCTCCTGGAGGCGGAGGACGGGCCGGAGCTGGTGGCCTGGCTGCGCCGGCAGCCCCTGCTCCACAGCGAGGGGGATCCGGGCTGGACCATGGTCCACGCGGCCCTCCACCCCGCCTGGGACCTGGAGGAGGCCCACCGCCGGGCCGAGGCGGTGGCGGAAACCCTGCGGGGCCCACGGGGGCCGGAGCTGGCCGGCTCCCTCTCCAGCAAGGACCTGCCCACCAGCGAGCCCGATCCGGACCGGGAGTGGCAGTGGCTGCGCTTCAACGCCGCCGTTCTCACCCGCACCCGGTTCTGCACCGCGGACGGAGAATTCGCCTGGGGTGGAACCGCCCCGGCGGAGCCCCGCTTCCAGGCCTGGTACGCCCATCCCGAGCGGCGCTCCCGCGGCACCCCCATCGTCTACGGCCACTGGGCGGCGGACGGCCTCACCCGGACCCGGGACACCCTGGGACTCGATTCGGGCTGCGTCTGGGGCGGGGCGCTCACCGCGGCGCGACTGGACGCCGACCCGGTAACGCTCTGGGAATGGGACTGCCGAGGCTACTGGGTACCGGACGGCACGTGAAGCGCGGCCATCCCGGCCGCATCGGCGGAAAGTCGCCCGCTAGTCGAGCCGGGCCTCCAGCTCGGCGAGCATCCCTTCCTCATCCAGCGGCGTCTCCAGGGCCGGGGTCAGGTGCACCACGAAGCCGTTGTCCCGGGCAACCAGCTCCTCCCGGCCGGTCTCGCCCGTGCGGCGCTCCCAGGATAGTCCCCGACCGCTGATGAACCGCTGCACGTCGGCGGGCGTCATCTCTCGCTGGTGGTACTCCTCGAAGGGCGGATACATCCCGCCATCGGGCGTCCTCAGCGTGAGCGACCACCGACAGCCCCGGGCACTGAGCGTGAGGCCCACGCCCCGGGGATGGGCGAACCCCTTGAAGGGGGTCGCGGTGCTTTGCGATTCCGTTCCTTCGGCCACTGTCGACTACCTCCCAATCGGAATGGTTTCCCGGCATCGAGAAATTTTCAAGAAACTGCCGTACCCCCCTTGTCTCCACGGCCATAGAATTCTATTCTACATGGCCCTTGCATACGGAGCCCCACTGCTCCAATCCTGGTATGGGGATGCAAGGCATCCGGCGTCGAGCCGGAGCGAACAATATGCAGCGCGGGTGGCGGAATTCGGTAGACGCGCTAGATTCAGGATCTAGTGGCCGCGAGGCCGTGTGGGTTCAAGTCCCACCCCGCGCACCATTTTTGCGTCGTATGCAAAGCGGGCGTAGCTCAGCTGGTAGAGCACCACCTTGCCAAGGTGGATGTCGTCGGTTCGAATCCGATCGCCCGCTCCATTTTCCCGATTGAATCGCTGGACGCAGTCCCGGCCGAGCGATCAGCCGGGCAAACGGGGTGTAGCTCAGCCTGGCAGAGCACCGCCTTCGGGAGGCGGGGGCCGGAGGTTCGAATCCTCTCACCCCGACCATATTCATGGTCTAAGTAGCACGGGGCGGCGCTTTAGCGATGACCCCGACCACATTTTTCGTGGTCTAAGTAGACCGTAGCGACGCGCCGGTGGGCATTCGAGCCCAAGGCACTCCCGGCGTGCTCGTGAAGGGCTCGCGGAAGCCCTCCCTGCCGGGGTTGGATTTTCCCGCCGGCAGTGGGAACATCACCAGTCGGATGCCCGCGTAGCTCAGCCGGTAGAGCACACCCTTGGTAAGGGTGAGGCCACTGGTTCAAGTCCAGTCGCGGGCACCACCCATGCGCGGGTGGCGGAATCGGTAGACGCGCTAGCTTGAGGGGCTAGTGGGCTTACGCTCGTGTGGGTTCAAGTCCCACCCCGCGCACCATACGAAGCGGCAATTGAAGGCCCGCGGCCCGTTCCGGCCGCGGGCCTTTTTCGTGTCGCGGACAAAAAGCCCCGGGCCGGCCGCGTTCGGCGGCTCCGACCCGGGGTATCCGGCCTTCAATCGATTCCTGGAAATTACTCCTGCAAATGGCCTCCTAAGGGATCGGTCGGCGATTCCCGGAGCTCCGGGACGTGCCGCCCGGGGCGCACCCGCCCCTCCGGAAAGCCGGAGGGACGGCCCCCGTTTTCAGGTGCGCGAGCTGGCGAACTCCGGATAGGCCTCCAGGCCGCACTCGCTGAGGTCCAGCCCCTCGTACTCCAGCTCCTCGGAGACGCGGATCCCCATCACCGCCTTGAGGATTCCCCAGACGATCAGGCTGGCCACGAACACCCAGCCGAAGATGCCCACCATGCCGAGGAGCTGTCCGCCGAGGCTGGCGCCGTCGTTGGAAAGCACCACCGCCAGCAGGCCCCAGATCCCCACCACACCGTGCACGGAGATGGCGCCCACGGGATCGTCGATCTTGAGCTTGTCCAGGGCGATGATGGAGAACACCACCAGAATGCCGCCGATGGCGCCGATCACGGTGGCCAGCAGGGGCGACGGAGCCAGGGGCTCGGCGGTGATGGCCACCAGGCCGGCCAGGGCGCCGTTCAGGGTCATGGTCAGGTCCGCCTTGCCGAACAGGGCGCGCGCCGTGAGGAGCGCGGCCACCACGCCGCCGGCCGCCGCCATGTTGGTGTTGACGAAGACCTTGGCCACGGCGTTGGCCTCGCTCACGTTGGAGACCATGAGCTCGGAGCCGCCGTTGAAGCCGAACCAGCCCAGCCACAGCACGAAGGTACCGAGGGTCGCCAGGGGCAGGTTGGCGCCGGGAATGGCGTTGATGGTGCCGTCGGCGCCGTACTTGCCCTTGCGGGGGCCGAGCAGTAGCACCCCGGCCAGGGCCGCGGAGGCGCCCGCCATGTGCACGATGCCGGAGCCGGCGAAGTCGGAGAAGCCGGCCTCGGTCAGCCAGCCGCCGCCCCAGGTCCACATGCCCTGCACCGGATAGATGAATCCGGTCATGACCACCGCGAACACCAGGAAGCTCCAGAGCTTCATGCGCTCCGCCACGGCCCCGGAGACGATGGACATGGCGGTGGCCACGAACACCACCTGGAAGAAGAAATCCGACAGGTTGGAGTAGTAGATATCCCCGCCGCTGGCGAGCACCTCCTCCGCGGTGTTGTCGGCCCCGATCAGGGAGCCGAGCCCCGGAATCACCGAGCTCACCGCCGGCCCGTACATGATCTGGTAGCCCACCAGCAGGTACATGATGCTGGCCACGGCGAACAGGGCCACGTTCTTGGTCAGGATCTCGGCGGTGTTCTTGCCGCGCACCAGACCCGCCTCCAGCATGGCGAACCCGGCCGCCATCCACATCACCAGCGCCCCGGACATGAGGAAATAAAAGGTATCCAGGGCGTAGGCCAGCTCTTTCAGTCCGTTCAGCGCTTCCATTGCGTGGCTCCTTGGGCCTACAACGCGTCCGTGTCGGTCTCACCGGTGCGGATCCGCACCACCTGCTCCACCGGAGACACGAAGATCTTGCCGTCGCCGATCTTGCCGGTCTGCGCGGTGGCGGTGATGGCGTCCACCACCGGCTGCACCTGGTCCGAGGGGACCACCACATCGATGCGCACCTTGGGCAGGAAGTCGACCACGTACTCCGCGCCCCGATAGAGCTCGGTGTGGCCCTTCTGGCGACCGAAGCCCTTCACTTCGGTCACGGTGATCCCCTGCACGCCGGCCTCGCCCAGGGCCTCGCGCACGTCGTCCAGCTTGAACGGCTTGATGATGGCCGTAATCAGTTTCATGGCTGCACCTCCTTTGACGGGGCCCGTGCGGACCCCGGACAGTTTGCTGAACCGTGACCCGGCTTACAGCAGGTCGGTGGAATGGCTCCAGGACACCACCACCCGGGGGTCGTCGGCGTCCTTACCGGCCGGGTACTCACCGTCCTGATCATTCTTCTCCACGCCGAAGCTGAAGTTCCCCTTGGTCAGGTAGAGGTTGTAGTGGTCGTAGGACGCGTCCGAGACCTCATCGAACTCATAATGCCCATAGGTGGCGGACACACCGAAATCCCCGGCGATGGGGATGTCCAGGGTGGCGGAGTAGTAGAGGTCCCCCTCCATGAACTGGCTCTCGCCTTCCACCTGGCTGTTTACCGTATAGGCGGCGCCCACGGACAGATAGCTGTAGCCCACCGAGCCGTACACCTCGCCGAAGTCGGCATTGTCCGACAGCGGGTAGGTGAACAGGGCGTAGCCCAGGTCGTAGGAGAAGTCGCTCACCGCTCCGCCATAGCCCACGTACCAGTCCTGCTCGATCTCGTTTTTCGAGGCGGGGGAACTGTCGGAAGCCGTGGTGGTATCGGAGAAATCCACGTTGGAGATCCAGGTTCCAGCGTAGAAGCCCGACTCATGGGCATAGTCAATGCCGCCGGAAACGGCCGGCTCGTCATTGGTCTGCGTGACGCCGCGCCAGATGTAGTTGTTGGACACTCCCACATTGCCGGTCAGCTCTGCGTGGGCCGTGGCGGCGCCGGCAAGCAGGACGACAGAGGCCCCAAAGGGAACGAAACGGGACGGGCAATGCTTGGCCATGCGGTTCTCCTAGCTGGAAACGAAATATGGTTCGCTTCCCCTAAGGCATGCTTTGTGCCAAATTCTTATTCCCTTAAAAAACAGTCCATTACGCGGTATACCCCAAACCGGGTAGCGGTTGTTTGCACCAAATCGGGGAGCCATTTCCAGCGCTGCTCAGAAAGGGTGCACAACAATTAAAGGTTGTATCCACAGATCGGCCGGCGGATGCGCACTCCGAAGAGACGGCGGTGGGGACTGTCCGGCGGCGGGATGCCGACAGGGGCCGGCGAGCCGGGGCACTCGACACCTTCCGCTGCGCCGTAGTACATGTCGAAAAAAGGGGTCGATTGCGGAAACCCCTTAGCCCTCAGCACGGCGAACCGGTCCGGGAACGGACGGTAGGCGATGTTCGGATGGTGCCCGGTGCAGGGCCCCATGCGCGCCCATGTGCTCCCGGAGCGGAAGGGAAGGATCGGTGCGAGAAGAAACCATACGGAAGGACTGGCCCAACGGGGTGCGCCTGGCCATGCAGCGCAAGCCGGGCTTCGCCGGAGCGGCCCTGGGCCTCTGGCTGGTGAACGGTACCCGCCACCAGGCGCCGGAGGAAGACGGCTACGCCCACCTTTTGGAGCACATCCTGCTGGAGGGGCCGGAGGCGGGCCAGGCCCGATTGCGGGCCTTCGAGCGGCTGGGCGGCCGGGTCAACGCCCAGACCGGCCGGGAGCTGACTACCCTCTACGGCACGGTTCCCGGAGACCGGGCCACGGATCTGGCGCGGCAGCTGGCGCAGGCGCTGCACTCGGGGCCCATCAGCCGGGACGCCCTGGTCCGGCAGCGGGGCGTGCTGGAGCGGGAGCGCGAGGCCTGGAACAGCGACCCCGCCGCGGTGCTGGAGGACCGGGCACTGGCGGCGGCCCTCGGCGACGACCCCCTGGCGCGGCCCCTGCCGGGCGAGTCCGACGCCCTGGCCCGGGCCACACCGCTTTCGCTCTCCCGCTACTGGTCCGCCACCATCCACGGCGGACGCGTCCTGGTGGCGACGGTCGGGAACGTGGACCCGGCGGACCTGGAGCAGGCCCTCAGCCCGCTGTCGGAGCTGCCCGACGGCGGCCCGCCCCCGGTCACCCCGGCCCGCTGGCACGGCCCGGTGGCGGTCTCGCCCTCCCGAGCCGACGAATTCGGCCAGCTGTCCTGGCTCCTGCCCGCGCCCGGCGCCGCCTCCCCCGACCGGGACGCGGCCCGCCTCGCCAACCAGATCCTGGGCGACGGCATGGACTCCCGGCTCGACCGCAAGCTCCGGCACGAATCCCAGCTGGCCTACCGGTTTCGCGCGCGCATCGAGACCTATTCCGACCTGGGCCTCTGGTGGCTGGAGGTGGACACCGACCCGCAATGGCGGGATACCTGCCGGCAGGTGGTGGAGGAGACCGTGCAGGAGCTCGCCGAGGAAGGGCCCACCGAGCAGGAGGTACGGGACGCGGTTGCCCACTGGCACGCCGAGGAAACCCTGCAGCGCGACGACCTGCTCACCCAGATGGAGCGTCTCGCCCTCCAGCGGATCTATGATCCGGAAGGGGAAGCGCGGGCTCCGGACGGGATCACCGCCGCCGCCCTGCGGGACTTGGTGGCGGATGCCTGGGGGCGCCGGATCGCGCCGCCCGCGGAGCTGCCCGCCCGGATGCGGGCGCCCGTCCATTAGCGGAAGGAGCGTCGCCGGGGAGCCCCCTCAGCCGCCATTCCCGGCCAGCCGCGCCAGCAGCGGCTCTTCCTCCGCCAGGGCCTCCAGGAACCAGTGCAGGGCGCGTCCCCGCACCGGGGTCCGCCAGGCCAGGTAGGTGGGGACAGGCGGCATGGGATCCCGCAGGGACAGGGCCCGCAGCGCCCCGCTCTCCAGATGGGGCGCGGCCGCATGGCGGGGCAGGTGGGCCACCCCCAGACCCCGCAGCAGGGCCGCCACCTTGGCCTCCTGGTCCGGCACGGTCAGCACCGGCTGGCCGTTCTGCAGCCCCGCCGAGCGCTCAGGACGGTTGCGCGCCGTGTCCGCCACCGCCACTACGCGGTACGGCCGCAGATCCTCGGGCTCAAGCGGTCCCTCCAGCTCGCACAGCGGCAGGCCCGGTGCAGCCACCGGAACGAGCGGCACCTCCCCGATGGTCCGGACCGCGTAGCCGCCTCCGGGCGGCCCTTCCCCGGTGGCGCCCACCACCAGGTCCGCCCGGCCATCGAGCAGCGCGTCCCAGGCCCCCGCCAGGACCTCGCGGCTCAGCCGCACCCGGACCCGGGGCTGCTCGGCGTAGAAGCGCTCCAGCAGCGGATACAGCGCAGTGAGCGGAAATATGCCGTCCACGGCGATGCGCAGCTCCGCCTCCCACCCGGTGGCCACGCGGCGCACCGTGGCCTCCAGCTCGTTGGCCGCCTCCAGCAGCGGACGGCCCTGCTCCAGCACCACCCGGCCCGCATCGGTGAGCACGGCGCGGTGCCCGCCCCGGTCGAACAGGGTCACGCCCAGACCCTCCTCCAGGCGCTGCACCGTGTAAGTGATGGCGGAGGGCACGCGGTGGAGCTCCGCCGCGGCCGCGGAGAAGCTGCCCTTGCGCGCGATGGCGTCCAGGACCTGCAGGGCTTCCAGGGTCAGTGCCATGGGGCTGCGCCCCCTTTCAAAAAATCTGAATGATTTTATCGAAACTTTCTTATTTACTTGCGGCCCAGCACTGCCTAGGTTCTGTACTTCCTTGACCCAAGCATCCATCGGAGCAGGAGGAGCAACCTCATGCAGCGCAAGACCGCCGCCCTGTTGGCGGGCACCCTCTTGGCCACCGGCGCCGCCGCCCATGCCGAGAGCGAGGCCGAGAAGGCCGTGGAATACCGGGAATCCGTATTCCATGTCATCGGCCACAACTTCATGCCCATGGCCGACATGGTAAAGGGCAAGATCGACTACGACGCCGAGGAGTTCGCCACCCGCGCCGAGCGCGTGGCCCAGCTCGCGCGGATGCCGCTGGAAGGCTTCGTGGAGGGAACCGCCGGGGTGGCCGGCAGCGAGGCCAAGCCCGGCATCTGGAGCAACTGGGACGACTTCCGCGGCAAGCTGGAGGACCTGCAGAAGGAGTCGGCGAAGCTGGCCAAGGTCGCCGGGAAGGGCGACCTGCAAGCCATCAAGCCCCAGTTCATGGCCGTGGGCAAGGCCTGCAAGTCCTGCCACGACGAGTACAAGGAAGAAGACTGAGGAATCCCCGCCGGGGCCCCGCCCCGGCGCCTCATCCCGCCCAGCTCACGCCCCCGTACACCGCCGCCGCGCACAGGCCCAGCAGGATCAGGGCCCGGACCCCGACCCGCCAGCCGAAGCCGCCCGCCGATCCCGAGGGCGCCGACAGGCGCTTGCGTCCCGTGATCATGGGGGCAATCAGATTGGTGCGGGCCACCAGGGGGTAGAACAGCACCACCGCCGCCACGTGCAGCCCCACCACCCACAGCAGGGCGTCGAACAGCACATGGTGGGCCCAGGTGAGGAAATCGCTGGTCTCCCCGGAAACGCGGCCGGCCAGCGGCCCCTCGGTGAAGATGTCGTCGCTGGCGAACAGTCCGCTGCTCGCCTGCAGGGCCACCAGCGCCAGGATCGCAACCACCATCCAGCCGCCCACCGGACCATGCCCCGTATGCGGCTCCGGACGGCCGCGCAGCAGGCCGCGCAGGTCGACGAGGACGCGGCGGGGACCGGCCAGGAAATCGGCGAAGCGGGCGTGGCGGGTGCCCAGCAGCCCCCATAGCACCCGGAAGGCCACCAGGGCGAGGATCGCCTGGCCGGCGAGCATGTGGGCGCTCATCCAGCCCAGCCCCTGCTCGCCGCTCCACCAGGAGAACCCGATCAGGCCCACCAGGGCCCAGTGAAAGAGGCGGAGCGGAGCGTCCCAAACGGCGGTGCGTTGCTCTGCGCTGGACATGACGGTCGGGCGGCCTCGCTGGATTGCGGGAATTGCCCGCAAATCTTGCAAGGCCTCCGGGTTTTTTTCAACAAATCTGAATGAAAAAGTCGCTGGGCCCTTGTGCCGCAGGCTGGACGGGCCGGCGCAACCTCCGTCAGGATACCCGCCCAACCACACTCCGGAGCCGAAACCAGCCGCCATGTCCAAGGAATCCGCCCTTCCCTGCCACGTGATCGCCGGGCCCCTGGGGGTCGGCAAGACTACCGCCATCCTCGACTACCTGCGCCGCCACGCCGGCCAGCAGCAGGTGGGCGTGCTGGTGAACGATTTCGGTCCCGTGGGGCTGGACGGCGCCATCCTGGAGGGCGACCCGAGTGGCGACGGCCTGCGGATAACCACCGTTCCGGGCGGCTGCGTCTGCTGCGCGGCCGCGGAGGGCCTGGTCACGAGCATCCAGCGCCTGCTGGAGGTGCCCGGCCTGGACCGGCTCATCATCGAGCCCAGCGGCATGGCCGATCCCGAGCAGGTACTCGGCCTGCTCCGCCAGATGGCCGGCACCACCCGCCTGGAGCTGCGGCCCACCATCGCCCTGCTCGACGCCACCGAGTTCGAGCCGCAGCGGGCGTCGCAGATGCCGTTCTTCCGGCACATGGCCGACGCCGCCGACATCCTGGTGCTGAACCGCTGCGACGCCGCGGATGCGGCCACCACGCAGGCCTTCCGGGACTGGGCGGAGGCGCTCGAGCCGGCCAAGATGCGGGTGGTGACCACCGAGCACGGGCATCTGGACGATGCGCTGTTCGCCCTCCGCCTGCCCGAGGGCTCCGGACCGGAGGCGCCCGGCCACGAGGGGACGCACGAGCATGCCCACGGGGAGGCCGACGGCGAGAGCGACCGGACCGGCGGCGCCACCTGGCCCCCGGAGCGGCAGTTCCACCACGGCCGCCTCACCGCCGCCCTCGCGGAGCTCGCCGAGGCGGGCGTGAAGGAAGGGGAAGTGGAGCGCTTCAAGGGGATCTTCCACACGGACCGGGGCTGGTTCGTCCTGCAGATCGCCGGGGGCCGCTTCACGCTCCGGGAAACGCCGCCCCGGCGCGACAGCCGGGCCGACTGGATCGTCTCGGACGGCGACCCGAGGCGAGTCCGTCAGGCCCTGGAGGATACGCTGGCCGGCGAATAGCCGCCCTCAGCCCTCCGGCCCCGGTACCGGCCGCGGCACGCCCGGCCGTCCGGGCTCGCACTCCAGGGCCGCGCGGTCCCATCCGCCCCGGTCCGCCGCGGCGGCATAGGCGGAATCCAGGAACCGCAGCAGGGTAGCCTCCGGATCCCGGGCCCGGCGCACCGCCTCGTAGGGCAGCACGAATTCCCCCAGCCGCGCGTTGTAGGCGGCGGCTTCCGGCTCCACCGGGCCTTCCCGGAAGCCCTCCGGCTCCGGATAGGCGTAGGCGTAGAAAACCGGCTCCTCCCAACCGGCGCCGCCCGGCCAGAATCCGGCGCTGAACACCTCGTGGGAATAGGCCTCGCGGGCCACGGCGTCCGGCAGATTGGGCACGCCGCCGGGATGGGGCGGCGCCGGCCGCCCGGAGAACCGGGTAACCGCCAGATCGAAGCTGCCCCAGAAGAAATGCACGGGACTGGTCTTGCCCAGGAAGGCGCTGCGGTGCTGCTGGCAGACCCGCTCGGCAGCCACCAGCACCCGCCAGAAGCGCTCCGCGTGGACCGGGTCGTAGGTGCCGTGCACCCGGTCCTCCGCGAAGGGAATGGCGTCGGGGAGCTCGTTGGGGACGCCGTGGAGCCGGACCGGGGCGCCGACCGCCTCCAGGGCCGCGCCCACCTCGGCGTGGAAATCCGCCACCGTCCGCGACCGCAGGGCCAGGCGGTACGCCCGGCCCGCGCTGGACTGCAGGACCAGCTGATGGGCGAGGAAATCGAAGTCCATCTGCAGGGCGTCCGCGCCGTGGGGCATCACCGAGGTGGTCAGGCCCCGGGCGGTGACGTACAGTGCCGACTGCCAGGAATGATTGATCCACGGCGCCAGGGCCACCCGGACCTTGCCCACGATCTGCGTCCAGAGGTGGAGGGTGTCCCGGGTCTCCCGCCAGGCTTCCAGGGGCAGAGCCGGCCAGGTTTCCGCGCTCGGGCTCGCGATGCTCGCCATGACGCCCTCCCAATAGATCCGCGATCCTCTCCGGAGAACATAGCACTGCCGAACGCCGGGGGGTCCTGGGGAATTCCCGCAGGCTAGGCCGGGTCCACCACCTCGTCCACCGGGCGGCGCGGCGTGGGCGCGCGCTTTTCCACGCCGAACCCCATGCGGAGCAGCACCTGGGGCATGCCGTGAACCCCGCCCACCTCCTGGAGACGCAGGCGCAAGGCCGGGATCTCGACGGGCTGATTGAGGAAGGAGGCCTGCACACCGTCCTCCGCCGCCCGCAGCAGCACCCCGGCCAGGCCCTGGCCGGCAGCCAGCCAGCACAGGGGATCGTCGCGGTCGGTGGCCACCACAGCCAGCACCGGGGCGTTCACCGCCCAGTAGCGGTCCCGTTCGGCCTGCCGGCCGCCCCAGTTGATCCAGCGCAGCATCCAGGGGCCCACCAGGGACGGCAGCCGCCCGAAGCCCAGCGCGTAGCCGGGCAGGCCGTCACGGCGCGGCGAATCGTTGATGCGCACCCACTCGGACAGCTCGCGGCGGAACCGGGCGCTCGCCCCCTGACGGCGCGTTCCCTCGGCCACCAGGCCGGCCACCGGCTCCTTCTCCTCCGGCCGGGCCAGACAGAGCAGACGCGCCCCTTCCGATTCGGCCATCCAGGTGAGCATGTGGGTAAGCTCCGGCGGCACCGGCGCCTCGCGGAAGGCCCCGCGATGCGTGAAGCGGCGGAACAGGGCGCTGAACAGGAGCCGATCCGAATCCTCGGGGGCGTGCGGACCGCCGGGCGCCACCCGGGCCAGCCAATCGGGCCGGTCCGGATCGGGCAGGAGGGTGACGGCGTCCCGCAGGCCGAAGTGGCGCAGCGCCACGCGCAGGTGGAACAGCGCCGCGCCGCAGCTCATGATCAGCTCGCGGTCGTTGGGATCCACCACCGGCAGGCCACGGCTGTGATCGGCGAAGAGATCCACCCCGCCGTCGCGGATGCGGAAACGCCAGGGCTGGGAATTGTGGCTGGACGGAGCGAGGACGGCGTATCGCAGCAGGAAGCGGAGCTGCTCGTCGATGCTGCCCTTGCGCGGAAAATCCGATTCGGCCACCCGCCAGGAATGAACGGCTTCCTTGCCCATGACATACCTCCCTAGCCCCTTCCCCCCTTAAAACAAGAATAACAAGCTTGGGGAAGGGGTGCCGGATCCCGAGGGCCCGGCGGTGTCCCCGCGGTTACCGGGTGGTGGTGAAGCCCGCCAGCGAGGCCTGCAGGCCGTGGGCCATTTCGCCCAGCTCGTGGGCGGAGCGCTCGGTGTCCCCCACCGTCTGCGCCACGGTCTCGGCATTGCTCTGTATGCCGGAGACATTCTCGGTGGTGTCGTTCATGGTGGCGGCCAGCTCCTCCGCCGCCGCGGCGATCTGATTGGCGATCTGATCGGTCTCCTCGATGCCCGAGCGCACTTCGTCCATCACCGAGCGCACCTGCCGCATGGAGGCCACGGAGGAATCCGACTGGCTGCGCAATCTGGCCAGGATCTCGTTCACCTGGGTGGTGGCCTGCGCGGTCTGGTCGGCGAGCTTGCGCACCTCGTCGGCGACCACCGCGAAGCCCTTGCCCTGCTCGCCGGCGTTGGCGGCCTCGATGGCCGCGTTCAGCGCCAGCAAGTCCGTCTTCTTGGCGATGGATTCGATGGAGGCGACGATCTCGTCCACGCGCTGCGCGGAATCCGACAGCTCGTGGATGCGGTCCGAGGCCTCCGAAACCGATTGCATCCCCTTCTGGGTGGTTTCGGCGCTTTTCGAGGCGGCATCCGAGACCTGGCTGATATTCTCCGCCACTCCTTGCACCACCCGGTTCACCTCCTGGGTGGAATCGGCCACCTGCTCCACCCGCTGGCTGGAGGCGTCGGCGCTCTCCTTGAGGTTGTCGGAAACCGCCGAGAGCTCCTCGCTGGCGGCGGCGAGCTGGCCCGACTTGCCCTTCCAGTCGCCGAACAGCCCCTCCAGGGCGTCCATCAGCTCGTTGAAGGACTGCACGGCATCGCTATGCCCCCCCACCTGCCCGCCGTCCACGCGGATGCGCAGATCGTGCCGGTCCTGCAGCTCCCGGACCGCCCCGGCGATGCCCTCGTTGGCGATGAACTGGGCCGCCTGATCCCGCAGGATCAGCATCAGCACCGCCGCTTCCACCAGCACCCAGGCCGCGTGCAGGAGCACGATGTCCAGTCCGGTGCCGTAGTTGAACACCAGGAGCGGGGCGCCGAACAGCTCCACGCCGTTCACCTGGCAGTAGTTGAACACCAGGTGGTGCAGGGCCGTGGTCGCAACCGCCACCAGGACGGGGACCCCGTCCCGGTAGCGCAGCAGGAAGGCCAGGGCGGCGAAGATGTGGAAGTGCATCTCGATGCGCCCGAGGTGCTGCTGGATGAAGATGGCCGAGAACACCATGAGGGACATGGCGATGATGCTCCGGGAGAGGACCCGGCCGGGGAAGGCGCGATAGGCGATGAAGGCGGCGCCGAAGGTGAGCCCGCCGGCGGTGAAGCCGAGCAGGTAGGTGCCATGGCTGAAGGCCATGAGGGTGGTGGCCACCACCCAATGGATGAACAGCAAGCCCACCAGGAAGCGGTCGGCGTTTTGGTTGTCCTCCCGGAGCGCCCGTTCGAGGCCCGCCGGGAGGTCTTTCCGATAGGGGAGGAAGAGCTGCCAGAACATACCGGCTCCTTGTTCGTGCTCCATCAACCGGCGCGGGGAGGCGGCAGGGCCCGGCGAATGCCGGCGATCACCCGCTCGCCGGCGGGGATCCGGGCCCGAATGCGCCAGCCTCTGTCACCGCGGCCCAGGACGTAGACATAGGGATTGTGGAAAGGCTCGCTGCCCTCCCCCATGCGATACAGCCAGGCCCCGAACTCCCGCGACAGGCGAGCCAGGGCGTCCTCGGCGGGTGCCACGCCCTTGAAACGGGGATCGTGCGCACGGATGTAGGCGTGGGTCCGCTCGGAATCGGGGACAGGCTGGAGGTTGACGAAGAACACCTCCAGACCGGGGTAGTGGTCCCGCAGGCGGGGATAGGCGTCGGATAGCCGGTGCAGGGTCAGGGGACAGCTCCGGGAGCAGCCCGGGAAGCCGAAGAAGACCAGCGCGAGGTCCCCGCGGGCGCGCTCCAGAAAAGGGGCGGTCACCCCCTTTTTACCGTGAAGGGGAAGCTTGCCAGCGACGAGCAGCGCACCGAGGTTGAGGAGGACCAGGGCGCCGAACAAGGTCATTTTCTGCCACCGGGACAAGCAGTAGCCCCTCCGCAGCACAGCGGGTTCAAGGAGCCCGGCGCGCAGCCGACCCGCGGATCCGTCCGACCCCCGACGTCCTCGCGACATTCTCCGGCGGCCCGGGAATGTCCCCAGGGGAACAGGGTGCTTTCATTATGGACCCGGGGACATCCCCGTCAAGGAAAGCGGTTCATTCCGCGGCTCGCCCGCGCTCCGGGGGCAGCGCGGCACCGGGGCGCCGGAAAAGGCCGCGGAGCAGCGGCGGCTGCACGAAACGCGGACAGGGGGGCTGTCCGCCCTTGCGATTCGCTGTCCCGGGAAATTGATGGGGCCCGGGGCTTCGGATTGCCCGGTGCCCCGAGGACGGTTATGGGTGGTGGGACCATTCGGTTCCCCACACGACCGGAAATGCACCTTGGCCATGAAAATCTTCGACGTCTACCACCACCCCGAGCACGGCCTGCGCTCGGTGAAGCAGGGCTTTTGCTGGCCGGCGTTCCTGGGTAACGGGCTCTGGGCCCTGCGCAGGGGGATGGCGGGCCTGGGGGCGGGCCTGCTGGTCGCCGTCCTGACCCTGGCCGGGACAGTGGCCGCAGCGGTCCTCCTGGAAGCCTACGGAGCGGCCGCGGGAGCGGGCCTGGCGGCCATGGCGATGCTGTCCTTCGCGGGACGCCGCGCCAACCACTGGTGGCGCCTGACCCTGCGCAGGGAGGGCTTCTATCGACTCTGCACCGTGGACGGACACACCTCCACGGCGGCCGCCGCGCAGGTGGCGCCGCCGGAACCGGAGCCGGACCGGTCCGAGAGCGCTCCGACCATCATGGACCGGGAATAGGGCAGGCTTGCGCGCTCCGGGAGGGACCGGGTCCGCGCCCGCCACCGTCGCGGCCGGAGGCCGCTCCCACAATGGCCCATAAACCAGAGGGCCGATCCGGCGGGAAGACGCGCACCACAGCGCCAAGCCAGCGAATCCGGCCGGTCAATGCCGGGCGTCCCGCCCGCTTCGACCGGCCATCCCGAAGCGTCGCGGCTAGGAATCGCTCCGCATGCGCGCCCGCACCTCCTCGGAGTCCAGCTCGCCGAGGACGTCCTGCCCCACCCAGCGGGCCGCCTCCTCCGGCTGCTCCTGGAGCCCGCGGGCGATCTCCAGGGCCTGGTCATACAGCCCCGCACTGCGCAGGCCGATGCGGCGCAGGGCCCAGCTCACCGCCTCGCGTACCCGCTCCCGCTGGTCACCGGCGGCCATCTCGATGGCGGGATAGAACACCGAGAAGCGGTCGTCACCAGCATCCAGGTCGTACATGGCCAGGGCGGCAATAAGGGCGAAGGCGGCCCGCTTGACCTGCTCCTCCTCCCGTTCGGTCCACTCCTCCGCCTTCCGCCAGGCGCGGTCCATCCGGCGGAACAGGTAGAGGCTCGCCTGGTCGCTCAGCTCCCAGGAGTCCAGGGAAGCCACCCACGCCTCCGCCTGCTCGTCATCCACGCGCTCGGCATCGGCGAGGCGGGTGGCCAGCAGCCGGGCCTCGTGCGCTCCGCTTTCCCAGAGGGAGAGGGCCAGCTCGTGATCGGTGCCGATGCTCGTGGCCAGCTCCTCGATCACCTCCTCGGACACCCCCAGGGCATTCTCGGAACGCACCCCCTGCCGGACTCTATCCGTCACGCGATCCGGCTCCGACCGGGACCGCAATACCTCCAGAACCTCATTTGCGTCCATGTCACCCCACTCGCTGAATCGGGCTGGTGGCCGCATCGCCATCCAGGTGGAAATCCCGCCCCGCATCAAGGGGGCCCATGACGGCGCCGGGATGGGCCCCGGCGACCGGCCCGCGGGACGGCACGCCCCACGGCCGCGCTCCATGGCCGAGCAATCCACTCCCTGGACGGACGGTATTCCGTCCCGGGCGGCATGGATGCCGGGAAGGCCGTGCCGGCTTCGAGAAAAACCTAGGGTTTTCCGGGATTTTTACCGAATGTACCCGGCTACGGCAATCCCGAATCATTCTTCGGCGCGGGACAATGCCGACGGCATCCCCAGTGGGATTCGGCACGGAAGGACAGTGCCGCAGCGACTTTCCCGGGAAAACGGAGAATTTTTTCCGTTCCCGACAGTCCAATGCGGCGACAGCCGGACGTCCCGGAAGCGGACGCCCGTGCGGCGGAAAAACGATGCATCCTTATAGGCATAGGGAGTCCCCCCAATTGGTGCGGAGCGGGGCTTCGAGGCTTAATACACCCTCAGCCCGAGGACGTCTCCGACGGGGAAACCAACCTTCTTTCGAGCAGGGCCGACATTCATGAAGCACAAGGATTGGCAGACGAACCTGGACACGGCGCGATCCAGCCTCCGTGCCCAGGAAGAGATCCTCGAGCAGCTCCGCAGGGAGGCCGAGGACGGCGAGGATCCCTATCTCTCCGTTTCCGAGCTTATGACTCGCTGGCAGTTCCTCCGTACCCACTTCCGCAAGACCCAGCTCACGCTCATGCGGGAAGCCGATCGCATGCCGAGCCTGAACGACTACCAGCAGCGCCGGGTCATGGATTCCCTGGAGCTTCAGGCCCGACAGCTCGATTCCCGTCTTTCCGCGATCCTTGGCAGCCTGGAGCGCCGCGAGGGGAAGCACTGCGTTAGCGCCTGAGGACTCGGCCCGGGCCACGGCACCCGATGGTGGTGTAGACTGGTCCCGTTACCACCTCACGGGGTACGGGATGCCCTTCACGGCCGAGGAGTTCTTCGCGGTCTTCGCCGCCTACAATCGTGCCCTCTGGCCCCTGCCCCTGGTGACCGAGCTACTGGGGCTGCTGGCGGCGGCCCTGCTGCTGGTGCGCCCCCCTTGGGCGAGCCGCGCGGTGGCCGGGATTCTGGCCATCCTGTGGCTGCTCGTGGGGGGCGGCTACCACTTGGCGTTTTTCACCGCCATCAACCCCATGGCCCACGCATTCGGGGCGATGTTCCTGGTACAGGGCGCCCTGCTGGCGTGGACGGGGGCCTGGCAGGGCGCCTGGCGATTGGAGCCCGTTTCCGGAGCGCAGGGCTGGCTGGCCGGCCTGCTGGGCTTCTACGCCCTGGTTGTCTATCCCCTGATGGGTCTGCTCGCGACCCATCCCTATCCCGGCACGCCGCTGTTCGGCATGGCCCCCTGCCCAACCGCCATCTTCACCCTGGCCGTGCTGCTGCTGTCCACGGACGGACCGCCCTGGCGCCTGACCGCCATCCCCCTGGCATGGGCAGGCATCGGCGGCAGTGCCGCCATGCTGCTGGGCGTCCTCCAGGACTACGGGCTGATCGTGGCCGGCCTCCTGGTGCTCGGGGCCACCCTCCACCCCTCGGGCGCCCGCACCGCCTCCTGAAACCGGCTCAGGAGGACGCGCCGCGCAGACGCCCCTGCACCAGCTCCGAGCGCAGCTCCACCTCCGCCTCGTGGCCCAGCCGGTGGGCCTCCTTGGACTGATTGACCGGATCCTGCAGGCCCTGGGCCACCTCCAGCGCCCGGGCGTTGAGGCCCGGGGAGCGCTTGCCGATCTGGCGCAGCGCCCAGCTCACGCCCTTGCGCACGCGGTCGCGGTGCTCGCCGGCATCGCGCTCTATGGCGGGGAAGAAGGCCTCGAAGGCGTCGTCCCCGGCCTCGTCGTCGTGCAGGGCCAGGGTGGCCATGAGCACGAAGCCGGCGCGCTTGGGATAATCCTCGTCGCGCGCCGACCAGGCCAGCGCCTTGTCCCAGGCGGGCGCCGCCTTCCAGAACAGGTTGGCGCAGCACTGGTCCACCAGGTCCCAGGAGTTGAAGTCCGCCGCCCAGGCCTCCATGCGCTCGCCGTCAACCCGGGCGGGGTCGGCCACCATGGAGGCCAGGATGCGCGCCTCGTGGATTCCGGTTTCCCAGAGGGCCACGGCCAGCTCGTGGTCGGTGCCGAGCTCCCGGGCGAGCTCGCGCAGCCGGGGCACCCGCACCCCCAGGGCGTGCTCGGTATTGATGCCCAGGTGGGCCATGGAGGGGATGGTGCCCGGCTCCACCAGGGCATGCAGGCGTTCCATTACGGCGTCGGCGTCCATGAATTCCTTCCTCGGAGGGTGGCTCGTCGGGACGGGAAGGGGCGCTATTCCTCCCATTCCACGTTCTTGAATATACAAAGGTAATCGGCATCCGGCCGCCCCCGGCACACCTGGTAGGCCTCCCAGAAGGACTGTCCCCAGCCGCCCAGCCACAGGCCCACCAGGAAGGCGAAGGGAACGAACACCGCCTTGCGCTCCCGGGGCCCCTTGCCGGACCGGGTGGCCCAGGCCCAGAAGCGCTTGAGCTGACGCAGGAGCAGGTAGAGCGCCGGCAGCCCCACCGCCCCCACCCAGACCACCGGACCGAGGTCCCAGAGATCCACGAATCGGGTGAACAGCTCCATGCTCCCTCCCCGGCGGCCGGACCGCATTTCCCACCGCGACCGCAGGCATCCCCGGACATCCGGCCCCGGATGTCCCGCTGTCCGCCAGCCCCTTGCCACCTCACCGGACGTGGGAGAGACTAGGCGCGACCGAAAACAAGGGGATTACCATGAAACCGATTACTGCTGTGCTCGCCGTGTTTCTGGCGGCCGTGCCCACGCTGGCCCAGGCGGTGGATCGCAACTTCGCGGGCCTGGAGCTCGGCACCTTCTCGCACCGCATCAGCCTGGAATCGAGTGGTGACGAGTACGACACGGACAGCGACGGCGATTATGCCGGCCTCTCCCTGGGCCGGGTGTCCTCCGACTGGCGGGCCCTGGCCACCGTGCACGTTCCCAACCTGGAAGACGATGACACGGTGATCTGGCTCACCGCCAGCTACGACTACCTGTTCAACGAAGGCTCGGTCCTGCAGCCCTACGCAGGCGGCCATTTCGGCTACTACACCTTCAACGATGACGACTCGGACAACTCGGTGAATTCCATCACCGTGGGCCCGGAGGCGGGGGTGCAGCTGCGGGTGGACCCCTTCATGGCGGAAGTGGGCGCCAAGTACGGTTTCGGCGTGAACTCCAGCGACAACGTCAACGGCGCCAACCTGCAGGTGGACTACGCCCAGACCGTCTTCATCCGGATCAGCTCCCTGTTCTGAGCATCCCGGGGAACCGGCGATTGCGGCAAGGGCGGCCCGGCGGGCCGCCCTTTTCGCTTCCCGGTCACGGCCGGACGGTGAGGAGATCGCAGGTGCAGCGCTGCATGAGGTGCACGTTGACGCTGCCCAGGAGCGATTCGGTCCACGGTCCCAGGCCGCGCGAGCCCACCGCCACCAGGTCCACCTCCTGGCTTTCCGCCTGGCCCAGAATGACTCGCGCCGGATTCCCCTGACGCACCAGGGGCCGGCACCGCTGGCCGTCGAAGGCGGCCAGGAAGCGCTCCAGGCCCTCCCGGGACTGCTCGTGGCCCACCTGCCGGTAGCGCTCGGCCACCTCCCACGGCATGGCCTCCAGGTCGAAGGTGCCCTCGAAGGGCAGCTCGAAGACGTGCAGCACGTACACGGTGGCCTCCGGACAAAGATCCAGGGCCCACTGGAGGGCCTTCCGGGAAGCCTCGGAGAAGTCCACCGCCACCAGGACCCGCCGGTAGGCGCGCCCCGGATGGTCCTCACTACGGACCAGCAGCACCGGCCGGTCCGCCGAGCGCACCACCTTCTGGGCGGTGACCCCGGAAAGCAGCCGCTCGTTGCCGCCCTCGCCGAAGGCCCCGGCCACCACCAGATCGAAACCGTGCGCCCGGGCGTACTCGCTGATGGCGAGCTTGGGATGGCCCTCCTCCACCGACGCGGACAGGGTGCCGGCGAATCCGGCGCCCAGGCGCGCCCGCAGCGCCTCCATGCGCTCCTCCGCCTGGGCCAGCGCGGCCCGGCGCGCCGCATCGCCATCGGCCATGCCGAGCACCTCCCGGATGCGCTCCAGGAGTCCCGTGGGCAGCACGAAGAGCAGGTGGATGGTGCCGTCGGCGGGCGCCAGGGCCATGGCGCGCCGCGCGGCCCGCTCCGCCTGGGCGGAGAAGTCGGTGGCGACGAGGATTCGGCGAACTCCGGACATGGGCGCTTTCCCCACTGTGGAACACGGGACCTCCGCCCAATGGTATCCGGGTGGAGCGCGCGGAGCGAGGAGGGACGGGCGCCCGGAGGGAGTCCATCCCTTTTCGCTCAGTCCCTGGAGTGCGCGATCAGGGCGCAATCATCCGGATAGGCGGCATCCGTCAGGCTGGTGCAACCGACCGTGAAGGCGAACGCCTTGTCCGGGGTCAGGTAGTGGCGCAGGTCGCCGCCGGAAATGCAGTTGGGTCCGGAGTTATTGGTGAAGGTGCCCGGGAACACCCCGTAGGAAGAGTCGGGCGCGTTGATGGTGCCGGAGTCCTTGCACCCCGAGCCGTCCTCGTAGGAGAAGGCCAGGGGCGCGCTGGACCCGGTAATAGCGGTTCTGGTATCGGCCCGGCCCGCCAGGGTGAAGTCCCCGTAGAGGGCGATGCCCTCCCCGTCATAGGACCCGGCCGCATCCTGGACGGAATAGGTGGACAGAGCGGACGCCCCCTTCTCCAGGACCCCCACCACCGCGGTGGAATCGGCGATGGCGATGTGCTCGTGGCCGCTGTCGGCATAGACGGCCAGGGTGTCGCCGGCCGCATCGGTGTAGTCGTAGAGGCGCTGGCTTTCATCGTTCAGGGCGGCCGTGTTGCCGGTTACCGCCCCGTCGATCTCGATCTTGGTGATGGCGCCGTTCGAGTCGAAGGTGAGCCGGATGGTCTTATAGCTGCCGGCATCGGTAATGTCGTCGGCCACTCCGTACCAGACCCCGGTCAGGGGATGCTCCGAATCGGAGGAGCCACTGCCCCCGCCCGAGCAAGCGGCCAACAGGAAAGCGCCCAGCAGCACCCCGGCCAGAACGCACGCAAACTTCCGCATTTATACCCCCTTTTATGTACGCATTAAGTAGTAAAGGGGTATCCTAGGAAAAAGTTTTCTCCCGGGAAAGTGCGCCCGCCCGTTCCGTTTTTCCGAAGCGTCTTTCCGTAAAATTCGGATTCCGGGGCCGATTCCCTGCGGGGCAATGAATTACCGCTCTCTCCTACTACACGGTACGAGTTCGAGCCGGAAATATTTTGAGATGGCGGGGATGGCAACGTATGGGCTGGTCGGGTAGCCATGCGGCTAATACTTCCGAAAACAGGCCGTCGAAGCCGTTTCTGGCATGGAAGACCAAAATTGCGGACCTTCCAGGGAAGCCGCTCTCGACGGTGCACTGTTTTAGTTGCAGACAGTGTGAGGTGGCATCGAGCCGGAGGGGCTATCTTTCGGAACGGCCCGACGTGTCCTGGAAGGCTTCTATCAACCACCTCCCGGGTTCCGGGAGGCTATTGCGGCGAGCACTGCTTCCACCGCTTCTTGAAGGTCCTTCTTTACATCCGTCTCCCAGAAACGGAGCACCGTCCAGCCCAGGGCTTCCAGCGCTTTTGTCTGATGCCGGTCCCGCTCCATGTTGTACTCGATTTTGGCCACCCAGTAGTCGCCATTGCTGCGCCGGGCAACCTTCTCCCGGTTTTTCTCCCAGTCCCGGCCATGCCAGAAATCGCCGTCCACGAAGACGGCCACGCGCTTGCCTCGAAAAACCAGATCGGGCTTGCCGGGGAGGTCCCTGGCATGCAGTCGATAGCGGGCTCCTCGGGCCCAGAGCGCCTTACGAAGCAGCATTTCGGCGCGGGTGTCGGTCCGGCGGTTCTTCCGCTTGGCCTTGGAGGCGTGCTCGGAGGCGGGTCTGCGGTCATCGAAGCGGGGGGCCTTGCGCTGGTCGCCCATGGCGGAGGCTGCCTATGCTTGAGGTGCTGACCGGATAACTTCCAGGGGATCGGAAGCCCAATCACCGGTCACCTTGATCCGGTTATTGATTCGTCCCGGACACTTCTCATGCACACCCAGCTCCCGGGTCAATGCGTAACGAAACTCCCATTGCTCGGTTCTGGGGTGCAAGCAGGCCGCCGCTACCTGGAACTCAGTAGGAGAATAGTAACGGGAGCAGGGATCCCCCTTGGCCGCACGGGTGCGCTGGAAATCCAGCTTGTAACTGCCGTCGGCGTAGGCATCCCGAAGGATGTTCTTGCACTCGATCAGGACCGGCCCCTGGCCGGGAAACCGCACCTCCACGTCCGGCTGGCCTTCCCCTTCCAGGGGGCGGCATTGCTCCAGCTCCGGCAAGGCCCGCAGCTGCTCCACCAGATGGCGCTCGGCCACCCAGCCCCGGACGGCCATCTTGAGGCGCGGCGCACTCTGGATGAGGTCCAGGATCTCGTCGGTGGTCAGCTCGAATTCCGCCGCCAGATCGTGCAGCCGGCCCGGCCCCATGACCGGCTCGGGGGCTTCGAGGCCTGCAATACGGAGGGCGCTCAGATCGCCGAACTTGTCCGCCAGCAGGGAGCGGTGGCCCTGGGAAAGGCCCTTGGCGGCCCGCTCGAAGCGGACGTACTCCAGAAAACGCTCGGGCTTCCCGCCCACCAGTACTTCCGTGGGCTCCTCCAAGCCCGACTGGTCCCGCTTCTCCCGCTCCCAGGCATGCCAGCCGGATTCCTCGATGGCCTGGACGTGCTCCTCCTTGTACTCCAGGGAGATGAAGAAGCGGGTGGGGCTGTGCAGGACCGGATCGGCGGCCACGAAGAAGCCGCGCTCGGTATTGATGCCCACGAGCAGGGTGGTGTACAGCTCGTATGGATCCTGCCACAGGTCGTGTAGCTCCTTGCCCTCCCGCTTTTCCGAGCCGTATTTCACCTGGAAGCGGTGCTCGTCCTCGGGGCGGTTCTTGGTCTCGCGCTGATTGGCGTTGAAGGCATAGGCCACGATGCCCATGCGCTCGCCGTCCGGAGCCTCGAAGGTGATGCGGAAGGGGGCATGGTCCGGATCGGAGGCGTTCAGGATGCGGCAGCCGCTCGCCTCCAGCGCCTCCCGCATGAAGCGAACCAGCGGCTCGCGGGCATGGTGCTGAACGGAATAGGCGCGGTATTCCATGCCCGGCTATTCCGCGGCAGCCCTGCGGCCCTGACCCGTGCCCGGGTGGGCCGTATCGCTGTCCACCAGATGCAGGTACTTGTCGGGAACCGGCGCCACCGGCTCCGCAGGCGGGCAGTCGCTGCGTGCGGCGGGGACTAAGGACGGGGGCCGGTCGCGGGCGGTCTCGTCGCCGAAGAAACGGGCACGGATCTCCAGGCCCAGCTTTTCCGCGAGTGCGGAGGGCACGGCATTACCCAGCTGCTTCTGCACGCCATTGATGTCCCCCCGTACCACGAAATCGTCGGGGAAGGTCTGCAGCCGGCACAGCTCGCGCATGGACAGCCGCCGGCTGTTCCAGTGGAAGGGTCCCGTGGCCGGGCCGGGCTGGGCGGTCAGGGTCCAGGAGGGCCGGTCCTTGGCGATCTTGAGCAGGAAGTTCCAGAAGCGCCGGCGCCAGCCGAACAGCGGCAGACCCTCGCCGCGCTCCGTGTGGTAGAGGTAGTTCTGGCCCTCGGGGACCGCAGGCAAGAGGTCGCCCCATTTGCCCCGGGGCTGGAGCTCGGGATCGTCCTCGTCCGTTTCCAGGTCCCCGAGCGCATCCCAGGCAGTGCGCCAATAGGGCAGGCCCTCGTCCAGGGGCAGGGCGCGCTGCTTTTCCAGGCCGGGCAGAGCCCGGTGGGTGGGCTTCAGCTCGCCGAAGGTGCGTCCGTCCCTTGAGCCGATCAGGAACACCCGCTCCCGGGTCTGCGGTACGCCGAAATCGGCGGCGTTGAGGATCAGCACCTCCACGTCGTAGGCGGTGCCGAACTGGCGGTTAATGTCCTCCAGGGCCCGGCGGATGAGCTGCAGACCCTCGTCCTTGCCGGAATAGGCCATCCCCGTGACGTTCTCCATGAGGAAGGCCCGGGGGCGGGTGTCGCGCAGCACGCGCAGGAAAGCCTCCACGGTATCGGCGCGGGGGTCGTCCAGGCGGGCGGAATCGCCGGTGGCCCAGTAGCCGCATTTGGAGAAGGGCTGGCAGGGAGGGCCGCCGAACAGGAGATCGGGCTCTTCCGGGGCCAGTCCGGCGGCCTCAAGCAAGGATTCGGAAGGGACTTCCTGGATGTATTCGGGGAAAACGGGCCAGTCCCGGTTAGCCCGGAGGGTTTCTACGCAATCGGCATCGGACTCCACGGCGGAGCCAACCTGGAAGCCGGCGGCTTCCATGCCGAGGTCGAGCCCTCCCGCGCCCGAATAGAGACTGACCGCCCGAAGCGCAGACACGGTTACCCCTTTTCCCGGTGGCTCAGCCACACTTAGAGTCGCCGCACTCCAGGCAGAGGTTGCATCCATCCATGCGCACCATGGCCATGGCGCCGCAGGCGCCGCACTGGGTGGCGTTGGACAGTGCCCCAGTCTCCTCGGCCTGGGCCTTCTTGGCCTTGAGCTCCTCGGGGGTTTCCTGCTTCTCGATCATGCCGATCTTCTGCAGGTGCATCTCCAGCACCTCGCCGAGCTCGGCCACCAACGAGGGCATGTAGCGGCCGCCCTTCTTGAAGTAGCCGCCGGAGGGGTCGAACACGGAGCGCAGCTCCTCGACGAGGAAGCAGACGTCGCCGCCCTTGCGGAACACGCCGGAGATCACCCGCGTCAGGGCGACGATCCACTGGAAGTGCTCCATGTTCTTGGAGTTAATGAATATCTCGAAGGGCCGGCGGTGCTCCTTGGGCGTGCCCTCGTGCATGACCACGTCGTTGATGGTCACGTACAGGGCGTGCTCGGACAGGGGCGTTTTGATCTTGTAGGTGGAGCCCTCCAACCGCTCCGGCCGCTCGTCGGGCGGCGTCACATGCACCACGTCGGCCTCGCCCTGCTCGGCGGCCACCTGCGGGCCCTGCGCCCGCTCTTCCTCGTCCTTCACCACCGCGTAGCCGGTGATCTGCTTGTCGATCTTGATGGTCATGTCCGTTTCCTTCTGCGGTTGTGCGGGCGGCGGGCCTCTCCCCCGAAGGCCCAATGAATTCGGTCCCGGTTATTCCGGGTTCGGGTCAGGCCTCGGCATTGACGGTGCGGATGCCGTAGGCCTTGCTCTGCGGATCCCGGGTGACGACCACCAGCCCCTCCGCCTGGGCCTGGGCCACCAGCATGCGGTCGAAGGGGTCGCGGTGGTGGGCGGGCAGGGCGCCGGCCTGCTCGCCGTGGAAGAAGGTGATGGGCAGATGGGTGAACCCCTCCTCCGCCACCGCCGCGTCCAGGTCGTCCGGGGCCTGGAGCTTGCCCAGCGCCTTCTTGATGCCGATCTCCCAGCCGGTGGCGGCGCTCACGTACACCGGATTGGCGGGCTCGGCGATCCGCGCCCGGGCGCCTTCCCCCAGCCGGGGATCGTCGGCGAGCCACCAGGGGAAGGCGTGGGTATCGAGGAGCAGGCGCTCCACTCAGCCGTCCTCGAAGTCCCGAATCACCTCCTCGGGCGTCGCGTCGAAGTCCTCGGCCATGTGGATCCGCCCCTTGAACCACCCCGGCGCACGCGGCTCGGTGCACTCCCGGTGCGGCACCAGGTCCAGATAGGGCTTGCCGGCCCGGGCGATCACCACCCGCTCCCCCCTTCAGCACCAGCTTGCCCAGCTTGGAGAGCTTGGTCTTGGCCTCGTGGATGTTCACCTGCATGGGCGTGTCCCCCAATGGCTTGGCCCTGGTTGGTCCAGTCTAGCTAAGCCGGGTTCCAGAAAGCACTTTTGAGAGGTTCTCGACGGCCCTCCTACAGGCTTCACCCTACTCGTATTGACCCTTTTCTACCAAGCTAGCGTCAATACCTAGTTCGAATTTGACGTTCATTATATTTATTTTTAGACTTCAACCTCACTGCCTTTTTCTATCACGCAAGCTAACGCAAACTGTTTACCAAATTCGCTCAAAATAACAGACTTTCTATCAATTTCTACATCATAATCTTCACTATTCTCGTAATAATTAAAAAGTTCCTCTACAAGAGACTTTTTTTCAATATTTTTATACACCTCTTTTCTATTTACCTCTCCACTATTGATTTCCATCAACCCCATTCTTTGCAAATTGTTCAAATAAGATGGAGTCAGATCCGGACATTCACAACCAGCCCTATCTCCTGCCGTGGACAAATTTCTATAAAGATACTTAAACCCTTTTTCATTATTATCTATAAGCTTCAAATCAATAACCGGGTAGAATCTATTTAAGTTTTCCCCAAAAATTTTCATGATTTTCGCTTCATCAGAGGTCATACTTTTCAGAACTTCCACAAAAGCAGGATGCGCATTACGCATTTCTTCAGCATCCATGGCGTTAGCAAGCAAATTAGCGAACAGGTCTTGGAGATCTTCCTGGTAACCCGAGTATCTAAGCGCTTCTAACACCGGACCGGCAACATTCGGCGCTGGAGTGGTAATGTTCCTCTCATCTGTCCGAGATAATTTCTCCGCGACCTTTTGGTTAATGAAATCCTGGCACTGCTCGTATCCCCAAACCAAGGCCCCAACCGGGGAAAGGGCTGCATTAACTGCTTTCGTTAGAGTCTCAAGACTTTTACCCAACTCTTGGACAGCCGGCTTAAGTGAATCTTGGTATGCCTGATCTGCCAAATCAGGCCATGTTTTTCCTTCTTCCTCACCTCCATCTTCGCTCATAACCACTCTCTCCATTCAGGCCCTTGACTAGAGTCATGCCTCGTCAAAAGGTTGTTAAGAGGAAGGAAAGCCTTCCCCTTAAAGTTCAGAAGCGACCGTAGTACCCCTCCTTGAGGGCATCGTATAAATTCGCCGCGTTGTGCACCTCGCCGTCGTACTCGATCTCCTGGTCGCCCGTCACCTCCACCGTGGAGCCGTCGTCCAGCTCGAAGCGGTAGGTGGTGTTCTTGAGGTCCTTGTCCTGCACGAGCACGCCCTGGAAGGCCTCGGGGTTGAAGCGGAAGGTGGTGCAGCCCTTGAGCCCCTTGTCGTAGGCGTAGAGGTAGATGTCCTTGAACTCGTCGAAGTCGAAGTCCTGGGGCACGTTGATGGTCTTGGAGATGGAGGAGTCGATCCACTTCTGGGCGGCGGCCTGGATCTCCACGTGCTGCCAGGGGGCGATGTTGTTGGTGTCCGCGAAGTACTCGGGGAGCTGGTGCGCCGGGTCCTCGGCCTCGGGGTCGGCGTCGGGGTCGATGAACTGCTTGTAGGCGAGCAGCTCGTAGGAGTCCACCTCCACCTTCTCCTTGGACTTGCGCCCCTCGCGGATCACGTTGCGGAAATACTTGTGGGCGAAGGACGGCTCGATGCCGTTGCTGGCGTTGTTGGCCAGGGACAGCGAGATGGTGCCGGTGGGGGCGATGGAGCTGTGGTGGGTGAAGCGCGCCCCGTGCTCGGCGATGGGGTCGGTGATCTCCCGGGGGAACTGCTGCATGTAGCGGCTGTAGCGGGCCATGAGCACCTTGCCCGGCACGGTGTCGCCCACGCCATAGCCATCCTTGGCCATCTCCGGGCGCAGGCGCAGCATCTCCTCGTCTACGGTGAACAGCTCTTCCATGATGGGCGCCGGGCCCTTCTCCTGGGCCAGCTCGGCGGCGGTGCGCCAGCCGGCCTCGGCCAGCTCGCGGGAGACCCGCTCGGTGAATTCCACCGACGGCGGCTCGCCGTATTTCATGCGCAGCATGGCGAGGGTGGAGCCGAGCCCCAGGAAGCCCATGCCGTGGCGGCGCTTGCGCTCGATCTCGCGCTGCTGCTCCTCCAGCGGCAGGCCGGAGATCTCCACCACGTTGTCGAGCATGCGGGTGAACACGGACACCACCTCGCGGTACTGCGCCCAGTCGAAGTAGGCATCCTCGGTGAAGGGGTTGCGCACGAACTGGGTGAGGTTCACGGAGCCGAGCAGGCAGGCGCCGTAGGGGGGCAGACCCTGCTCGCCGCAAGGATTGGTCGCCCGGATGTTCTCCACGTACCAGTTGTTGTTCATGTCGTTGTACTGGTCGATGAGGATGAAGCCGGGCTCAGCGTAGTCGTAGGTGGAGGACATGATGGCGTTCCACAGGTGGCGCGCCTTGATGGTGCGGAACACCTTGCAGGCCACGCGGCCGTCCTCGCCGGTGATGTAGCCCGCCTTGCCTGGCCAGTCGCGCCATACCACCTGCTCGGGGTCCTGGAGGTCGATGTCCTCCACCTCCGCCTGCTTCTCGGAGATGGGGAACACCAGCGGCCACCAGCCATCGTTCTTCACCGCCTCCATAAAGTCGTGGGTCACCAGCAGCGACATGTTGAACTGGCGCAGGCGGCCATCCTCGCGCTTGGCGCGGATGAAGTCCTGCACGTCGGGATGGCCCACGTCGAAGGTAGCCATCTGCGCGCCGCGCCGACCGCCGGCGGAGGAGATGGTGAAGCACATGCGGTCGAAGATGTCCATGAAGGACAGCGGCCCGGAGGTGATGGCGCCGGCACCCGCCACGAAGGCGCCCTTGGGCCGCAGGGTGGAGAAGTCGTAGCCGATGCCGCAGCCCGCCTTCAGGGTCAGGCCCGCCTCGTGCACCTTCTGGAGGATGCCGTCCATGGAGTCGTCCACGGTGCCGGATACGGTGCAGTTGATGGTGGAGGTGGCGGGCTTGTAGTCCTGGCCGCCGGCGTTGGAGACGATGCGTCCGGCGGGGATGGCGCCCTGGCGCAGCGCCCACAGGAAGCGCTCGTACCAGTGATCACGCTTGTCGGCCTCCTCCACGTCCGCCAGGGCCCGCGCCACCCGCTGGTAGGTGCCGTCCACATCCGCGTCCACGGGCTCGCCGCGCAGGTCCTTGAGGCGGTACTTCTTGTCCCAGATGTCGAGCGAAGCGGACTGGAACGCCACCTGGACCGGCGCGGCGGACTCGTTGAGCGGCTGGACTTTGGCGGTCATGGGTTTCCTCCGGGCTGACGGTATGGCAACCACAACGTCGCCGCCGCACGGCCATGGCGGCGACGCTGTGGAAAATGTGGAATCTGTGGAAAAACACAATATCTTGTGTCTCCCGATTCAAGCTAACCGAATATATGGCCCGCTGCAAGGGTGGATTTGATGGCCGTCAAAGACCCGCCGTGCCGGGAAATCCGGCCCAACAGAAGCACAGTGTAAGTGCTTACACCTACATCCGAATTGAAGGGCTGGCGGTCTTGCAGTAGGCTGCTCCTCTTATCCTCCGTCCTCCCCCGGACGGACGGACTGACTCCGGAGCCAGAGGACCGAGCCGCCATGAGCGCCGATCGCAGCGACGACACCCCCGACCGCACGGAACAAGGCCCCCCCGGCAGCACCACCCACTTCGGGTTCCAGGAGGTGCCGCTCGGCGAGAAGGCCCGGCGGGTCAAGGGCGTGTTCGACTCGGTGGCCGGCAGGTACGACCTGATGAACGACCTCATGTCGGGCGGCCTGCACCGCTGGTGGAAGCGCTACACGGTCATGCGCGCCGAGCCCAAGCCGGGCGATCGGATCCTGGACGCCGCCGGCGGCACGGGCGACCTGGCGCGGCTGTTCAGCCCCCGGGTGGGGCCGCGCGGCCGGGTCCTGGTCTCGGACATCAACTACGAGATGCTGCACGTGGGCCGGCGGCGGCTGGCCGACGAGGGGCTTGTGGGCAATCTGGACTGGCTCACCGCGGACAGCGAGCGGCTGCCGCTGCCCTCGGACGCCTTCAACATCGTCACGGTGGCCTTCGGCCTGCGCAACATGACCCGCAAGGGCAAGGCGCTGCAGGAGCTCCTGCGGGTGCTGAAGCCGGGCGGCCAGCTCCTGGTGCTGGAGTTCTCGCACCCGGTGGCGCCGCTCAAGCCCTTCTACGACGCCTACTCCTTCCAGATGATCCCGCGCATGGGCAAGATGGTGACCGGCGATTCGGACAGCTACCAGTATCTGGTGGAGTCCATCCGGCAGCACCCGGACCAGGAGACCCTGCGCGAGATGTTCGACGACGCCGGCTTCATCCGCACCGGGTATACCAACCTCACCGGGGGCGTGGTAGCCCTGCATACCGGCTTCAAGTCCTAGCGGGCCCCGGGGGAGCTCATGGCCGCTCCGCCGCCCGCAAGCCGCCCGGCCGCCTACCGGCGCCTGGGCCCGCGGCACGTGCTGCGCATGCTGCGCATCGCGCGCACCTTCGCCAAGTACGGCCTCGACGAGCTGATCGGCGCCATTCCCTTCTTCCGGCCCTACGCCTGGGTCAGCCGCCTGGTGCCCTTCCGCAACCGCATGGTCCGCGCCCACAGCCGTGGCGCCCGGCTGCGCCTGGCCATGGAGGACCTGGGCCCGCCCTTCATCAAGCTGGGCCAGATCCTGTCCACCCGTCGCGATCTGCTGCCCGGCGACATCATCGACGAGCTCTCCGCGCTGCAGGATGCCGTGCCGCCCTTCCCCGGGGCGGAGGCCGCCGCCATCGTGGAGCGCTCCCTGGGCGCCCCGCTGGCGGAGAGCTTCGCCGAGCTCCACCGCGAGCCGGTGGCCTCCGCCTCCATCGCCCAGGTGCACCGGGCGGTGCTGCCGGACGGCGAGCCGGCGGCGGTGAAGGTGCGCCGCCCCGGCATCGAGCGCCTCATCGAGACGGACCTGGCGGTAATGTTCGCCTTCGCCGCCCAGGCGGAGCGCTATATCGCCGAGGCGCGGCGGCTGCGCTTCGTGGCCGTGGTCTCCGAGTTCGCCAAGACCATCCACGACGAGCTGGACCTGGAGAAGGAAGGGGCGCACGCCAGCCAACTGCGCCGCAATTTCCGCAACAACCCGGTGCTGCGCGTGCCGCGCATCCACTGGAGCCACACCACCCGCGACGTGCTGACCATGGAGTGGGTGGAGGGCATCCCCATCGACGAGCCGGACAAGCTGGCCGAGGCGGGGGTGGACGTGGTGGAGGTGTCGCGCAACGCCGCGGAGGTGTTCTTCCAGCAGGTGTTCCGGGACGGCTACTTCCACGCCGACATGCACCCGGGCAACGTGTTCGTGGGGCCCGGCAACCAGCTCCGGGTGGTGGACTTCGGCATCATGGGCATCCTCGCCGCCGACCAGCGCCACTACCTGGCCGACATGCTCCTGGCGTTCCTGCACCGCGACTACGCACGGGCCGCGGAGGTCCACCTGGAGGCGGAGTTTGTTCCGCCCGACACCGACATGGTGGCCTTCGAGGACGCCCTGCGCGCCATCGCCGAGCCGGTGCTGGACCGGCCGCTGCAGGACATCTCCATGGCCAACCTGCTAATGCGCCTGTTCCAGACCACCCGGCGCTTCCACATGCCCACCCAGCCGCAGCTGGTGCTGCTGCAAAAGACCATGGTGAACGTGGAGGGCATCGCCCGCGACTTCAATCCGGAGATGAACATCTGGCTGGCGGTGCAGCCGCTGCTGCGGGACTGGATGGAGGAGGAGAAGGGCCCCACCCGCATGTGGCGGGAGCTCAACCGCGAGGCGCCGGAGTGGGGCCGCCTGCTGCCGAGCCTGCCGCGCGTCACCTCCGCCTTCCTGGAGCGGGCCGTCAACGACGACCTGACCCTGAACCTCCGGGGCCCCCAGCTCGACGTCCTCCACCGGGAGGTGCGCGCCGGTATCCGCCGGCTGGCCTACACGGGAGCCGGGGGCTTCCTGCTGTTGGCGGCGGGGCTGTCCGCCCTGATCCCCGATCTCGGCGCCCGCCTGGACCTCCCCGCCTGGTGGCTACCCTCGGGGCTTGCCGTCCTCGGGGGATCGTCCATCCTGTGGGGCCTGATCGGCCGCCGCTGAGCCGCCCGCGGGGAACCGCGCAAACCCGACGAGGGAAGGGAGCTTGCCCGACATCGTGCTTTTCCATCTGGACCCCCAGACGCTGTTCTTCCTGCTGGCAGTGCTGGGGGGACTCATCGCGGTGGTCTTCGGCGGTCTCTGGCTGCAGGGCGTGGGGCGTCCGGCCACGGGTCCCTGGGCCCTGGGCCACGGCGTGGCGGCGCTGGGCTACCTGCTGTCCCTGGGACGCGGCGCCATCCCCGACCTGTTGTCCACGGTCCTCGGCAACACCCTGGCGCTCGCCGGGGGCGTGCTGATCCTAAAGGCCCTGTATCTGCGCGTCGGCCGGCCCTTTTCCAACGGCGGCGCCCTCGCCGGGGTGGCGGCGATAGCGGTGCTGTTCCTCGTCTACACCTACGCGCTGCCCAGCCTCCCGGCCCGCATCATGCTCCTTTCGGTCTGCGCCGGCGCCCTGCTCACCGCCTGCGCCGCGGCGCAGCTGAACCTCACTGGAGAGCGGCGCACCTGGGCCCACCTGTTCCTGGGCGCGTCCTTCCTGTTCGCCGCCTTCGGACAGCTGATCCGAGCGGCCCTGACCCTGGAATCGCCGCCCACCGCCGGCCCGTTCGGCGAGCCCATGGCCTACGGCCTCTCCAAGACCATGCTGCTCACTGCGGTGGCCACATGGACCCTGAGCTTTCTGTGGCTCATCACCCTGGACCTGCGCCGCACCCTGGAGCGGGAGGTGGAATCCCGCCGCGAGAGCGAGCGGCTGTTCCGGTCGGTATTCGAGAATACTGCCAACGCCATCGCCCTCGGCGACGCGGAGGGCCGCGTGATCCTGGCCAACGAGGCCTTCGCCCGGCTCCTCGGCCGCTCCCCGACCGAGCTCCAGGGCATGCACTACGAGGAATTCACCCACCCGGAGGATCTGGGCGATTCCCAGGCGGTCGTGCAGCGGGAGCTGGCCGCCGGACACCGCTTCGCCCGCCTGGAGAAGCGCTACCTGGATGCCTCGGGCCGTCCCGTGTGGGTGGACCTCACTCTTTCCCAGCTCAAGGAGCCGGTGGGCCCCGGCATCCGCCATATCGCCGTGGCCACCGACATCCGCGCCAGGAAGGCCGCCGAGGCCGAGCTCGAATACCGGGCCACCTACGACGCCCTGACCGGGGCTGTGAACCGCTTGCACTTCGAGACCTTGCTGGAGCAGGAGGTGGGGCGGGTGGACCGCTACGGCAGCGAGGCGGCGCTGGTGATGTTCGACCTGGACCACTTCAAGGCCGTTAACGACACCCACGGCCACGGCACCGGCGACGCGGCCCTGCGGGAGGTGGCCGCTCTGGTGCGCGGCCGACTGCGCGACGCGGACGCGCTGGCCCGCTGGGGCGGCGAGGAGTTCCTGGTGCTGCTGCCGGAGACCGGCGGCGACGCCGCGGCCCGGGTGGGGGAGGAGCTGCGCCGCGCCGTGGCCGGAACGCGCTTCGCCGAGGGCGTAGCCATCACCATCAGTCTTGGCGTTACCGACATCCGGCCCGGGGACACCCGGAAGGACCTGCTCAAGCGCGCCGACGACGCCCTCTACGCCGCCAAGCACGCCGGACGCAACCGTCTGGAGCGCATCGTGGGGCACCATGTCCCATCCCCCGACACCGAATAGCGGGCCGGCGCCGGCTCCCCTTGTGGCGTGCCCGCAAGCCAATACAATACGGGGGTAGAAGGGGAAGTCCGGCCATTCCGGAAAAGGGCTCCATCGCCAGTGGACAACCTCACCGCTTTCACCCCCGACATCCGCACCCTGACCCACCTGCTGGCCGCGGTCACCCTGCTGACCAGCGCCGTTTACTGCGGGCTCTGGCTCCAGGGGACGGGCGCGCGGGCCAGCGGATTCTGGGCCCTGGGCCATGGCGGCGGCACCCTCGGCTACCTCCTGATCGGCCTGCGCGGCGTGGTCCCGGACTACCTGTCCATCACCCTGGCCAACCCCGCGGTGCTGGGGGGCGGCCTGCTGCTGGTGAAGGGCCTGTTCACCCTGCTGGAGCGCCCCTTCCCGGCGCGCTGGGCGGGTGCCGGGCTGGCGATAACGGCCTTGGCCTTCGCCTACTTCACCCACCTCCAGCCGGACCTCACCATCCGCACCCTGCTGGCCACGGGCATCGGCACCGTCATCCTCCTGGCCGGGGCCCTGCCCCTGCTGCGCATGCCGAAATCCGAGCGCCGCTGGGTGCATATCTTCATCGCCACCGCCTTCCTGGGCGTGGCCGCCGTCCAGCTCCTGCGCTTCGCCGGCACCCTGACCCAGCCCGCGGGCGCCGGCCTCATGGAGGCCACGGCCATCCACGGATTCGCCCTGGTGGCGATCCTGCTCGGGGTGGTTACCTGGACGCTGGGCTTCTTTTGGATGATCACCCTGGACCTGCGCCGCGACCTGGAAAACGAGGTGGAGACCCGCAAGCGCCGGGAAGAGACCCTGCGCCAGAGCGAGCAGCGCTTCCGCGCCATCTTCGACAACTCCGCCACCGGCATCGGCTTCGGCGACGAACAGGGCAATATCATCCTGGCCAACGACGCCTTCGCCCGGCTGGTGGGACGCTCCCGGGAGGAGCTGCTCGGCCGCAATTTCCTGGACCTGACGCACCCGGACGACCGCGATGCGGAGCTGGAGCTGGTGGAGCGCATGCTGGCCTCCGGCGGCAACGATTACCGTCTGGAAAAGCGATACGTCAGCGGCAAGGGCCACAGCGTATGGGTGGACCTGACGGTTTCCGCCGTGCGCGACGAGCACGGGCGAACCCTGCATTTCGTCGGCGTTGCCAACGACATCGGCGAGCACAAGGCGCTGCAGGAGGAGCTCAAGCATCAGGCCACCTACGACCGACTCACGGGCACGGTGAACCGGCTGCAGTTCGACCGGCTACTGGAGCGGGAGCAGGAGCGGGTGAGCCGCTACGCCAGCCCGGCCACCCTGGTCATGTTCGACATTGACCATTTCAAGGCGGTGAACGACACCCACGGCCACGACGTCGGCGACACGGTGCTTCAGGAGCTCGCCGGTCTGGTCCGGCAGCGGCTGCGGGAAACGGACGTGCTGGCCCGCTGGGGCGGCGAGGAGTTCATGGTCCTGCTGCCGGAGACCGATGCCGGCGCCGCCGCCACCTTGGGAGAGGAGCTGCGCCGCGCGGTGGCCGCCGGGACCTTCGCCGACGGGCTGGCCATCACCATCAGCCTGGGACTCGCCGAGCTCCGGCCGGGGGACACCATGAAGGCCCCCCTGAAGCGGGCCGACGATGCCCTCTATGCCGCCAAGCACGGCGGACGCAACCGCCTGGAGCGAGCCGACCCGGAGACCGCGCCCGCCTCCAGCAACCGCGGCTAGCTCGCGCCTACATCTTCTCCTTGATGCCCTGCCGCAGCAGCCACCAGTTCACCGGATAGCTGGTGAGGAAGCCCGCCAGCATGGCGATCTGCATCATGAACCAGAAGGTAAAGGTGGTCTTGTGCAGCTCGTGGCCGACGATGCCGAAGGTGACGATGGCCATCCAGCCGTACATGCCCAGCTGCCAGCTGGTCAGGGACAGGGCGTCCGCCTTCACCGCCGCCACCATACCCTGCCCCGGGGACAGGCCCCGCATGGGCTTGATGGTGAAGTACTGGAAGACGATGCCGAAGGAAAAGGCCAGGAGATAGTCGTAGACCCAGACGCTGAAGATCTTGTAGCCAAAGAGGTGAAAGACCAGGAAGGGCAGCAGCACCACCCCCCATTCGGCCACGATGTCGCCGAGGGTGCATCCGGCGCCGCAGTGGGTGGTGCCCAGCCCGGTGGTCTGCCAAAAGGGGCGCCGGCTGGCCGGGTGGCCCCTGCCCTCCTCCATGGCCCGGTCCACGTTGGCCTTGGTGGTCAGCCGTCCCTTGCGGAAGTAGGACCACAGCCCCAGGGGGCCGGCATAGAGGGCGGTGAGCGGCCACACCAGCTCCATGATCCACATCTTCTGGCGGTGGCCCATGATGATGTCGATGGCCACGATGACGGCGCACAGAACGCCCAGGCTCACCGAGAGGACGGCGAGGATATGCACCCATTCCGGCATGGGGCTCCCTTCGCGGTGGGGAATGGTCCTTTTTCAGGCCGGCGGCGCCGCCCCGCCCGCGGGCCCATGTCCCGACCCATACCCCATTGCCGGCCCGACCGGTAAGACGGGCGCCTCCCTAGGCATCCTCCCCAGCAACACCCAACGAAAAGGCCCCGTCCCCGGGGCGGGGGACGGGGCCTTCCTGCCCGCGATTCCCGGCGAGCTCAGGCCGTGGCGGAGGACTCGGGGCGCATGAGGCGGGACTCCACCTCGTCGCGCTTGCTCCGGCCCTCCAGGATGGCCACCAGCTCCAGGGCGAAGTCCATGGCCGTGCCCGGTCCCCGGGAGGTAGTCACCTTGCCGTCGCGGACCACCGTGGTCTCCCGATAGTCCACGCCCACCTCGATCAGCTTGTCGCGCACCGCCGGGAAGCTGGTGGCGCGCTTGCCGTCGAGCACGCCGAATCCCGCGAGCACGGAGGGCGCCGCGCAGATGGCGGCGATCTCCTTGTCCTCACCCTGCAGCCGCTCCACCAGGGCCTTGAGGTCGGCGCTCTCGCCGAGCTTGCCGGTGCCCGGACCGCCCGGCAGCACCACCATCTCCACGCCGGGATCGTCCTTCACGGCGGCCATGGTGGTATCCGTGCCCACTGGGATGTTGTGGGAGGAGAGCACGGGGCTGTCGCTCACAGCCGCCGTTACTACATCGATCTCCGCGCGGCGGAGGATGTCGACGATGGTGAGCGCCTCGATGTCCTCGAAGCCTTCCACGAGGGGTACGACGACGCGGCTCATGGTCTTTCTCCTTGCGTTTGTCGGGCTCTGCGGGCGGCCAGGGTGCCGTCGTTCGGCTCCTGTCGGGCGCGCACCGCCACCACCTCCCGTACCGGGACGATCTCCACGCCCATGGCGGAGGTGGCGGGCAACAGCTCCCGCAGCACCTTGAGGGTGGCGGGATGGGGGTGACCGATGGCGATGGCCGTGCCCTGTGCCCGGGCCTCCTCCATTAGCCGCTGGAACTGGCGGCGGACGAATTCCTCCGTGGGCCGGTGGTCCAGGAAGATGTCGCGGCCGGCGGAGGGCACCCCGGCGGCATGGGCCTGCTCCAGGGCATGGGTATCCGCCGTGGTGCGCGAATCGATGAAGAACAGTCCGCTCCGCCCCAACGCCTCCATCACCCAGCCCATGGGCCGGGAATCCGCGGTGAGGGCGCTACCCATGTGGTTGTTGATGCCCACCGCGTAGGGAATACCCTGCAGGTTGGCCCGCATGGTGCGCAGCAGGGTGGGCCGGTCCATGCCCTGGCGCAGGAAGGTGGGCCCGAGCGGGATGCTGCCGTCCTCGGGCTCCATGGGCATGTGCACCAGGACCTCCTTGCCCCGGGCGTGGGCACGGCGCGCGGTGCGGTCCGCATAGGGCGTCCCCGGAAGCACCGCCACCGCCACGGGGAACGGCAGCCGGCTCACCGCCTTCCCCTGGGGCCAGCTGTTGCCCAGGTCATCGATGATGATGGCGGCCCGGGGGCCACGCTCCATCAGGCCCTCTTCCGGCTTGCCGTCTTCCCGCTTTCGCGACTCCTGGCGAGGGGGCGGAGGGTCCGTTTCCATGCGGGGCGATTTGCGCACCGTCCGCTCCGCCGGGGCGCCCCCGCTCCCCGGCCCGAGCAGCCAGACCACGGTGCCGGCCACCAAACCGACCAAAAGGCCGATCCCGAGAAAGCCGGCGGCGAGGTAGCGCCGCCGGCGCTGGGCCGGGGTCGGCTTCTTGCGCTTGGCAGCGCCCTTCTTGGCCACGGTCCGCTCCTCAGGAGGCCTTCTTGGTCTCCATGAGGATGATGCCGCGCAGGAGGTTCATGGCCTGGTTGAGCTGATAGTCCTCAAGGTAGGTAGGCGTCTTGCCGTCCTTCTTCGCGCCCTCGCCCCCGCCGGGCTGACCGGAGCCGCCGTTGTTCATCAGATGCCCGGGCAGATCCTTCTCCGTGAGCCGCTCGCCGGACTGCTCGGGCTTAGAGACCTCCAGCGGCCGCACGGTGATGTCGGGCTCGATGCCGCGGGCCTGGATGGACCGGCCCTGCGGGGTGAAGTAGCGGGCGGTGGTCAGCTTGAGCCCGGAGCCGTCGGAGAGCTCCAGGATGCTCTGCACGGAGCCCTTACCGAAGGTGGAGGTACCCACCACCAGGGCCCGTTCCCGGTCCTGCAGGGCACCGGCCACGATCTCCGAGGCGGAGGCGGAGCCGCTGTTCACCAGCACCACGATGGGCTTGTCGCTGAGCACGTCGTCGGGGTTGGCGCGCAGGGTCATCTCGCTGCTGTCCTCGCGCCCCTCGGTGTAGACGATCTTGCCCTGCTTGACGAAGGCATCGGCCACTTCCACCGCGGCGGAAAGGACGCCTCCGGGGTTGTTGCGGAGGTCCAGGATCAGGCCCTGCATGCTGCCCTTCTGTTCATCCTTGAGCTGGGCGATCTGCTCGCGGACCTTGGCCCCGGTATCCTGCTGGAACTGCTTTATGCGCACATAGCCGATGCCGTGCGGCAGCATGCGCGAGTCGACGCTCTCGATGCGGATCACGTCCCGGGTCACGGTGAAGTCGCGGGGCTTCTCGAAGCCCTCCCGGACCACGGTGAGCTTGATCTTGGAGCCGGGCTCGCCGCGCATCTTCTTCACCGCCTCCATGAGATTCATGTCCTTGGTGGGGGTGCCGTTGATGCGCACGATCAGGTCGCCGGCCTGCAGACCCGCCTTGTCGGCGGGGGTGTCCGCGATGGGTGAGACCACCTTGATGAAGCCGTTCTCGGTGGTCACCTCGATGCCCAGCCCGCCGAACTTGCCCTCGGTCTCCACGTGCATCTCCCGCAGCATATCCTTGGTGAGATAGGTGGAGTGGGGATCCAGCTCCTGGAGCATGCCGTCGATGGCCCCTTCCATCAGCTTCTGGTCAGAGACCTTCTCCACGTACTTGCCCTTGATCTGCGAGTACACCTCGCTGAACAGCTGGAGCTGCTCATAGGGAATGGAGACTTCTTCCGAGGACACTTCCCGGTCCGCCTGGGAGATCCGCTCTAAGGTCAATCCGGTCCCGATGAGGATTCCCAAAAACAGAACAAACAGGGTTTGCAGGCGTTTCCGCGGTTTCATGCATGGCTCCATATGGCAAACACGTTCCCCTCGCCCCGGCCGAGAGGACAAGGAGGAGGAAAACTGCGCGGACAGGAGGAAGTGTCCGGTGACAGTCGGTTACGATCGGGATGACGGACCATTTAAGCAGACTCCGGTCCACCGGCAAAACGCCTCCGACCGGATTGTCAGCGGCTGGCCGAACGTTCGGCGTCGGCTCCGGGCGAACGGCACCAGTGCATGGGGTCCACGGGCTGTCCGTCCTTGCGGATCTCGAAATAGGTCGCCGGCCGCGACCGGCCTCCGGTGCTGCCCACGGCGGCGATCGCCGAGCCCGTTTCCACCCATTCCCCCACTTCCTTGTATAGCACACGGTTATGGGCGTACAGCGAGAGCAGATTATCGCCGTGATCGATGATGGTGAGCAGCCCGTAGCCCCGCAGCCGATCGGCGTAGGCCACGCGGCCCCGAAAGATGGCCCGGACCTCGGTGCCGGGGCGGGCACCCAGGAGCATGCCGTTCCAGCGCAGGGACCGCTGTTCGCGTTCGGTTCCGAATCGGGCCAGAACCTCCGGCGCGGGGACGGGCAGGGCGAGCTTTCCCTTCAGCTCGGCCATGTGCTTGTCGCCGACCTCGAGCAGGATACCGTCCTCACGCAGCCTGCGCAGCCGGGCGATGACCTTCTTCAGGGCTTTCTGGTCGGACCGCACGGCGACCAAACGGTTCCGCTGCCGTTCGGCCTTATTCTTCAACTGTTCTAGGAGATCCCGCCGTCGGTCAAGCCGTTCGGCGATTGCGCGCTTCTGGCGGGCCAGCTTTTCCTCGAGCCGCTTGTGCTCCGCCTGCTCGTCCCGTAGCTCGGTCATGACGCCGGCGAGGCGCTCGCGGGTCCGCTCCAGGCGGGCCATTTCTCGGCGGCGGGCCTTGTGCAGGTAGCCGAGGTAGGTGAGGGCGCGGCGGACCCGACCGGGATCCTCGTGGCCGAAAAGCTGCCGCAGGAAGCCGTGCCGTCCGGTTCGATGGGCGGCCTGCAGGTAGACGGCCAGCCGGTGGCGGTGCTCGGCCACCCGTTCGCGGAGGCGGTCGCGCTTGCCGGTGAGCGCGTCGAGGCGGGTGGCGTTGTCCTCGAGGGCCTTTCGATTGTCGCGGCGCTTGGCGCGGAGGTCGGCGACCTGCGCCTCCAGGTCGAACACGGCCTGCCGGGTGCCCTTCTTGCGGGAGCGGGTCCGCTCCAGACGGTCGGCGAGGTCACGGGCGGTGCGGCGGAGCTCGGCCAGCTCGTCCTTTTTCTGCTCCAGGCGGGAATCGGAGCTATCCGCGGCAGCGGGAAACGGCGCCGCCAAGGCGCCGAGCAGGAACAGCACGGCGGCCGTGGGGAGGAACCGCACCCCGGACCGCCCGGGGGTCACACCCCTTCGGCCTGTTCCGCCGGCATGTCCAGCTGCGCCAGGGCGTGCCCGGTCATCTCGTGGGGCTGAGGGAGCCCCATGAGGTGAAGCATGGTGGGCACCACGTCCTCCAGGGCCCCGGTTTCCGCCATGGTCACCTTGCGGTCGCCCACGTAGAGGAACGGCACCGGATTGGTGGTATGGGCGGTATGCGGCTTGCCGGTCTCCGGATCCGCCATCTGCTCGGCGTTGCCGTGGTCGGCGGTGATGAGCAGCTCGCCGCCGTGGGCGCGCACCGACTCCACCACCCGGCCCACGCACTCGTCCACCGCCTGCAGCGCCTGGACCGTGGCGTCGAAGTTGCCGGTGTGGCCCACCATGTCGGAGTTGGCGTAGTTCATGATAATGACGTCGTAGGTACCCGCGTCCACCGCCTTGATCACCTCGTCGGTGAGCTCGTGGGCGCTCATCTCCGGCTGCAGGTCGTAGGTGGCCACCGGCGGGGAATGGATGAGGATGCGGTCCTCGCCCGGGAACGGGGTTTCCTCGCCGCCGTTGAAGAAGAAGGTGACGTGGGCGTACTTTTCCGTCTCCGCGATGCGCAGCTGCCGCAGCCCCCGGGCCGAGAGGTACTCGCCGAAGATCTGCTTCAGGCGCTGGGGCGGGAAGGCCATGGGCACGTCGAAGGCGTCGTTGTACTCGGTGAGGCACACGAACCGCGCCAGCTCGGGCACCACCGAGCGCTCGAACTTGTCGAAGTCGGGCTCGATGAAGGGCTGGGTGATCTGACGGGCGCGGTCGGAGCGGAAGTTCATGAACACCACCGCGTCGCCGTCGCCGATCAGGCCCACCGGCGCCCCCGAATCGTCCACCAGGGCGGTGGCCTCCACGAACTCATCGGTCTCGCCGCGCTCGTAGGCCTTGTCCACCGCCTCGATGGCGCCCCGGGCGGTATGCCCCTCGCCCCGGGTGAGGAGGTCGTAGGCGGCCTGCACGCGGCGCCAGCGGCGGTCGCGGTCCATGGCGTAGTAGCGGCCGATGACGGTGGCAATCCGGCCGCCGCCCACCTCGGCCATGAACTTCTCCAGGCGATCGATGTAGCGGTGGGCGCTCTGAGGCGCGGTATCGCGGCCGTCGAGGAAGGCGTGCACGTACACCTGCGGGGCGCCCCGCTCCACCGCGAGCTTGATCATGGCCTCGATGTGGGACTGGTGGCTGTGCACGCCGCCGTCGGAGAGCAGGCCCATGATGTGCAGGGCCTTGCCGGAGCCCTTGGCCGCGTCCACGGCGGCGGTGAGCTCGTGGTTGCTGTAGAAGGAGCCGTCCTCGATGGCGCGGTTCACGCGCGCGTACTCCTGATACACCACGCGGCCGGCACCCACGTTCAGATGCCCCACCTCGGAGCTCCCCATCTGGCCGGAAGGCAGACCCACGGAGGCGGCGGAGGCCTGGATCAGGCTATGGGGGCAATCCCGCCAGAGGCCGTCCAGCACGGGCAAGTGCGCCGCATGCACGGCGTTGGATTCCGGGGCTTCCCGGTACCCCCATCCATCGAGAATCATCAGCACCATAGGACGATGCGGCAGCGCCATCGGGCCTCCCTCTTCCTTCATCTCCCGCCGCGGTCTTCGAGCAACCCCGCGTGCGAGCCCGCGGGATTAAGAAAGGTTCTAAATTCTAGCAAAAACCTGCGTACTTGTGACGCCCCGAAAGCGAACGGGTTCCTTGACGCGGACATATAATATTATTATTACTCAGTAAAACAGTCCCAGAATTCTGGGGGAGGAAGGTCATGGAGTCCACCGAACACCTGCTCGAGGGTGACGAGAATATCGAGCAGGCCTCTCGCTCCCTCAAGGCGATGTCGCACCCGCTCCGCCTCAAGGTGCTCTGCACGCTCAGCGACAAGGAGATGAGCGTACAGGAGATCGTTGAGCAGGTCGGCACGTCCCAGAGCAATATCTCGCAGCATCTGGGAATCATGCGGGACAAGGGCATCCTCAAGGCCCGGAAGAACGCCAACAAGGTGTACTACCGGGTCGGCGACCCCCGCACCCTGAAGCTCATCTCCCTGATGCGCGAAGTCTTCTGTCCGTTCGAGGATGACCACATGTAGCTCGAACCTGGAAGGACCCGGCTACGCCGGGTCACCGGGAGGTGGCCCTTCCCCTCCCGCTCCTGGCCGCAGAGGAGAAGCCCATGCGGATAGGAAGCGACGTCCTGACGAACCGGAGGATCCGGGCCGAGCGCTCGGATTTATTTATGGACTCAAATATTAGAATATGGTTATTTAATAAAATGAACGCGCGCACCCTCTCCCGCATCCTGCCGGTTACTGCCTTCGCCGTCCTCCTCGTCCCGGGCACTGCTGGGGCTATCGGGCTGGAGGAAGCGGTGCGCCAGGCCCTGGAGAACAATAACCAGGTCTCCGCCAGCCGCTATCGGATGAAGGCGGCCGGGCACCGGGTGGACGCGGCCCGCAGCGGCTACCTGCCCCAGGTGGACCTGCAGGTGGGCGCCCGGGCCACGGACAATCCGGCGCAGGCCTTCATCGCCAAGCTGAACCAGGCGGAGGTTACCAGCCAGGATTTCCGGCCCGGCACGCTCAACGATCCGGACACCACCACCGACTTCGCCACCGCCCTGGTGCTGCGCCAGCCCCTCTATCAGGGCGGGGCCACCAGTGCCCGGGTGACCCAGGCGCGCTCCAGCCGCGAGGCCGCGGGCGAGCAGTTCAACCAGACGCGGCTGAACGTGGCCCTCGGGGCCACGCGCGCCTTCCTGCAGGTACAGCTGGCGCGGGCGCAGGTCCGGGTGACGCGCGAGGCGCTGGAAGCCGCCCGCGAGCACCTCCGTATCGCCGAGGACCGCTTCGAGACGGGCTCGGCCCTGCGCTCCGACATGCTCCAGGCGCGTACCCGGGTCAGCGAGCTGGAGGAGCGGCTGCTGGCGCGCAAGAACGGCCTGGCGCTGGCCAAGAGCACCCTCAACGAGCAGCTGGGACGCGGCCTTGACGCGCCCGTGCGCCTTCAGCAGGACCTGGGGGCGGAGCTGCCCCCGGCGACGCCGGATTTGCGGTCCCTGATCCGCAAGGCGCTGGCGGAGCGACCGGCCATCACCGCCACCGAGGCGCGGCTGGCTGCCGCCCGGGCCCGGGTGACGGAGGCCCAGGCCGCCTTGCTGCCCCACCTGAACCTGGAGGCGCGGCTGGAGGATCATCGCGACAGTGGCGCCGATCAGAGCTGGCTGGCCGGGATCCGCATGGACTGGCGCCTCTTCGGCGGCGGCCGGGTGGCCACCCGCCAGGCCGCCGAGGCGGAGCGCTTCGCCACCCATGCCCAGCTCACGGACACCCAGCGCAAGGTCCGGCTCGAGGTGCGGCGCGCCAAGCTCAATCTGGAGACGGCCCGCCGCCGGCTGGAAACCGTCCGGCACGCCGTGGAGAGCGCCCGCGAGAGCCTGCGCACCAACACCAACCGATACCGGCAGGGGGCCGCGACCATCGTCGAGGTGCTCGACGCCCAGCTGGCCCGCCATCAGGCCCGGGCACGGCAGGTAGAGGCGCTGTACGACCTGCGCCTGAGCCATGCGCGGCTGCAGAAGGCAGTGGGCCAGACCCCCGTGCTGGACCGGCTCTCCCGGAACAGCGGCTGACCCGGTCGGCGACGATCCCAACCCACAGGAGCACCGCATGAAAAGGATGGCCGTTCTTCTGGCCGCGACCGCCCTTCTCGGGACGGCGTCCACCGCCGCGGCGGAGATGCCCTTCGAGACCCTGGTGGTGGAGCCCAGCGCGCTGGACCGCATCCGCAGCGCCCCGGGCACCGTGGAGTCGCGGCTCACCTCGCGGATCTCCGCGGAGGTGAGCGGACAGGTGGAAGCCATGCCCTACGAGGTGGGCGACTCCGTGGCCAAGGGGGATACCCTGGTGCGGCTGGACGATTCGGCCCTGCAGGCCCAGCTGGCGGTGGCCCAGGCCGCCCTGCGGGCCGCCGAGGCGCGGGTAAAGGAAGCACGCCAGAACTTCCAGCGGATCCAGAACCTTTACGAGCAGAATTCCGCCTCCGAACAGCAGCTGGACAAGGCCACCGCCGCCCTGGACAGCGCCGAGGCCCAGCGCGGACAGGCGCGGGCGGAGATCCGCAAGCTGCGCATCCAGCTCGACAAGACCACCATCAAGGCGCCGGTGGACGGCGTCATGATGGCTACCCATATCGAGGAGGGCGAGCTGGCCCAGCCGGGAGCGCCGCTTGTGACCGTGCTCGACCCGCGACGCCTGCGCCTCACCGCCCGGGTCCAGGAGAGCCGTATCCCGGAGCTCATGGGCGACGGCGAGGCCCGCGCCTGGATCCCCGCCCTCGGCAAGCGGCTTCCGGTGGAGCGGGTCACCGTGGTGCCCCAGGGAGACCCGCAGACCCATACCTTCCAGGTGCGTCTGCGGCTCCCGAAGGGCGCCTCCGTGTCCGCCGGGATGTTCGGCCGGGCGGAGTTCCTGCTCGGCAGCTACGAGGCCCTGGTGGTCCCCGACCGGGCCGTCGTTCACCGCACGGAGATCACCGGCGTCTACGTGGTGGAGGACGGGCGGGTGGCGTTCCGCCTGGTGGAGCTGGGCGAGCGCACCGACAAGGGCCGCGAGGTGCTCGCCGGCCTGCGTCCCGGCGAGCGCGTCGCCCTGGAGCCGAACCGGGCGCTGCGCTACCTGAAGGAGCAGCAGCCCGCCGCCTCCGGCGGCGATTCGGGCGCCTCCCACTAGCCGGACCCCCACGCACCCCCCGGCCCCGGAACGGGCCGCAACGGGCAGCCACGGAGCCAAGGAAGAGCCATGGCCGAGCACAACTACGGGATCGCCGGACGGATCGCGAACGCGTTCATGCGGGCCCGCATCACGCCCCTGCTGGGCGTCATCGCCCTGCTGGCGGGGGCGCTGGCGGTGGTCCTGACACCGCGCGAGGAGGAGCCGCAGATCAAGGTGCCCCTCGTGGACATCTTCATCCCCTTCCCCGGCGCCTCCGCGGAGGAGGTGGAATCCCTGGTGGCCACGCCTGCGGAGCAGGTCATCTCCGAGATCAAGGGGGCGGAGTACGTCTACTCCGCCTCGCGGCCGGGCATGGCCATCGTCACCGTGCGCTTCGAGGTGGGCACGGAGCGCACCGAGGCCCTGGTGGACACCTACAACCAGGTGATGGCCAACCGCGACTGGATCCCACGCGCCGTTGGCGTGGGCGAGCCCATCGTCAAGCCCAAGAGCATCAACGACGTGCCGGTGGTGAGCCTGACCCTGTTCTCCGACAAGTACACCGCCTACGAGCTGCGCCAAGTGGCCCACACCGTGGAGGCGGAGCTCAAGAAGGTGGAGAACACCGCCGACGTCTACACCATCGGCGGTCCGGACCACAGCGTCCGGATCCAGCTGGCGCCCGACAAGATGGCGGAGTTCGGTGTCAGCCCGGGGGCCATCCGCGAGGCCCTCCTGGTCTCCAACAGCTCGCTGCCTTCGGGCCAGCTCACCCGGAACAACGACTCCGTTCTGGTGCAGACGGGGACCTTTCTGTCCACCGTGGACGAGGTGCGCAACCTCGTGGTGGGGGTGCACGAGCAGGCCCCCGTCTATCTGAAGGACGTGGCCGGGGTTTCCGAGGGGCCCGAGGACCCGGAGCAGTACGTCTGGATGGGGGCCGGACCCGCCGGCGCGCAGAAAGGTCTGGAGCCCGGCACCCGCAGCCCGGCAGTCACCGTGGCGGTGGCCAAGAAGAAGGGCACCAACGCCGTGGAGGTGGCCGACGCGGTGGTGAACCGCTTCGAGGAGATCAACGGCCACATCGTCCCCGAGAACGTCCGGTACACGGTCACCCGGGACTACGGCTACACCGCCAATCACAAGGCCAACGAGCTGCTGTTCCACCTGGCCCTGGCCACCATCTCGGTGGTGGTGTTCATCGGCCTGGCCCTGGGCCGCAAGGAGGGCTTGGTGGTGCTGGTGGTCATTCCCATCACGCTGGGCCTGACCCTGTTCGCCTCCTACATGTGGGGCTTCACCATCAACCGGGTGTCGCTGTTCGCCCTGATCTTCTCCATCGGCATCCTGGTGGACGACGCCATCGTGGTGGTGGAGAACATCCACCGACACCACATGCTCGGCGAGCGGTCGCTGGAAACCGCCACCCCATTCGCCGTGGACGAGGTGGGCAACCCCACCATCCTGGCCACCTTCACCGTCATCGCCGCCCTGCTGCCCATGGCGTTCGTCACCGGGCTGATGGGTCCCTACATGAGCCCCATCCCCATCAACGCTTCCTTCGCCATGTTCTTCTCCCTGCTGGTGGCGTTCATCATCACGCCGTGGATGGCCTACCTGCTGCTCAAGCGCAGTGGCGGGGGCGAGGGATCCCCGGCGGGGCACCACGCGGAGGACCAGGGAGCCGAGCAGTCGGGGGGCGAGGGCTGGACCTTCCGCTTCTACCGCTGGTTCCTGACGCCGTTCTTCGACAGCCGCGGCAAGCGCTGGGCCATGTTCGGCGTGGTGCTGGTGCTCATGGGGGCAGCCATGTCGCTGGCCTATTTCAAGCTGGTGACCCTCAAGATGCTGCCCTTCGACAACAAGTCGGAGCTTCAGGTGGTGGTGGACATGCCGGAGGGCACGGCCCTGGAGGCCACCGCGCAAGTGGCCCAGGAGCTGGGCAGGCACCTCTCCACGGTGCCCGAGGTCACCGATTATCAAGAGTACGTGGGCGTCCACTCACCCATCAACTTCAACGGCCTCGTCCGGCAGTACTACCTGCGCGAGGCACCGCACATGGCGGATATCCAGGTAAACCTGGCCCACAAGGAGCACCGCGAGCGCTCCAGCCACGAGATCGCCCTGGAGATCCGCGATACGCTGCACAAGATCGGAAACAAGTACGGCGCCAACGTGAAGATCGTCGAGGTGCCGCCGGGACCGCCGGTGCTCGCTCCCCTGGTGGCCGAGATCTATGGCCCCTCTTACGAGGGCCAGCTCGACGTGGCGAAGCAGGTCAAGGAGCGCTTCAAGCAGGTGGAGACGGTCACCGACGTGGATACCACCGTGGAGGCCAAGGCGAAGAAGCTGCGCCTGGTGGTGGACAAGGAGAAGGCGGCGCGCGCCGGCGTCTCCGAACAGCGCATCGTCCAGGCCATCCACATGGCCCTGAAAGGCGAGGACATCTCGGCGCTGCACCGCGACGACCAGAAGTACCCCCTGCTGATCCGCGCCGAGCTGCCGCAGAAGGACAAGGCGCGCATCGAGTCCCTTCTGGAGATGCGCGTGCAGTCCCGCGAGGGTCGGCTGGTGCCGCTGGCGGAGCTGGTGACTCCGGTGGAGACCACCCGCGACCAGACCATCTACCACAAGAACCTGAAGCCGGTGGTCTACGTCACGGGCGACAAGGCCCGACCCAACGACAGCCCCCTCTACGGGCTCTACTACATCTGGAAGAGCCTGCAGGAGGAGCCCATCGACCAGGGCTACACCATCCCGCAGCTGTTCACCCAGCAGCCGGAGCAGGAGTACAAATACGCCCTCAAGTGGGACGGCGAGGCGCAGGTCACCTATGAGACCTTCCGCGACATGGGCGCCGCCTACGCGGTGGGCCTGGTGCTGATCTATCTGCTCATCGTCGGCCAGTTCCGCAGCTACCTGGTGCCCGTGATCATCATGGCGCCCATCCCGCTGACGGTGGTGGGGGTGATGCCCGGACACGCCCTGTTCGGGGCCCACTTCACCGCCACCTCCATGATCGGCATGATCGCCCTGGGCGGCATCATCGTCCGCAACTCCATCCTGCTGGTGGACTTCATCAACCAGGAGACGGCCCAAGGGGTGGACTTCAAGGAGGCGGTGATCCGAGCCGGCGCCGTCCGCCTGCGGCCCATCGTGCTCACTGCCGCGGCGGCCATGGTGGGCGCCTTCGTGATCCTGTTCGATCCCATCTTCCAGGGACTGGCGATCTCGCTGCTGTTCGGCATCGCCGCTTCCACGCTGCTGACGCTGGTGGTGATCCCGGTTATGTATTACGCCTTCATGCGCAAGCGCATGGACCGGGTAATGGAGGCGGGCCGCGGGGCATGAGGCCCCGGGCCCGCGGTTCCGGGCAAAGCACCCGGAGCGCATGACCCGGGTCTTCGCTCGGCGCTGTGCCGCAATGCACACGCCCCTTTGCGCATTGCGGATTCGCTTTTGCTATAGTTTGGGTAACCTTGACTCCGCGCGGCGCCGGGGGACGCCGCATGGTTAGGATCACCCGGAATGCCCGCAGCCGCACTCTTCCCTCCCGGTCGCCGTGCCTATCCGAGGCGCGCCTCTCCGTGGCTTCTCATGCTCCTGCTGGTGGTGCTCGGCGGCTGCCAGAAGGCCGAAGATCCCCTTCGCATAGGCATCAATCCCTGGCCCGGCTATGATTACCTCTATCTCGCCGCCCAGAAGGGCTGGTTCCGGGAGGCGGGCGTGGCGGTGGACCTGGTGGAGTTCACCTCGCTCGGGGACAGCCGACGGGCCTTCGAGCGCGGCCAGACCGACGTCCTGGGCGGCACGGTGGTGGAGCTGCTCCTGATGAGCCACCACTCCGAACGGCGGCCCCGGGCCTTCTATGCCGTGAACTGGTCCCGGGGCGCGGACGAGATCCTGGCCCGGGCGCCGATCCGGTCGGTGCGCGACCTGGAAGGCAAGCGGGTGGGGGTGGAGCCCGCCTCCCTGGACCTGCTGGTGCTTGCCGTTGCCCTGGAACGGAACGGCCTGCCCTTCTCGGCCGTGGAGCGGGTGCCTATGCCCCAAGCGGAGATGCCGGCGGCCCTGGCCAAGGACCGCATCCAGGCCGCCGTCACCTACCCGCCCGCCTCGCTGGACATCCTGCAGCGGGTCCGCTCGCGGAGCATTTTCAGCACCGCGGAGGCCCCCCATACGGTCCTCGATCTTCTGATCACCGATGTCCGGATCCTGGAGAACCGGCCGGAGGACCTGGTCCGCGTGGTGCGCACCTTCCAGCGCGCCCTCCGCTATGCGGAAGCCCACCCCGATGAGGCGCATGGCATCATGGCGCGCCGCGAGGGCCTGCCGCCCTCCGGTCTGCGCCGCCTGCTGGAAGGCCTCGAAGTCCTCGGCCTGGCGGAGCAAAAGGAAATCTGGGCGCCGGGCGGACCGGTTCCCACCAACCTGGCGCGCTCCGCGGCCATCCTGCGGGCCGCGCACCAGCTCGACGGAGAAACCCCGGAGGTGGCGAACCTCCTCGACGCCCGCATCATACGGCGGGCGGCGGAGAACCGATGACCGGCGTGCGGCAGTGGTATCGACGCTCGCTGCACCTCAAGCTCCTGGTCCCCACCCTGCTGGCCGGGCTGGTGCTGGCGCTGGTCTGCGGCTTCGGGCTGTATGCGCTGTTCAAGAGCCACGCCAAGGAGGAAATGGCCAGCTGGGCCATCCGGATCGCCGACGCGGTGAACTACGCCAGCGAGTCCAGCCCGACCACGTCGGAGCTGGAGCGGTTCGTCACCGCCCTGGGCGCTGAGCCGGACATCGAGGAGATCGTGGTAGCCGCCGGCGACCCGCTGCGGGTGATCGCCGCCACCCGAATGGCCTGGTGGCGCCATCCGCTGCGGGAGGTCCCCGACGGCCGAATCCGCGACCAGATCCGGGCGGCGCTGGAGCGCGGCGCCCATTCCCGCTGGCGGGACGGCGGCCGCTCCCTGACGGCGGCGGTACCGCTGCACATCCACCGCCCGAAGATGGATCTGGCCCGGTTATCCACCGGGGCCGTCTACGTGGCCCTGGACAGCCGGGGGGAGCTTGCCGCGCAGAAAACCCACGCCCTGTTCGCCGGGCTCGCCCTGGGCGGATCCATTCTCCTGCTCACGATCATCGGCTACGCGGTACTCCGGAACCGGGTCATCCAGCCCGTATGGGCCATCCATCGGACACTGGAAGACCGCCGCGCCGGCAATCAACAGCCCTACGCGCCGGTTGCCTCCGACGACGAGCTCGGGGCGCTGGCGCGAGCCACCAACGATCTGCTGGACGCCCAGGACGAGCGCACGTCCCTCTATCGGCAGATGTTTCAGAACCATCCGGCCGTGAAGCTCCTCATCTCCCCCGAAGGATCGGGCACCATTACCGACGCCAACCACGCCGCCGCCCGTTTCTACGGCTACGCCATCGAGGAGCTGCGGGGCATGCCCCTGGGCCGGATCAACACCCTCCCGCCGGACCAGCTCAGCCGCAATCTGCAGCGGGTACGCGTGGAGCCCGATTTCCGGGTGCAGGTCCAGCACGCCCTGGCGAGCGGCGAGGTACGCGACGTGGAGGTGCACTCCGGCCCCATCCATGTGGGCGGCCTGGAGTACCTGTACTCCATCATCCACGACGTCACCGAGGAGAACCGCTCCCGCCGGCAGCTGGAGATCTACCACCAGGTCTTCCGGAACCTGCCCGTGGGGGTGTTCCGCAACACGCCGGGCGTGGACGGCCGCTTCCTGGAGCTCAACCCGGCCATGGTGGCGATCTTCGACGCCTCCTCCCTCGAGGAGCTGGCCCGCCATCCCGTGGCCGACCTCTATCAGGACCCCGCCGAACGGGAGCTCTTCAGCCGGCAGCTCCTGGAAAAGGGCTCCGTGCAGCGCGAGGAGGTGCGGATGCGCTCCTTGCGGGGCCGGCCCATCTGGGCGGCGGTGACCGCCTATCGGCACCGGGATCCCGACGGCACCATCTACTTCGACGGGACCATGGAGGACATCACTACCCGCAAGGAAGCGGAGATGGCCCGCGACCGGCTCATCCAGATCCTGGAGGCCACCCCCGACTTCGTGGCCACCTCCGATCTGGAAGGGCGCCCCCTATATCGCAACCGGGGCGGCTGGCGCATGCTCGGGCTCTCCCCGAATACCCCCCTGGAGGAAGCGCCCCGCGACGACATCCACCCCGACTGGGCGCTGCACCGTATCCAGGAGGCGGGCATCCCCACCGCCATCCGCGAGGGCTACTGGGAAGGCGAGACGGCCCTGCTCGACACGGCGGGGCGGGAGATCCCCGTGTCCCAGGTGATCGTAGCCCACTACGGGCCGGACGGCGAGGCGGAGCGGCTGTCCACCATCATGCGCGACATCAGCGAGCGCAAGGCGCTAGAGTCGGAGCTCCAGCGCCAGGCCACCCACGACCGCCTCACCGGCCTGTTCAACCGCCATCATTTCGAGGCGCTGCTCAGCGACGAGATCCAGCGTGCCGAGCGCTATGCCAACCCCTTCTCCCTGGTGATGTTCGACATCGATCACTTCAAGCGCGTCAATGACACCCACGGCCACCCCGTGGGCGACCGGGTCCTCTGCCAGGTGGCGGATACGGTGCAGGAGCGCCTGCGCCAGACGGACATCCTGGCCCGCTGGGGCGGCGAGGAGTTCCTGGCCCTGCTTCCCGGCACCCCGCTTCCGGGCGCCGCCGAGCTGGCGGAATACCTCCGCCGCGCCATCGCCGACACGGAGACGCTGCCGGGTATCCCGGCCACCATCAGCCTGGGCGTGGCCGAATTCCGAGTCGGCGAGTCCTGGACCACCCTGCTCAAGCGCGTGGATGATGCGCTATACCGGGCCAAGACCGGCGGCCGCAACCGGGTGGAGACGGCCCGGGAGCCGGATACCACGGCCTGAGCGGGAATCCGCCCGCCGGCTCTCCGGTCTCAGAATCGGGCCCCTTGCCCGCGGCGCGCCCGCGGGGCATGCTGGCAACGGCCATCGGCTTCGGGATCCCTAGCACCATGAGCGCGGTAGTCGGCTTCCTGGCTCCCTACGAATTCTCCCCAACGGTTCTGGCGCTCACCGTCACGGCGGGCGCCCTGTTCCTGCGCGGCATGCTCGTCCGCCGGCGCCGGGGCGGGCGCACCGGGTTCTGGCGCGCCGCGTCCTTCTTCCTGGGTCTGGGGCTCACTTACGTCATGCTCCAGACCCAGCTGGACTACCTCGCCCAGCACATGTTCTGGATCCACCGGGGCCAGCACCTGGTTCTGCACCACGTGGGACCGGTGCTCATGGTGCTGGCGCTGCCGCACGAGATCCTGGGCGAGGGCCTGCCGGAAGGGCGGCTCAAGCAGGCCCTGCGCCGATTCTGGCGCCATCCGATCACCCGGCGGATTTACGGCGCCGTGCAGCACCCCATTACGGCCTCCCTGCTGTTCGTGGGCCTGATCTACCTGTGGCTCTATCCGCCGGTCCATTTCGACGCCATGCTGAGCGTTCCCCTGTACAAGGCCATGAACTGGAGCATGGTGGTGGACGGCCTGCTGTTCTGGTGGCTGGCGGTGGACCCGCGCTCCCCGGCCCGCGGCGGATTGGGCTTCGGCACGCGGATCATCATGCTGTGGGTCATCATGCTCCCCCAGATCGCCATCGGCGCCTACATCAGTCTGAGCAACGGCGTGCTGTTCGACATCTACGAGGTCTGTGGCCGGGCCTGGCCCATTTCGCCCCTGCTGGATCAGCAGATCGGCGGCCTCCTTACCTGGATTCCGGCGGCCATGATGAGCGTGGTGGTGGGCCTGATCGTGCTGCGCATGTGGATGCGGGAGAACAACCAGGCGCACCTGGAGGCCGCCGGCTCCGAAGCCTGAATACACGCCGAACCGCCGGGCACGCGCGGTACGCCTGGAAAGGAACGGAGCGCATCCACGGATGGCGCGGACGAACGCAGATAAAAAGGCCGGAGGGGTTATGCGTATGGATGAATGCCGTTTTTTCCTTGGCGTCCTTGGCGGTGATCCCAGGAGCTGAACCGTGAAAAAGGCGCGCATCCAAGGCCCCCTTTTCCCTCGGCTGCGCGGAGCGGCCTGGCTCCTGCTGGCGGCCCTGCTGCTGACCGGCTGCAGCGGCGACGGCCCCTGGCGCCTCAAGGACATCTCCGGGCTCATGCCGCGCCTGGCCTTCACCATGACGAGCCACACCGGCGAGACCGTGCACGGCAGCGATTTCCGGGGCAAGGTGACCCTGGTCTATTTCGGCTTCACGCACTGCCCGGACGTCTGTCCGGCCACCCTGGCCACCGTGCGGCAGGCGCTCGACCGGCTGGACGTAGGGGCCGACCGGGTGCGGGTGCTGTTCGTCACCGTGGACCCCGCCCGGGACACCCGGGAGGTGCTGCGCTCCTACGTCAACGCCTTCGGACCCCGGTTCGTGGGGCTGCGCGGCAGCGAGGACCGGCTGGAAGCCCTGGCCAAGCGCTACCGGGTCGCATACGGCCACGGCGAGCCCGACCGCCACGGCAGTTACGACGTCTCCCACAGCAGCGGCCTGTTCGTCTTCGACAGGCGCGGCTACCCCAGACTGCTGGCCCTCCCCGACGACGAGGCTCCGGCCCTGGCCCACGATCTCCGGCACTTGTTGGAAAGCGGCGGGGGCACGGAGGTGGCGGGGCGATGACCAGCGACCGGCCGCTGTTGCTCGCGGCCCTGCTGCTGACGGCGGGGCTGATCCGGCCCGCGCCGGCGGGCGCCGAGGCCGGATGGACGGACTATGGCTACGTTCAGGAGTTCCGCCCCACCACCGCCGGCCGGTTCCTGTTCCGGCTGCCGGTGAAGGAGAACCCCTCCGGCTGCTCCGAGAAAGAATGGTTCTTCCGCGACCACACGGGGCCGGGAGCGGAGCACATCTTCCGCATCCTGCTCAGGTCGGTGGAGGACAACCTGCCCGTCCGCGTGCATGTCACCGGAACCTGCGACCACAATGGCTATTCGGCCGTCAACGCCGCCGCCGTAGCCCCTTAGCCCCCGCCGGCCGTCCCGCATGCCCCAGGAGATTCCTTGCCGGTCCCCGGACTCACCCGAAGTGACCCGGGCCCGGATGCTGCCGCAGGCTGGGAATCCTCCCCGCTCGGGGGCTTCGTACCCGAAATCGCCGGGAATTCCATATGGCAGCCCATCTCACCCTGGGTCTGGTTCCCGCTCCGGGGCTCTCCGAAAAGCTCGCCTGCAAGCTCGCGGAAGCATTACCCGAGCTGCTCCGCTCGGAAGTGGACGGGAACGTCTCCTGGGAGGTGACCGTCCGCACCGACCCCCTCACCGGGAGCGACATCGAGGCCCCGGACCTCCTCACCCAATGCCGGAAGCGGAAAGAGGAGGAAGGATGGGATCTGGCCCTGTTCCTCACCGATCTGCCCATCCTGCGGGACCGCCGGGTGGTGGTGGCCACCGAGAGCCAGGCACAGGGAACCGGGGGATTCTCCCTACCTGCCCTGGGCGCCTTGCACCTGTATGCCCGCGCCCGGGAAACGGCCCTGCAGCTCATCCGGGGCATCCACGGCATGGAGCGCGAGCGGGATGCCGGATCCGCGGCAACGCCACGGAGCGGACCGGGGCGCCCGTTTCAGCTGTACCGGGGACCGCTCAGCCAGCGGGTAGCCCCCATCCGCCAGCATGCCCAGATCCAGCACGGGGACTCCGATTTCGGCGGCGACGTGGAGTACACCTCCCCCAAATGGCCGGCGCTGTTGCGGATCCTGCCCGGCATGGTACGGAACAACTCCCCCTGGAACCTGTTTCCGAGCTTCCGGGGCGTGTTCGCCGCGGCCTTTGCCACCGGGGCCTACGTGCTGTTCTTCACCAGTATGTACCAGGTAAGCGCCACCCTCGGCGGGACCCGCCTTTTGGCCTTGATGCTGCTGTCCCTGGGCGGCATCACCGTCTGGACCATCATCGCGCACAACCTGTGGGAGCGGGACCGCTACAGACGGAGCACCCGCGAGCTCACCATGCTGTACAACGCCGCCACGCTGCTGACCATGTCCACGGCGGCGGTCATGTCCTATGCTGCCCTGTACGGCCTTCTGCTGGTGGCGGGCGCCATGTTCGTCCCTCGGGAGGTCTTCCAGTCCTCGATGCGGATGGTGGTGGAAGGTTACTCGGTGGGCTGGGGCGACTATTTCACCCTGGCCTGGATGGCCACCTCGCTGGCCACCATCGGCGGTGCCCTGGGCACCGGCCTGGAGGACGAGGAGAACGTGCGGCAGGCGGCCTTCGGCTACCGCCAGCGGAAAAGGACCCAATCGGAGTCCACCTGATGCGGGGCCCGCCCGGAAGGACAGGGATGACGGCTTCCCGGCCCTGGGCCATACTCCATACTCGGCATTTCCTTCCCGCCATCCGGAACCTCTATGGACGCTGAAACCTCCAACCGGGAATACCCCCCGAAGGGAGACCGGGCCGCCGCGGGCCTGCCCGGCGCCTCTGCGCGCGCCGAGCACCGGCTACGGGAGGCCGGCATCGACCCGGACCGGCTCTCCATTTTCCATCTGGGCCTGCCCCCGGGGACGCTGCGCCCGCCCTATCCCCGCTGGGCCCGGCGGATGGCCCTCGGCATCGCCCTGTGGGGGGCCCTGTACTTCGGCGACCTGGCCGGGCTGGCGCTGCCCCGCTGGGCCGTCGCGGCCGGTGCCCTGGCCGCCGGGCTACTGCTCTTGCAGTCAGCCTGCGAGGCCTTCGTGGTGGGTACGCAACGCCTGGCCGCGCGCCTGGAATGGGACCACTACGTGGCCGGAACCGTGAGCGAGATCCTGTCCACCATTCCCGAGCTCGCGGCAATCGGTTTCCTGATTCCGGTGAGTCCGGCCGCCGCCTTCACCCTGGCCCTGATCACCATCTACCTGAACACCCTGGTCTTTAGCCTGTATTCCTATTTCCTGCCCAAGGACACCCGGGGCAAGTACCTCATGCCGCGCCCCATCACCGAGGCGGGTGCCCAGCTGCTCACGGCCGGGGCGGCGATGGGGCTGATCCTGGGGCTGGTCATGCTGAGCCTGAGCGTGAACGGCCACGCCAAGGCCGCCTTCGCCCCGGCGGATCTGGCCATCGTGGCCGCAGTACTCCTGGGCGTCTTCGGGGTGTACGTCTACAAGCTGCTCGAGGAGTACGCGCGCGAGGAGACGGCGGTGCGGGAAGCCCTCGACCTTTCGGAAACCGAGGTGGCCCGGCGGCGGGATCTGGCCTACCGGGGCGTGGGCCGCGGAACCCTGCCGGTGATCGGCTGGCTGTTGCTGGTGGGGGTGGTCGGTGCCTTCCTGGGCGGCGAGCGGGTGGCCGCCTTCGCCGAGGTAGCCATGACGGATTTCCGCTTCAATCCGCTCCTGACCGCCCTGATCCTGGCCGGTTTCGCGGGTATGAGCGAATACGTGATTCTCTGGCAGGCCCACCGCAAGGGCGAATATGGCATCGCCCTGGCCAACGCCTTCGGCGGCATCACCCAGGTGATGTTCCTGGTGCTGCCCCTGACGCTGTTGGCCATCGCCATCTATCAGGGATGGGTCGGCCATCCGGCCCTGCCGCTCGACTTCGGCCTGTCCAACACCTTTCTGCTGCTGTTCCTGTTCCCCACCTTCTTCGTACTTTTGGAGCTCCTCGAGGAGGACCACACGTTGGGACTGCTTGATACCACCATCATGACCGCCATCGTCGCCCTGCTGCTGTTGGTGCTCGTCACCTACGGGACCTCTTCCGGAACCGCTTCGGGGGGCGGCGGATGAGCGCGTTTCTGGTCCTTCTTTCCCTGCTCGCCTTCCTCGCACCGGGCATTTCCATCGCCCAGCCGCCGCCGAAGCGCCCCCCGGTAATGATCGGGGCGGGGGTGGTGGCCTCTCCGTCCCCCTACGAAGGGGTGCGCCGGAACCTCACGCCCGTCCCCCTGCTCAACGTGAACCTGGGGCGGTTCAGCTTCCGGGGCATCCAGGCCCGGTACCGCCTCTGGGGCGACCGGAGGCTCAACCTTGCGGCCGTGCTCCAGCCCCGCTTCCAGAGCTATGAAGGGGGCGACAGCCGGGCCCTGGAGGGCATGGCGGACCGCCGGAAGACGGCAGAGGCGGGGCTGGAGCTCACCCGGCGGCTGGGGCGGTGGCGGTTGCAGGTGCAGGGCGTGACGGACCTGCTCGGCCGCCACCAGGGGCAGGAGGCCTCCGCCCAGCTCGGCTACCGCCTAGGCGGACGCCGGTTCACCTTGTCTCCCGGGGCTGGGGTGGAATGGGCGAGCGACCGCTTCGTGGACTACTACTACGGGGTCCGACCCGGGGAAGCCCGGGCGGGACGCCCGGCCTATTCCGGGCAGGACGCCTGGAGCCCCTTCGTGGCCCTGGTGGCCCGGGTCCGTCTCACCGGCCGCTGGGGGGCATTCACCTACCTGCGCCACAGCTGGCTGGACGAGCCTGTCACCGATAGCCCCATCGTCGACCGCGCCACTGTCTACAGCGGCGTGGTGGCGGTGAGCTACGCCTTCGGTGGAGGTTCCGGGGAGGGGAAATAGGGGAAGCACGGCGGTTCGCCCTTTTCAGAACACCGCCAGAAGCAGCCCCCCCAGGGCGATCCGGTAGAGCACGAAGGGGCCCATGCCGATGCGGCGGATGAAGGCCAGGAAGGCCCAGATGCAGAGGTAGGCGGAGACGGCGCTGGCCAGGAAGCCGGTGGCCAGCAGGGGAAGGGGCTGACGAGCCTCGCCCTCGATGATATCCACCACGTCGAGGCCGCCGGCCAGCACGATCACCGGGATGGCCAGCAGGAAGGAGAAACGGGCGCTGGCCTCCCGGGTCCACCCCACCGCCAGGCCGGCGGTCATGGTGATGCCGGAGCGGGAGGTGCCGGGGATCAGCGCCAGGGCCTGGGCGAAGCCGATCACCACCACGTCCTTCCAGGTGAGCTGGCGCTCGGTGCGGACCCGGCGTCCCCGGGCATCCGCTGCCCACAGCAGCACGCCGAATCCGATCAGGGCCCAGGCCAGCACGTGGGGATCGCGCATGGCGCCCTCCACCACATCCTTGAAGGCCAGGCCCGCCAGACCCACCGGAATGGTGGCGAGCAGCACCGCCCAGGCCAGCCGGGCCTCGCCCTCCAACCGCCGCGTCACCACCGACCGGCCCCAGTCGCGCGCCATGGCGGTGATATCCGTGCGGAAGTAGATCATCACCGCCGCCAGCGACCCCACGTGCACCGCCACGTCGAAGCCCAGCCCCTGATCGGGCCAGCCCACCAGGGCCGGAAACAGGATCAGATGCGCGGAGCTGGAGATAGGCAGCCATTCGGTGATGCCCTGGAGCAGCGCCAGCACCAGGGCCTGGAGGTAGGTCATGGAGTCCCCTTTGCGTCAAAAGACGGCAAAAAACGCCAAGGAGCCAAGAAACCAGGGAAAGCGGATAACCTAACGGGAAAAGCAGCCAACCTTTTCAATAGGGGCGGCCAATCACCTCCCCCCTTATCCTTACTTCCGGTGCTGCCTATTCAGGGGTTTGATCCTGCCGTTTTTCCTTGGCGTATCTTGGCGGTTTCTGTTCTCTCCTACAGCTCCCCGGCCCGGTCGCCCTGGCGGAAGCCCGGAAAGGGCCCCTCCACCCCGCGCACCAGCAGCAGGGCCTTGAAGGACTCGCCCATGCCCTGGGGCAGAGTGAGCTGCTTGAGCGCGGTGGCGAGCTGGAGCTGTTCCTCGTCGCTCACGCCGCCCGCCCCGAGGTAGGACTCCACACGGTGCGTGAGCCCCAGATTGATGAGGAACTGGGCCTGGGTGGCGAATCCCCCCAGCTCCAGACCGGCGCCGGCGGAGGCGCCCGCCACCGCGGAAAAATCCACGTGGGCGGTGATGTCCTGGACCCCCGGCAGGTAGAAGGGATCATCGTGGGCACGGTGGCGGAAATGGCACATGAGGGTTCCGCGGGCCCGCCCGGGGCTGTAGAGCTCGGCGGCCGGGTGACCGTAGTCGATGAGCAGCACGCCGCCCCGCTCCAGGCTCTCCGCCGCCTGCACCGTCCAGGCCGGCGCCTCCAGATTGACCTCGGTCTCCATGCCCGCCGGCAAACCGTCCAGGCTCCCGATCGCATCGGCGATGCGTGGGTCGCTCACCGGGCCCTCCCGCCACTGGAAGCCGCCCGAGTCGTTCGGAGCCACGTGGAGCTCCTTGAGGCCTTCCTCAGTGATGCGCACCCGGTGCACCGGCAGGCTGTCCAGCAGCTCGTTGGCCACCACCACCCCACGCCAGGCCTCGGCGGGGAAATCCTCCAGCCACTCCACCCGGTCCATGAGGTGGGGCAGGGTGCGCTCCAGGGTGCGGCGCTGGCGTTCCTTCAGGTCCGGACTCACCTCCAGGATCCGGTAGCGCTCCGGGAGGTTGCCCAGGCGCTCCAGCTCCGCCAGGAGCTGCGTGGCGAGGGCGCCGCTTCCGGCCCCAGCCTCCAGAACGTCGCCACCACCGCAGCGCGCCAGCAGGTCCACCACCTGGCCCGCCACCGTGTATCCGAAAAAGGGCGTCAGCTCGGGGGCGGTCACGAAATCGCCTCCGCGGCCCAGGCGCTCGCGTCCGCCCACGTAATAGCCCAGGCCGGGCTCGTAGAGCGCCGTGCGCATGAACCGGTCGAAGGGGATCGCGCCGCCGCTAGCGGCCATGCGGTCGCGCAGGACGGCGGCGACGGACTCCGCCCGCTCGCGCTCCGCGTCGTTGGGCTCGGGGAGAGCGGATTCAGTAAATTCCATGGATATCCTCGACGGGCAGGGGCGTTCCCTGCTTGGCTACCGGGGAAGGGCGTTATACTAGCAGCCACGGGGCCTCGGGTCCCTCGGGAACCGCCCGGCCCGTCAACGCGCAGCAAGGAGCCCCCCATGGCCGATGGCGATCTTGCCGGTCATGTGGCCCTGGTCACCGGGGCCGCCCACCGCCTGGGCCGGGCCACCGCCCGGCACCTGCACGCGGCCGGGGCGGACGTGGCCATCCACTATCACAGCAGCCGCGCCGCGGCGGAGGCCCTGGCGGAGGAGCTGGAGGCGCAGGGGCCGGGAAGGGCGCGCGTCTTCGGCTGCGCCCTGGAGGAGACCGCCAACCTCGGCCCCCTGGTGGAGGCGGTGGTGGCTGCCTTCGGCGGCCTGGACATCCTGGTGAACAACGCCGCCCGCTTCTATCCCACGCCCCTGAAGGAGGCGAGCGAGCCCGCCTGGGACGAGCTGCTGGACACCAACCTCAAGGCGCCCTTCTTCCTGGCCCAGGCGGCCCAGGAGCACCTGGAGGCCCGGGGCGGGGCGATCATCAACCTGGCCGATGTCCACGCCGAGCGGCCCCTGGAGCACCACCCCGTCTATTCCGTCTCCAAGGCCGGCGTGGTGATGCTGACCCGGGCCCTGGCCAAGGAGATGGGCCCGCGGGTGCGCGTCAACGCCGTGGCGCCGGGCGCGGCCCTGTGGCCGGACGCGGGCAAGAGCGAGAGCGACAAGGAGGCGCTGCTGCGCCATACGGCCCTGGGCCGGGCGGGCGGCGAGGAGCCCGTGGCCGAGGCGGTGCACTACCTGGCGCGCGCCGACTACGTTACCGGGCAGGTGCTCAGCGTCGACGGCGGGCGGCTGCTGTATTGAGCCGGTAGCGGCCTCCGCCCGGGTAGCTCCCTCGCGGCGGCAGCGGGCTCAGCAGGGCAGGTCCAGCTCCACCCGCCGCATGCCGGCTTCGGCCTCCGCGGGGAAGGACGCCCAGAGCGCGCCGAAGGTCCGCTCCTCGCCCGGAATCCGGCCCTGGGCATCCAGATCGGCCAGCGGCTTGGCGACGAAGGGGTACTCGGCCACGTCGCGGCGGGGCAGCTCCACCGGCTCCCGGGTCACGCGGTCGCCGTAGAGCAGCAGGTCCAGGTCCAGGGTACGACTGGAGAAGGACTTTTCCTTGGGGCCTTCGCCGGGCTCGGGGCGCTCCCGCCCGAACCGCGCCTCGACGGCGCGGAGGCGCTCCAGCACCCCCTCCAGGGAGCGCTCGGTCTCCAGCCGCGCCACCAGATTCAGGAAGGGCGGTCCCTCGAAGCCCACGGGCTCGGTCCGGTAAACGGGCGAGCAGACCACCCCGGAGAATTCCGTGCGCAGGGCCTCCACGCCAGCGGGCACGTGGACCTCCGGGTCCAGGTTGCTACCGATGCCGACATAGGCGATAGTCATGGGGCCTGGATCCGGTTCAGGGGCATTGGCCGCGCTCCACTTCCACGCCGACGTCGCGGGCATCGCTCAGGGCCCCGGGCTTGTGCAGCCGCAGATGCACCCAGGGGACGCCGAACTCCTCGAGCACCGTTTCGGCCACGCGCTCCGCGGCCGTTTCCACCAGCTGGAACTCGCCCTCCACCAGCACGGCGGAGACGCGCTTGGAGAGGGCCTTGTAGTCCACGGCCTCCGTTACCTGGTCCGTGGCCGCGGCGGCGGCGCAATCCACGGCCACCTCCAGATCCACCGACAGGGTCTGGCGGATTCGCCGCTCCCAATCGAAAATACCGATCACCGCGCTGACGCGTAGATCGGTAACGAAAACCTTATCCATGGGCATCCCGAAACCGGTCTTGATCCGTCCTCACTCTACGGTCAGGATTCCGACCCTGCAAGCACAGGTGGTAATGCATGAGCCGAGCCCTTGAGAACGCGCGTCGCACCCTCGCCATCGAGGCCGACGCCATCCGTGCCACGGAGGAGAACCTCGACGGCGCCTTCGAGCGGGCGGTGGAGCTGATCCTCGCCTCCCACGGCCGGGTGGTGGTCACGGGCATGGGCAAGTCGGGCCTCATCGGCCGCAAGATCGCCGCCACCCTGGCCAGCACCGGCACCCCCGCCTTCTTCATGCACCCCGCGGAGGGCAGCCACGGCGATCTCGGCATGGTCACCCGCCAGGACGTGGTGGTGGCCATCTCCTCCTCCGGGGAGACCCAGGAGGTGGTCTCCCTGCTGCCGCTGCTGCAGCGCCTAAAGGTGCCCCTCGTGGCCATGGTGGGCCGCGCCGACTCGACCCTGGGCAGCCGGGCGGATTCGGTGCTGGACATCAGCGTGGAGACGGAGGCCTGCCCCATGAATCTGGCGCCCACCGCCTCCACCACGGTAACCCTGGCCCTGGGCGACGCCCTGGCCGTGGCGCTGCTGGAGGAGCGCGGCTTCACCCCGGAGGATTTCGCCCGCTTCCATCCGGGGGGAAGCCTGGGCAAGCGACTCCTGCTGCACATCCGCGACCTCATGCACACCGGCGACGACGTCCCGCGGGTGGGCACCGGCGCCTCCATGCGCGAGGCCCTGCTGGAGATGACCTCCAAGCGGCTGGGCATGACCGCCGTGGAGGACGGCGAGGGCCGACTGGTGGGCCTGATCACCGACGGCGACCTGCGCCGCGCACTCGATGAAGAGATGGACCTCCTGGCCACCACCGCCGGCGAGGCCATGACCCCGAGCCCCTTCACCATCGGGCCGGACGAGCTGGCCGCCCGCGGCCTGCAGTTCATGGAGGAGAAGGCTATCAACGGCCTGCTGGTGGTGGACGAGGGGCATCGCGTGGTGGGCGCCCTGAACATGCACGATTTCCTGCGGGCGGGCGTAATATGAGCGGCCTGCACCCCCTCAGCCCCACGGAGGTGGACGCCCGGGCCGCGGCGGTGGAGCTGCTGGTCCTGGACGTGGACGGCGTGCTCACTGACGGCGGCATCCTCATGGACGACGACGGCCGGGAGCTGAAGCGGTTCCACGTGCGCGACGGCCATGGCATCAAGCTCCTGCAGCACTACGGCGTTCCGGTGGCGGTCATCACCGGGCGCACCTCCGGGGTGGTGGCCAAGCGCGCCGAGGAGCTGGGCATCGCGTACGTCTACCAGGGATACCGGCGCAAGGAGCCGGCCTTTCAGGCGCTCCTCGAGCAGGTTAATGTGGCGGCCGCCGCGGTGGCCATGGTGGGAGACGACGTGGTGGACCTTCCCATCATGGTCCAGGCGGGACTGACCGTAACGGTGCCCAATGCCCACTCCCTGGTGCGCCGGCGGGCCCACTGGTGCACCCACAGCGCCGGCGGCCACGGGGCCGTCCGCGAGGTCACGGACCGGCTCCTGCGGGCCAAGGGGCTCGAGGAGCGGATCCTGGCGGACTACCTGACCCCCGGCTCCTGACCGTGTCCGCCGCACGTACCGGCCGGATAAGGCCTCCGGGGGGGCGGCCCTTCCTGCTGACCCTGGCGGTGGCGGTGGCCGTTGGCCTGGGGGTGGCCCTGCTCTGGCAGGACCGCGAGGAAGGCCCCGCCGCCGTTGAGGAGGCGGGGCCCGTGGTGGACGTGGAGGCCTGGTCGGTGCGGCTGCGCCAGCGGGCCACCGACGGCGACCAGTGGTGGCTGAACGCCGACCATGCCGCCCATTTCCCGGAGCACGGCTACACCCGGCTCCGGACGGTGCACCTGGAAGTGAGCAGGCCCTCCGGCCCGCCCCTGACCGTGCGCTCCCGAACGGGGCGGGTTGCGGACGATAGCAACCAGGTCACGCTGAAGGGCGATGTCCGGGTGACGGATCCGGAGGGGTATCGCATGACCACCAAGACCCTGCACTATTTCCCCGATGAACAGCGGGCGAGGACCAACGATCCGGTGCGGGTTACCGCGGAATTCGGAACCGCCGACGGTATCGGCGCCACCGTATGGACCGACGAACGGCGCGTGGAGATTCATGAACAGGTCAATACCACCTTCTGGAAGATCCCGCGTGGCTCCGGCTGAGCGCCTCCGCCGGCTGTTCGCGCTCCTGGGCCTCGCCGTGCTCCCGCTGACCCTCTGCGCCGCGCCGGCCGCCGCCCAGGAGGCGCCCGCGCAGCAGGGCGGCCAGTCCGGGGACGGCCAGGCTCAGGAGCCCCCGCTGGTGGTGGAATCGGACGAGATGCTCATCCGGGACGCCCGGAAGCAGGCGGTCTATACCGGCAACGTGGTGGCCACCAAGGGCGACATGGTCCTGCACGCCCGCAAGGTGGTGGTGGACTACAGCGAGGGCGGCCTGCGCACGGTCCACGCCTACGGCGCCCCGGTGACCATGGACCGGGGGGAGCGCCACGGCGAGGCCCGGGAGGCCATCTACGACGCCCGCAAGCGAACCGTTCTGCTGATCGGCGAGGCCTTCCTGGAGGAAGGGCCCAATTCCCTGAAGGGGGCCCGCATCCGCTACTTCATGGGCGAGCAGCGCACGGAGGTCTATAGCGGCGACCAGGAGGACGGTCAGGGAAGGGCCCGTGCGATCTTCCAGCCGGGCAGCGAGCCGGGTCCGCAACAGCCCGGCGCCTCCGACCAACCGAGCCAGCCAGACGACACCCCGGCCGATGAATAAGCTCGAAGCCACGAGTCTGACCAAGCAGTACAAAGGCCGGGCAGTGGTCTCGGGTGTTGACCTGTCCCTGCGCCCGGGTGAGATCGTGGGTCTCCTCGGCCCCAACGGGGCCGGCAAGACCACCAGCTTCTACATGATCGTCGGTCTGGTTCGTCCGGACGACGGGGCCATTACCCTGGACGGCGACGATATCACCGAGCTGCCCATGTACCGGCGGGCCCGGCTCGGCATCGGCTATCTCCCCCAGGAGGCCTCGGTCTTCCGCCGCTTGACGGTGGAGCAGAACCTGCTGGCCATCCTGGAGACCCTGAACCTGACACGGGCGCAGATGGAGGAGCGCCTGGAGAACCTGCTCCAGGAGCTGGGCGTGGCGCATGTCCGCCACCAGAAGGGCCAGTCCCTGTCCGGCGGCGAGCGCCGGCGCGTGGAGATCGCCCGGGCGCTCACCACCGAGCCCAAATTCATACTCCTCGACGAGCCCTTCGCCGGGGTGGATCCCATCGCTGTCCGGGATATACAGCACATCATCCACCAACTGGAGGAACGGGGAATCGGCGTCCTAATAACGGACCATAACGTCCGCGAAACGCTCGGTATCTGCCACCGGGCCTACATCCTTTCCGAAGGCACCGTGCTGACGTCCGGCCAACCAGACGCTATCATTGGTGATGAACGAGTCAGGCGCGTCTATCTGGGTGAACACTTCCATTTGTAGGTTATGAAACCAGCCCTCGAACTAAAGGTCTCCCAGCAGCTAAAGATGACCCCGCAGCTGCGGCAGGCCATCCATTTGCTGCAGCTATCGCGTCTCGAACTGGATCAGGAGATCCGCGAAACGCTCGAAGAAAACCCGCTTCTCGAGGAGGTCACTCCCGGAAACGAAGAGGAATTCGAAGCCGAAGCCGATTCGGAGCCCTACTCCTCGCTGGAGGTGGCCGACCGGACGTCCGAGCCCGAGAAGGCCACCAGCGACCACGGCCCGGAGGATACGGTGGACACCGACTGGGACGCGGGCGTGGCGCCCGACTCCCCCGCCCTCTCCGGCTCCGGCTCCGGTACGGGCGAAGAGGATGAGCTGCCCGGGTTCGAGGCGCGCAACTCCGCGCCCGAGACCCTCGGCGACCACCTGCTGTGGCAGATCCACATGGCTCCCCTCTCCGAGGGCGACCGGGCCATCGCCGAGGCCCTGGTCTCGGGGGTCAGCGACGAGGGCTATCAGACCGCGACCCTGGCCGAGGTGGCCGAGGCCCTGGAGGTGCCCGAGGAGGACGTCCACGCCGTGCACGTCTGGGTCATGCATCTGGATCCGGTGGGCGTGGGCGCGCGGGACCTGGCGGAATGCCTCGGGGCCCAGCTCGACCTCCTGGACAAGGATACGCCCGGATTGGCCACCGCCCGGGAGGTGGTCCGCCACCACCTGGAGGCCCTGGGCAAGCACGACCTCAAGGGCATCCGCAAGGCCGTGGGCGTGGAGGAGGAGGAGCTGGACACCGCCGTGGCGCTGATCCGGACCCTCAACCCCCGGCCCGGTTCGGTGATCGGCGGCGAGGCGGCCCCCACGGTGCTGCCGGACGTCCTGGTGTACCACCGCGGCGGCCGCTGGCACGTGGAGCTGAACGCCGAGGCCATTCCGCGCCTGCGCATCAATGCCGCCTATTCGGACCTGGTGCGCGGCAACGGTGCCGACCAGGAAGCCCGAAAGTACGTGCGCGACCACCTGCAACAGGCGCGCTGGTTCATCAAGAGCCTGGCGAGCCGCAACGAGACCCTGCTCAAGGTGGCCACGGCCATCGTGGAGCGCCAGCAGGGCTTTCTGGAGCACGGGCCCACCGCCATGCGTCCCATGGTCCTGCGCGACATCGCCGATGCCGTGGAGCTGCACGAATCCACCGTTTCCCGGGTGACCACCCAGAAATATATGCATACCCCGCAAGGGGTCTTCGAGCTCAAGTATTTCTTCTCCAGCCAGCTGGGCACCACGGATGGCGAAGGGGTCTCCGCCACCGCGATCCGGGCCATGCTCCAGCGCCTGGTGGACGAGGAGGAGCCCGGCAAGCCCTACAGCGACGCCAAGCTGGCCGAGATCCTCGAGGAGCAAGGCTTCCAGGTGGCCCGCCGGACGGTGGTGAAATACCGGCAGGCGCTCGGGATCCCCTCCTCCAGCCAACGGCGCCGCATGATGCGGCGCTGAATCGGGGCTTTCCCCGCCTGGGCGTTTTTTGAGCCCGGCCCACGCCGGAGGTTGCAAATGCAGCTAGATGTCAGTGGTCAAAACATTGAGATCACCGATTCCCTCCATGAGTACGTTCGCGAGAAAGTGGACCGGGTGAAGCGCCACATGGATCATGTCACGGTGGCGCATGTGGTGCTCTCGGTGGAGAAGTTCCGCAATTCCGCGGAGATCACACTTACCGCGAGCGGCGCCACCCTGCACGCCGACGCGGAAGACAAGGACATGTATGCGGCAATCGATGCGATGGCCGACAAGATCGACCGGCAGGCCCGCCGATACCAAGGGAAAGTCAAAGACCACCACCAGCGTGAAGCCCGCGATGCCAAGGAACAGCCCCCCGAACCAACCGAGTAACGCGGCGGCGGACGGCTCCGGGGGGAGCGCGCCCCGGGAGCCCATCCGGGTACGCGACCTCCTGAGCCCGGGCCGGGTTCGGACGGACCTGAGCGCGTCCAGCAAGAAGAGCCTGCTGGACCAGCTTGCGGAGGAGTTCCACGCCGACCGGCCCGACCTGGACGAGCGGGAGGTCTTCCAGACCCTGTTGCGCCGGGAGCAGCTCGGCTCCACGGCGGTTGGCCACGGTGTGGCCCTTCCCCACGGGCGCCTGTCGGACCTGGACCGGCCCATCGGCGCCTTTTCCCGGCTGGAGCAGCCCACGGATTTCGACGCCCTGGACGATCAGCCGGTATCCCTGGTATTCGCCCTGCTGGTCCCCAACGAGGAGAACGACCAGCATCTGCAGGTGCTTTCCCGTCTGGCCCGGATGCTCGACGACAGCGGCTTCCGGGATCGGCTGCTGGAGGCTTCCGGAAACGACCTGTACGACCTGCTGGTGGGCAAGGACGAGGAACTGGCGGGTTCGTGAGCGCTTCCACCATAACCGTTGAAGAGGTCTTCAACGCCCAGGCCGAGACCCTTGGCCTGGAATGGGTGGCCGCCCGCGGCGCCGGCGGCCACCAGATCGACTCCGAAATGGTTCAGAAGCCGTCCCTGGCCCTCGCCGGCCAGCTGGACTTCGTCTATCCCAACCGCCTGCAGGTCTTCGGACGGGCAGAGATCACCTTCCTGAACAAGATGGATCCGGAACGGCGCGCCGAGGTCCTGGAGGGACTGTTCGCCAAGGGCCTGTCCGCCCTGATGGTGAGCGACAGCGGCCAGCAGCATCTGCCCGAGGAGCTCGCGGCGGCGGCCGAGGAGCACGAAACGCCGCTCCTCCTCGCCCACCTTTCCAGCCCACAGCTGGTGCACCACCTCCACCACTACCTGAGCCGGGTCCTCGCCGACCGCACCACCGTCCACGGCGTGTTCCTGGACGTGATGGGCCTGGGCACCCTGCTCACCGGGCCGAGCGGCGTGGGCAAGAGCGAGGTGGCCCTTGAGCTCCTGACCCGAGGGCACCATCTCATTGCCGATGACGCCCCCGAATTCGCCGCAGAGGTCCCGGGCATGCTGGTGGGACGCAGCCCCGAGCTGCTCCGGGACCATATGGAGGTCCGGGGGCTGGGCATTCTCAACATCCGCCAGCTGTTCGGCCCGGCCACCATCGTCGCCAGCAAGCGCCTGCGTCTCATCATCCACTTCAAGCGGGTCCAGGGGGACGACCTCTCCCAGATCGACCGGCTCCAGCAGGAGCAGGACACCCAGTCGATCCTAGGCGTGGAGATTCCCCGGGTGGTGCTTCCGGTAAGCCCGGGGCGCAACTTGGCGGTGATGGTGGAGGTGGCCGTGCAGAGTTATTTTCACAAGGCATCGGGGTTCAACCCGGAGAAGGACTTCCGGGAGCGGCTGCGCAAGCGCCTTATCGAGGACGACCGGGGCGGTGAATGGAACTGATCGTCGTCAGCGGCATATCCGGCTCCGGAAAATCCAGCGCCATCCATGCCCTGGAGGATGCCGGCTATTATTGCGTCGACAACCTGCCGCCGGACCTGCTCTGCGAGCTGGCCCGGGTCCTGGCCTCGGGCCCCCAGCCCGTGAACAAGGCGGCGGTAGGCATGGACGTACGCACCCGCGCCCATCTGGAGGATCTGCCCCAGGCCCTGCAGCGGCTGGAGCAGGAAGCCTTCCTCGATATCCGCGGGCTTTTCTTGGAGGCCAATGAGGCCAGCCTGCTGCGGCGCTTCAGCGAGACGCGCCGCCGCCACCCCCTGGCGGAAGGCGGTCACAGCCTGCCGGAGGCCATTAAGCTGGAACGCCGGCACCTCGCGCCGCTGGCGGAAACGGCGGACTGCATCCTGGATACCAGCGCCATTTCCGTGCATACCCTGCGGCGCCGGGTGCAGGATTTCGCTTCCGGCGGGGTGGGCGGCCGGCCGCTGACCCTGTTGTTCCAGTCCTTCGGCTTCAAGCACGGCATACCGATGGACAGCGACCTGCTTTTCGACATACGCTTCCTACCCAATCCGAATTACGAGCCCGGACTGGCCGAATTGACGGGTCAGGACCAGGCGGTCATCGACTATCTGGAGGCCCAGCCCGAGCTCGAACGCCGCCTCTCGGATATCCACCGGATACTGGCGGATTGGGTGCCTTCCTACGCGGAAGAGCCGCGCAGTTATCTGACCGTCTCCATCGGCTGTACCGGAGGCCGCCACCGTTCCGTGTTCATGGTGGAGCGGCTGGCCAAGCTCTTCGACGACCGGGCTCCCCATGTGCTGGTACGCCACCGGGAGCTGGGCGCCACGCAGCCGGTGGGACGCCAACCGGGTGCTACGACCGAATGACACCGCCCATGGCTGGAATTCTGATAATCGCGCATCAGTATCTTGCCCATGAGATGATCCGGGCCGCCCAGCACATCATGGGCCGTGAAGAGCCCGCCCTCGCCGGCGTGGACATCGGCCCGGAGTCCCCCTACGAGGAGGCCCGCGAGCGCATCCTCGCCGCGCTCGACGAGGTACGCACGGAGGACGGCACCATCATCCTCACGGACATGTACGGCGGCACCCCCGCCAACCTGGGAATGGACTTCCTCGACCCGGGCCGGGTGGAGGTGATCGCGGGCGTTAATCTACCCATGCTGGTCCGCCTGCTCACCTACCGCTCCCGCCCCCTGGAGGAGCAGGTCCAGAAGGCCCTGGAGGGGGGCTGGGAAGGGATCGTGCTCGGCCGCAGCCGATCGCTGCAGTACTCGCCGCCGGGGCGTCCATGATCCAACGCCAGCTCGATATCATAAACAAGCTGGGCCTGCATGCGCGGGCGGCCTCCAAGCTGGTCTCCCTGGCCTCCTCCTACGAATCGGAGGTCAACCTGAGCCGCGACGGCCAGACGGTCTCCGGCAAGAGCATCATGGGGGTCATGATGCTCGGGGCCAGCCGTGGCACGGAGCTCGAGCTGACCGTAGAGGGGCCGGACGAGGAAGCCGCCGCCGAGGCCATCTCCGAGCTGGTGGAGGACCGGTTCGGCGAGGGGGAATGAATAAGAAAGGGCTGAAAACGTCGCCCGGTGGAACCCTTGATAAAGGCAGCCCCATCGGGTACGTCTCGCCCCGAAATATCGGAATGACCGGGTTTGTAACCAGCGGCAAACCAGCAACAAGGAAAGACCCATGAGCGGACACGAGCTGCCTTTCGAGAAGCGCGTTGACCGCAATGCCATGCATAGCTTCTTCGAATACCACGGCTTCGACGAGGAGCTGGAGGAGGCGTATTACCGCTTCCTGTTCGATTTCATCCTGGAGCGGATGGAAAAGGACAACGGCCTCAAGGCCGCCTTCGGCCCCACCTTCCAGCACTACCCGCACGGCCAGCACCACGGCGAGGACTTCCACCTCCACGGCCACAAGTGGGCAGTGCGCGCCGCCGACCTGGGCAACTTCATCGGCAAGACTGCCTATCTCGCCATGTCCGATGCCGACAAGGAGGATTTCGCCCGGCGCCACGCGGAGAAGGTGACCGAGCTCGACGGCCGGGTGGCGGAGCGCGGACGCGCGGAAACCGACGACATCCCCGCGTATCGCCATACCTGAGGCGGCATCCCGGGAAACCGCGCACGGGCGGCCCCAGGGCCGCCCGCTTTTTCCCTGGCTCTCCAGCCGCACAGCAACCGGAATACGACCGCATGTCCGACGCCCCCCGCGCCATGACCGCCGAGGAAGCCGAGGCCTTCATCGCCCGCCTTGCGGAAACGGATCCCACCCCCACCACCGAGCTCAATTACTCCACGCCCTTCGAGCTGCTGGTGGCGGTGAGCCTCTCCGCCCAGAGCACCGACGTGGGCGTCAACAAGGCCACGGAGAAGCTGTTCCCGGTGGCCAGCACCCCGGAGGCCATGCTCGCGCTGGGCGAGGAAGGCATCCGCGACTATATCCGCACCCTGGGCCTGTTCAACAACAAGGCCAAGAATCTGGCGGAGGCCTCGCGCATCCTGGTGGAGGAATACGGCGGCGGGGTGCCGGAGGAGCGGGCGGCCCTGGAACGGTTGCCGGGGGTGGGCCGCAAGACGGCCAACGTGATCCTCAATACCGCCTTCGGCCATCCCACCATCGCAGTGGACACGCACATATTCCGGGTCTCCAACCGCACCGGCCTGGCCCCGGGCAAGAACGTCACCGCCGTCGAGCGGGCCCTGGAGGCCATTCTGCCGGCCGCCTACAAGCGCCACGCCCACCATTGGCTGATCCTGCACGGGCGCTATACCTGCACCGCCCGCCGTCCCAAGTGCGCGCAGTGCCGGGTGTACGACCTGTGCCTGTGGCCGGAGAAGGAGGAGTACGCCGAATCGGCGGCCTCGTGAACGACAAAACCACAACGCCAAACCACCAAGAGCGCCACCACACGCCAAGGAAAAGACCAAAAAGCCTCGGAACCTCGGTCCCGGGCACGGATTCTCATACTCCAAGACCTTTTTAGACCCGCGGAAACGCGAACAAGGACCCCCTATGCTATTCGGCAACGACCGTTCCGAGACCCGCGAGGTGTTCTTCCGCTCCTGGGAGAAATTCCACAAGGGCGAGCCCCTCGAGCCCGGCGAGCAGCTGGTGATCGACGTGCTTCATCGCCACCCCGAGTACCACCGGGTGGTGGGCGACCGCGAAGGCTACGCCGACTACGAGTGGACCCCGGAGAGCGGCGAGACCAATCCCTTCCTGCACATGGGCATGCACATCGCCATCGCCGAACAGGTGGGCACGGACCGGCCCCAGGGGATCCGGGAGGCCTACCAGCGGCTGGCGGCCGGCATGGGGGACACCCATGCCGCGGAGCACGAGATCATGGAATGCCTGGGCCGATCCCTCTGGGAGGCACAGCGGTCGGGCGGCCAGCCCGACGAGCAGGGCTATCTGGAATGCATCCAGCGCCTGGCCCGCGACAAGGGAGGACCCGCGCAATGACCACGGACGTGCATGCGGTTCGCTGGGACCTTTCCGATCTCTACACCGGGCCGGACGATCCGGCTATCCAGCAGGACCTGGACGCTGCGGAGGCCGAGGCGGAGGCGTTCCGCGCCACCTACCACGGCCGGGTCGCCGAGCTGGCCGCGGAGGAGCTGGCCGAGGCGGTGGCCCGGCTTGAGGCCCTGGAGCAGCGGCTGGCCCGGCCGGCGGTCTACATCCAGCTATTGCACACCGTCCGCACCGACGACCCGGAGGTGGGCGCGCTGCTCACCCGGGTGGAGGAGCGGGCCACGGCCATCGGCAATCAGGTGCTGTTCTTCCAGCTCGAATGGCAGGGGGTGGACGACGAACGGGCCGCGTCCCTACTGACCGACGCATCCCTGGCCGGCTACCGCCACTTCCTGGAGACCACCCGCCAGTACCGGCCCTACCGCCTCTCCGAGCCGGAGGAACGGATCCTGGCGGAGAAGCAGCTCACCAGCCGCTCCGCCTGGAACCGGTTGTTCGACGAGACCTTCGCTCGGCTGCGCTTCGAGGTGGACGGCGAGCGGCTCTCCGAGGAGGAGGTGCTCTCCCGCCTCAAACGGGAGGACCGGGAAACCCGGCGGGCCGCAGCGGCGGGGTTCACCGCCGGGCTGCAAGCGCAGCTGCCCCTGCTCACCCATGTCTTCAACACCGTGCTTTCCGACAAGTCCATCGAGGACCGCCTGCGCGGCTACCCGCATTGGCTCACCGAGCGCAACCTGGATAACGAGGCCTCCGACGCCATGGTGGAGGCCCTGGTGGGGCGGGTCACCGACCGCTACGACCTGGTGGCGCGCTATTACCGGCTCAAGGCCCGACTGCTCGGCCTCGACACCCTGCACGACTACGACCGCTACGCGCCGCTGCCCGGCACCCAGCGCACGGTTTCCTGGGACGAGGCCCGGGAGACGGTGCTCGGCGCCTTCGGCGGCTTCTCGCCGCGGATGCGGGAGATCGCCGAGGAGTTCTTCGCCCGCGGCTGGATCGACGCCCCGGTGGTGGACGGCAAGCAGGGCGGCGCCTTCTCCCACCCCGCCACACCGGACGTCCATCCCTACGTGCTGGTGAACTTCACCGGCACGCCCTCGGATGTCATGACCCTGGCCCACGAACTGGGTCACGGCGTCCACCAGTACCTGGCGCGCGAACAGGGCTTCTTCAACGCCGACACACCGCTCACCACCGCCGAGACCGCCTCGGTGTTCGGCGAGATGCTGGCCTTCGAGCACCTGATGGGGCAGGAGGGGGACGAGCGGGCCCGACTCGGGCTGCTTTGCAACAAGCTGGAGGAGATGTTCGCCACCGTGTTCCGGCAGGTGGCCATGAATCGCTTCGAGCACGCCGCGCACACCGCCCGCCGCGAGGAGGGCGAGCTGTCCGCGGAGCGTCTGGGCGCGCTCTGGATGGAGACCCAGCGCCCCATGTTCGGGGACAGCGTGGTGCTCACCGAGGACTACCGCGCCTGGTGGTCCTACATCCCCCACTTCCTGCACGTGCCGGGCTATGTCTACGCCTATGCCTTCGGCGAGCTGCTCACGCTGGCTCTCTACGAAAGCTACCGGGAGCAGGGCGCGGACTTCGTGCCGCGCTACATGGAGCTGCTCGCCGCCGGGGGCTCGGATAGCCCCGAGGCCCTGGTGGGGCGGCTCGGCCTGGACCTCTCCGACCCCGGATTCTGGGACCGCGGCCTGACGGTGCTGGACTCCATGGTGGCGCGCGCCGAGCGGCTGGCCGATTCGGTGGGCACCCTGACCGGCTGAGCCGGACCGGTCTCAGGCCCGGCCGGGGATCGCGGCCGGGCGGCCCCGAAGAAGGCGCGCATGCCCTACTCCGGGCGCACGGACTGCTCGAGCCGGTGCTCCTCCACACCGGCGATGAGCCCCATGAGGGGCAGAGCCGCCTCCGTCACCCGGTTCAGATCCTGACCCGACGCCGGCTGCCGACCAGGGCGACCACAGGAGCACCAGCCCAGGGTCTGCATCAATAAGTCTGAATCCTTGGGCTAGGGCCGGAGGGAATCCAGCCACCCCCGGCGATGGGGCGCCAGATCGGTGAGATAACGCCGGTAGGCGAGGCCGATACGCTCCTCGAGGAAGACGGCGCGGTCCGTGAGCTCGTGCCAGGGATTCTCGGGCAGGGGGGCCCGTCCGGCGAAGGCGGAGACATTGGCCCGTCCCCGGGCCTGGAGCCGGTAAACGGGCGCTCCGTAGACTTCCTCCAGGGCTCCCAGGGTACCGCGCAGCCGTCGCCGGTTGCTGCTCCAGAGGTTGGCGGCGAGCACCCCCTCCGGATGCAGCCCCAGCCAGCAGCGCTCGTAGAATTCGGCGAGCAGGGTCGCCTGCTCCGGCCCGTCGGCGTTGTAGGCATCGGCCACGATCAGGTCCCAGCCCCGCCGGGGCGCGGTGCCGGGCTCGGCGAGGAAGGATGCCGCGTCGCGGAGGTGGATGGTCAGGCGCGGATCCTCCAGGGGGAGGGCAAAGAAATCGCGGGCCACGGCCACCACCTGGGCGCGATTCTCCACCGCCTCCACCCAGGCCCGGGGAAAATAATGGAGGAAGAAATGGGCGAGGGCCCCGCCGCCCAGCCCCACCAGCAGGATGCGCCGCGGATCGGGCCGGAACAGGAGCGCCGCGGTCAGGGTCCGAGTATAAGGCAGCACCAGCGCGTGGGGCGCGTCCGGGCGGACGCTGCTCTGCTTGGACGGGCTGCCGAAGTAAAGGCTCCGGGCTTCCCCCTCCTGGACCACCTCGATGGTCCCCTCGGCGTCACTGTGCCGGTACAGGGTCTTGCGGTCCACGAAGGCCTCCGGACGAATTGAGGAAGGGAACCCGCATTTTGGCATACTCCGCGGGCGCCCGATCCTTGCCGCGCGCCCTGTTGGAGTCAATGATGATAGGGCGCTAACCGAGCCCACCGCCTGCCACGGGGAGCATCATGCACCGCAGCGATCCGCTTCAGCCCCTGAGCCGTCAGCACCACATCGCCCTGGTATTCGCCAAGACCCTACGCCAGTGGGAGCGTCTGGATCCGCCCCCCGATCCCGGCGAGAAGCGGGTAGTGGGGGAGGCCGCCCATCGCTTCTGGGAGGTAGAGCTGGTGCCGCACTTCCGCGCCGAGGAGGAAGGGCTGCTTGGGCGCTGGCACCGTCCCGGTACGGATTCGCTGGTGACCCGGGTACTGCAGGAGCATGTGGGCATTCACCGGGTAGCCCAGCGCCTGGGACGCTGCCTCCGGCAAGCGGACATCGAGAGCGCCTGGGAAGAAGCACTCCGCCTCGGCCAGTGCGTCAATGCGCACGTCCGCTTCGAGGAGCGCCACTGGCTCCCGGAGCTGGAAGCGGAAATGGATGCGGATTTGCTGGCCGAGGCGGAGCACGGAATCGGCCACGCCCTGGACCCGGAGGCGGCGGAACGGGCCCTTCCCCCCCGTCCGGACCGGGAACGGATCGGCGACGAGCATTAGCCGGGTGGCTGCGCATCATGGAGCCCTGGATCAGCGCCGCGGTATCCGAGATCGGACTACGCGGCACCAACGAGGACAGCTTCCTGGAAGCCCCCGACCTGCGCCTGTGGGCGGTGGCCGACGGCATGGGAGGCCATAGCCACGGCGAAGTCGCGAGCCGCACGGCCGTGCGCGCCTTGAAGCACGCCGTTCTGGAGGGGGAAGACCTGCCCGGCGCCGTGGCCGCCGCCAACCGCGCCACCTGGCGGGAGGCGCGGCACCGGGCCTCGGACATGGGTACCACGCTCGTTGCTTTGCGGCTTCACACCGACCGCTGGGAGCTGTCCTGGCTCGGGGATAGCCGGGCGTACCGCTGGTCCAACGGGCGTCTGGAGCGGCTTTCCCGGGACCATACCCTGGTCCAGCAGTGGGTGGAGCAGGGCCGCATAAGCGCCGGAGAGGCCCGCAACCACCCCTATGGACACGTGCTCACCCAGGCGGCCGGTCTCGAGGAGCAGGCCCGGACGGACAGCCTGGAGGGCCCCTTAACGGGCTCCGAGGTCTTCCTGCTGTGCAGCGACGGCCTCACCGATACACTGGGAGAGGAGCGGATCGCCGAAGTGCTGGACGACATGCCTCCGGCGGATCCGGCCCGGGCCCTGGCGGATGCCGCCCTGGCCGCGGACAATCCGTTCCAGGACAATCTCACCGTTGTGGTCATCCGGCGGCATCCCTGAGGGCGCCTCCGCGCCCGCCCGGGGCTCTCCGGGCGATCCGGCGGCCGCCGGAGAGTACGGAAGGAAGGCCGGCATGCCCAAATATTCCATCGACGCCCTGAACCCCAGCGGGACCCGGACCTGGCGCCTGCAAAGCGACGGGAGCTGGCGCAAGGCCCGGTTCGCCGAGCCGCTCGCCGGGGAGGACTACACCACGAAGGATTCCGCCGAGGCCAAGGGATGGCTGGCGGGCCATGTGGAAAAGGACTGGCGCGGTCGCGTTACATGGGAAGCGGCGCCCGATCGCGGCCCGTTCGCTCCGGGCGAGATCGGCATCCACGCCATCGCCCACCGGGAGGGAACGGCGCGGGTACCGGACCGGGAAGCCCTGAAGCGGGTCCTGGCCGAGGCCCCCTCCGAGGGGCGCCGCGTGGTCTGCCTGGACATGGACGGCAACTTCCTGCTGCGCGATCCCGAGGCCGAGCCCGTGGCCGGGGATCCTCGGCTCGCCGCCCACGGCGACAGCCTCTCGGGGCCGGCCTACCTGGGCCCGGAGGCGGCGGCCAACGACCGGTACGTCAACGAGACCTACCGCAATTTCCTCGGTGCCTGGTATCAGCACCTGCGCAGCGGCCGGGTGAGCCTCTATGCCGGGGAGCCCATCTGGGACCTGGATACGGCGTCGCTCATGGCCCGCATCCAGGACTGGCGAGGCGCCGGATAGCGGCGCCGGGGCCTCAGACCTCCGACTCGGCGCGCGAGTCCTGGGCCGCTTCCTCGATGGTCATGCCCAGCTTGTCGAGGAGGGCGCGGTCGCTGTTCTCGTTCGGATTGGGGGTGGTGAGGAGCTGCTCGCCGTAGAAGATGGAGTTCGCCCCCGCCATGAAGCACAAGGCCTGCTCCGCCTCGCTCATGGAGAGCCGCCCGGCAGCGAGGCGGATGTAGGAGGTGGGCAGACAAATCCGCGCCGCGGCCACGGTGCGGATGAACTCCACCACGTCCACCGGCTCGTTGTCCTCCATGGGCGTCCCGGGTACCGGCACCAGATTGTTGATGGGCACGCTCTGCGGCTGCGGCTCCAGGGCGGCGAGCTGGGCGATCAGACCGGCCCGGTCGGGGCGCTCCTCCCCGAGTCCCAGGATGCCCCCGCAACAGACGTTCATCCCGGCCTCCTGCACCTTCTGCAGGGTGTCCAGCCGGTCGCTGTAGGTGCGGGTGGAGATCACCTCGTCGTAATGATCCGGCGAGGTATCCAGATTGTGGTTGTAGTAGTCGAGGCCGGCTTCCGCCAGACGCTCCGCCTGTCCGTCCCGGAGCATGCCCAGGGTGGCGCAGGTCTCCATACCCATGCCCTTCACCGCGCTCACCATCTCCACCACCTGATCCAGATCCTTGTCCTTGGGACCCCGCCACGCGGCGCTCAGGCAGAACCGGGTGGCACCCGCCTCCCGGGCGGCGCGGGCCCGCTCCAGCACCTGGTCCACCTCCATCAGCCCGTCCCGCTCCGTGCCCGTATGATAGCGGGCGGCCTGGGAGCAATAACCGCAATCCTCGGGACAGCCGCCGGTCTTCACGGACAGGAGGCTGCTGACCTGCACGGCCCCCGGCCGAAAGTGCCGGCGGTGTACGGTCTGCGCCTCGTAGACCAGGTCCATGAAGGGCTTTTCCAGAAGCTCCTGGACCGCCTCGACGGATGGGGAATCGGGCATGGGGAAACGCCTCCAACTGCATTAAGTATGATCAGAAGCCGGCCCCCGGCGGGGACGCGGGGACATTGATTGTATTGGGCATTCGGCGACCTGGGATCCAGTTGCTAGAATGCCTCGACCGTCAACTCGGCTTTACGGGAAAGCCCACGAGGGAACCCCCAGCGGAGGCCCCGTCATGCAATCATTGCTGCGCCCGATCCTAGGGCTGTTCATCCTATCCGCCGCGATTATGGCGGTTTCCCCGGCGCCCGCCAAGACCTTGGAGTGGGGCGGCTGCGGCATCACCAAGAAGGCCTTCATGCGGGCCCTGGCCGGCGCTTTCCAGGAAAAGACCGGCACCAGGATCCATATCCAGGGCGGCGGGGCCACCTATGGCATCCGCGGCGTGCACGAGGGGGAGCTGGACCTCGGCGGCTCCTGCCGACCGGCGCTGGCCAACGACGAGCGCGAGGACGTGCGGATGGTGCAGCTGGCCTGGGACGCGCTGGTGGTGATCGTTCACCCTTCCAACCCCGTGAACGACCTCTCCGGCGGAGAGCTGGAAAAGGTCTTCCGCGGCGAGATCACCAACTGGAAGCAGCTGGGCGGTCCCGACAAGTTCATCATCATCGGCTACCGCTCCCTACCCCTTTCCGGCGTGGGCTATTCCTTCCGCGAGCTGGGCTTTCGGGAAAGCACCGGCGCCGGCGATTTCGCCCGCGGCCTGGCGCGCAAGTCCTCGGGACCGTTGGAAATGGCAGTGGAGCACGTCCCCGACGCCATCGCCGTCACCGGCGTATCCAGCGCCCGCAAGCGCGACGTGAAGATCATCGGAGTGGACGGCAAGGCCGCGTCCGCCGAAAATATCGCCAACGGCGACTACCCGCTCTACCGGCCCCTGTACCTGACCGTACCGCGGGATCCCGAGCCTGCGGTACAACGGTTTCTGGATTTCGCCCTCTCCGACGAGGGACAGCGCATCATCGCCGAGCAGGGCACCGTGAACCTGGAGATGGGTCGCAACCTGGACAATCCCTGGGGCGGCGACTACATCGAGCCGCCGCAATAGCAACGCAGCCTCCGAGGAGCCAATCAAAATGGGCCATCGGCTCTCCCGCATCTATACCCGTACCGGCGACGAGGGCAGCAGCGACCTCGGCGACGGGACCCGCGTGGCCAAGAATCACCCGCGCCTGGAGGCCTACGGCGACGTGGACGAGCTCAACAGCCAGGTGGGCCTGATCGCGGCCGAGCCCCTCCCGGAGGACATCGCCCGACTGCTCGGCGACCTCCAGCACGACCTGTTCGACCTGGGCGCCGAGCTGGTGGTCCCCGGCCACGAGGCCCTGCGCGAGGCGCAGGTGGATGCGCTCGAAGCCCGCATAGACGAGCTCAACGCCGAGCTGGGCCCGCTCAAGGAGTTCATCCTGCCCGGCGGCGGCCGGGCCGGCGCCCAGGCCCACGCGGCACGAACGGTCTGCCGGCGGGCCGAGCGGGCCGTGTATACCTTGTCGATCGAGGAGCCCGTCTCCGCGGTCACCCTCCGGTACCTCAACCGGCTCTCCGACCTCCTCTTCGTCCTGGCCCGGGCCATCAACCGCCGGACCGGCGCCCCCGAAACCCTCTGGAACCGCGACCGCGGCTGACCGGCTCCGCCCGATTGCCAACCTTCCCGGCGCGGGGCGCCGGGAGCCGTTCCCAACACCGAGGAAAACGATGACCGCGATGCACCTCCGCCTGGCCACCGCCGCGAGCCTCCTCCTGGCGGCTTGCGCCTCCGGACCGCAGGGTCCCGCCCTGGAAACGGGCGGAGCCACCTACCGGGCCTTCAACCACGGAGCGGAACGGGTGGCGGACTGCGATTTCAACGGCAGCGGCGCCACCGATTTCGTGGCCACCGGGCGCAGCCCCGAGGATGCGGGCCGCACCACCGTACTGGCCATCGACGGCGGGAGGCTTCGGCAGCCGCTCAACCTGCAGCGGGACTTCGCCGACCTGGCCACCGGAGATTGGGATGCGGACGGCCATTGCGATTTCGCGGGCATTCCCGGCGGCAGCTCCCGCAATGATGTGCGGGTCTTTTTCGGCGGCCCCCGCGCCACCTTTCCCGCCACCCTAGGGCGCACGGCCCGGCCCGACCACCCCCGGGCCCTGGCGAGCGGCGACTTCACCGGGGACGGCGTGGCGGATCTGGCGGTCCTCTACAAGACCTTCCGGGGCGGGGACAACGTCGTGGTGCTCCCCGGCGGACCGGACCGCGACCAGCCCCGAGCGAGCCACCAGCACCGGCTGAAGGGCACCGCCCGGGCCGCCCGGACCGCGGACCTGGACGGCGACGGCGATACGGACCTGGTCGTGCTCCGCGCGGACCGCCGGGTTACCGTCCTGGAGAACCGCGCCGGCAGACTCTCCCCCACCGATACCGCCGCCTACGGAACGGCGCCCGCCGGCGGCCGGCTCGACGCGGAGCTGGCCGTGGGCGACTTCGACGGCGACGGCGACCGGGAGCCGGTGGTCCTGGACCGCGGCGAGCGGCGCCTCTTCCTCTTCGACGGGGATCCGCGTCCCGCCATCACCCAGTCCTATCGCCTGTCCGGAGGCCGGGCGCCCCGGGCGCTGGCGGTGGCGGACCTGGACGGCGACGGGGTCAGCGACCTGCTGGTGGGCGCCGGGGAAGCGGAGCCCCGCCTGACCGCCCTGCGGGTACGCCCGGGAGACGGGGGCCCCACGCTCCGCGATACCGGCTCCCTGGTCCTGGAGGGCCTGACCCGGGTGGACCGGGTCCGCTTCACGGATTTCGACGGCGAGCGGGGCGCCGGGGCGGTGGTATGGGGCCTCCGGGGCGAAGCGCCGCGGATCGGCCTGGTCCGCGACATCCGGATCGCCGTGCCGCGCCCCTGAGGAGCCGGCCCGGCGCATCCGGTCAGCCCCGCGGGCCCATCTCCGGGCGCAGGGCATCCAGGACCGCGGTGTAGGCGTCCTCCAGCAGCTCCTCCAGTCCCACCACCACCGACCCCAGACGGTTGGCCGAGGCCCTCCGCTCCCGAACCTCCCGAACCTGGACCAGCGTCTTCCCGTTCCCGGGCCGGCTCAGGGTGGCCACCAGGGTCACCTGCAGCTCAGGGGCCGTTTCCAGCCCCTTGCGGTATACCGCCTGGAAGTCCCGCACCGCCACCTGCAACCGGTAATCGGCGGACGACACCTCCGTGGGGGTGCCCACCCGTACCCGGGGCAGCCGATGCTCCAGACTCTCGGCGAAGAAGGCCTGCAGGAGCTCCGGCAGGGACTGGGCCCAGCGCGCGTTGGCGAAGTAGTCCAGCCGCTGCCCGCCGCGGATCAGCGCGATGCGGTCCGTGGCGAGTCCGGGCGCCACCTGGGGCAGCTCCACCACCAGGGAGGTGGGCCGGCCTTCGGGCTTTTCCACGCCGGACTGGCGGGGCGGCAGGGCGTTCAACAGGTACAGGCTCGGCGCCTTGTCCTCCGACTGGGCGGACAGGGAGATGCAGCCGCCGAGCGGCAGAGCCGCCAGCAGCACCGCCACGAGGGCCAGGAGTCGAGTCGTCATTGGGGGATTTCCACGCCTTCTGCGCCCGGCTGATAGATGAGCTGGGAGGGATTCTCCTTCAGCCGGCGGCTCAGCTCCCGCACTTCCTTCAGGGTCGCGCGGCCGTCCTCCAGGAACAGGCGCAGCTCCTCCAGGCCTTCGCTGGTGAACCGGTCGAGGTCGCCCCGGTGCTGGGCCAGGAAGCGGTCGAGGCGTCCGCTCAGGGCGCGCAGATTGCCCAGGGCGGCCTCCGCCTCGGGCAGCACCTGCCGCGCCGCGCGCATGGTCTTCCGGGTGCCGGTCAAAGTCCGGTCCACGCCGGCGAGGGTCTCGCGGGTGCGGTCCATGATGCCCGAGAGCTCCCGGACGCGGCCGTTGAGATTCTCCGTGAGTCGATTCGCGCCCTTCAGCAGGGCATGCACCTGGCGTTCCGTGTCCTTGCCCAGCAGCCGTTCCGCCCTGCGGGCCACGTTCTCGATCCGCTTCAGAATCTTGGGCAGGTCCTCGAACACCTGCTCCAGCCGCGAGGGACGCGAATCGAGCACGGCGAAGCGCTCCCCGGGGGGCTTCCGCGGGGGCGGCGCATCGGCTTCGCGCGTTTCCAGACCCACGTACGCGAGCCCGGTGAAGCCCACGGACCGGCTCGTGGCCACGGTGGTCCGATTGACCGGCGTATTGGCCGAGACCTGGATATGAACCCGGATGAACCGGGGCCGATCCTCCAGTACCTCGATGGCGATCACACGCCCCACCTCCACCCCCTGATACTGGACCTCGCTTCCCGCATCGAGCCCCCCCACGCTGCCCTGGAAATAGATGCTGTACTGTTCGAAGTCCTCGCCCTCCGGGTTCTGGGAGAACCAGAGCAGGAACAGGAAAAAGCCGATCCCGGTCAGGATCACCACGATACCCACCGTTATATAGCGTACGTCGCGTTCCATGGTGCCTAGCGCCTGTTCAGGACCGACTGCATCCGTGCGCCGCGGAAGAAGGCGCGAAGCCACGGATGCGGGTGACGCTGCATCTCCTCGAGGGTCCCGGTAATCGCCTTGCCGTCCACGAGCACCGCCAAGCGGTCACAGATCTCGGCGAGGGTGTGGAGGTCATGGGTGGTCAGAACCACCGTCAGGCCGAAGGTGTCCCGCAGATCGCGGATCAGCTCGTCGAGGGCGCTGGCGGAAATCGGATCGAGTCCGGAAGTGGGCTCGTCCAGGAACAGGATCTCGGGATCCAGGGCCAGGGCCCGGGCCAGCGCCGCCCGCTTGTTCATGCCACCGGACAGGTCCGCCGGGAATTTTTCGCCGTGCTCCACCGGCAAGCGCACCAGCCGCAGGCGGAGCTTGGCCAGCGCCCGTCGCAGACCATCGGAAAGGCGGAAATGCTCCTGCATGGGAAGCTCGATGTTCTCGAGGACGGTCAGCCCGGAGAAAAGCGCCCCCTGCTGAAACAGTACTCCCCACTCCTTCTGCACCATTCGCCACTGGGCCGGAGAAAGGTCGCGGATATCACGCCCCTGGAACAGGATCCGGCCGCCAACCGGCCGCTGCAGACCGATCAGGCTGCGCAGCAGGACGCTCTTGCCGCTCCCCGACTCCCCGACCAGACCGAAGATCTCGCCGCGATGCACCTCCAGATCCACGGCGTCGTGGACCATCTGACTGCCGAAGCGGTTCACCAGCCCCTCTACCCGGACCATGGGCTCCGGGGCCGGCGCCTTCATTCAGATCCCGGCCCGGGAGAGCGCCACGGACACCACGGCGTCCGCGACGATGACCAGGAAGATGGACTGCACCACGGAGATGGTCACCTGCTGGCCCACCTCCTCGGGGGATTCGGCCTCCTTGATCCCCCAGAAGGTGGCGGTGGTGGCGATCATGAAGGCGAATACCGGCGCCTTGATCATGCCCATCCAGAAAGAATCCGGGGTCAGCGCGGAGCGGGCCTGATGCAGGAACTGCGGCAGGGAAAGCTCCACCAGCATGCGGGCGCTGAAGGCGGTCCCCACCAGGCCGAACAGGTCGGCAAGGAAGGTGAGCAGGGGCACCATGATCATCAGGGCGAGGATGCGCGGCAGCACCAGCACCTCCGTGGGGCTCATCCCGAGGGTCTCCATGGCGTCGATCTCGCCGTTGAGCCGCATTACCCCCAGCTCCGCGGCGAAGGCGCTTCCCGACCGGCCGGCCACCACCACGGCGGTAAGCAGTACGCCCATCTCCCGCAGGAGGGACACCACCGTGAGATTGATGGTGTAGATCTCCGCGCCGAAGCGCTCCAGCTGGACCACACCCTGGTAGGACAGCACGATGCTGATCAGGAAGGCCATGAGGCCCACGATGGGGATGGCCGTGACCCCCGCGCGGTACATGTTGGCCACCACGGCACCGAACCGGAACCTGCGGGGGTGCACGAGGATCCGGAGCGTGGTCATGAACACGCCGGCCAGGAATTCGGCGGACTCGCCGGCATGGCGCAGCCCCCCCACGCAAGTCCGGCCCAGGCCCTCCAGGCGCTTTAGGATGCCATTCCGGCGCCGGGGCTCCGCCGGCTCGCCGCTGGCGGACACCTTGGCGATCCGGGCGATAAAGCGGGAATGGGCCGCGCGGAAGCCATCCTGCTCGACCTCGATCCCCCGTTCGGCCAGGGCGGTGTACATCCCGTTCAGCTGCCAGGCGCCGACCGTGTCCAGGGCATCGATGCCCTCTCCCCGGACCACCACCCGCTGGACGTTTTTCACTGCGTCCAGTGTGCCGTCCACCGTCTCCTCGCTGTTCCCTGCGTGATCAATCACCCAGCTCCCGGAAAGCCGGATGATCGCCTGCCGCTCCCCCTGCTCCAGGCTGATCCGGGGCTCGCCTGCCATGCGTCGCCTCCCTGCGGGGACGGGGTCCGTCCGGGGCTCTCTGTGCACATGCCTTGACGGGCTTCTGTTCCGTCTCCCGCCTTCCGCGCCGGGGGAGCGGAACGACGCTCCCGGATCAGGAGATGTCCGCAGAGGCCTCCCGGACGAACCGGTCCGCGAGCATTCGAGGACCGACCCCGCGGATGAAGGCGAGCAGCTTGGTCCCCCGGGTACGGTTGAGCAGCAATTCACCGCATGGGCTGTCAAAACAGCCGCGCAGGACGTCACCCGACTGTAATTCCTGCCTTTCCAGCACTTCCATCCAGACGAACAGCCCGTCTTCCCGCTCCACGGCAAAGCGGCCCTGCTGGCCGATACGGATCTGTCCATCCATCGAATTTCCCCCTTTCACACATCGCTACCGGTTGGGTGTCAGGCACCTCCCTGATCAGTATTTCTGCCCGGGAGGACCCTAACCATCCGGATGACCCCCAAATAAAAAAGGCCTCCCGCTTTGGCGGGAGGCCTGGTGCTGGTGGGCTCGGTCGGACTCGAACCGACGACCAAGGGATTATGAGTCCCCTGCTCTGACCAACTGAGCTACGAGCCCGGAGAAAACCATGAATGTACCCGGAGCCCGGCGCGGCCATAATGGAGCGCGCCGGCCATTACCGGGGTTCGCCAGCTCGCGGACGGAAGATTAGGCGCTGCTGCCCTCGCTGTCCACCTCCATGAAGCTGGAGAGCCGCTTGGAACGGGAGGGATGGCGCAGCTTGCGCAGGGCCTTGGCCTCGATCTGACGGATACGCTCGCGGGTGACGTCGAACTGCTTGCCCACCTCCTCGAGGGTATGGTCGGTCTGCATGCCGATGCCGAAGCGCATGCGCAGGACCTTCTCCTCGCGCGGGGTCAGCTCCTTGAGCACCTCGTCGGTGCACTCGGCGAGGCTGGCGGAGATGGCCGCCTCCACCGGGGCCTGGGTGTTCTTGTCCTCGATGAAGTCACCCAGGGCGCTGTCCTCGTCGTCGCCGATGGGCGTCTCCATGGACAGGGGCTCCTTGGCGATCTTGAGGATCTTGCGCACCTTCTCCTCGGGCATCTCCATCTCTTCCGCGAGCTCCTCGGGCGTGGGCTCGCGGCCCATCCGCTGCAGCATCTGCCGGGAGGTCCGGTTGAGCTTGTTAATGGTCTCGATCATGTGGACCGGGATGCGGATGGTGCGCGCTTGGTCGGCGATGGCCCGGGTGATGGCCTGCCGGATCCACCAAGTGGCGTAGGTGGAGAACTTGTAGCCGCGCCGGTACTCGAACTTGTCCACCGCCTTCATCAGGCCGATGTTGCCCTCCTGGATCAGGTCCAGGAACTGCAGGCCCCGGTTGGTGTACTTCTTGGCGATGGAGATCACCAACCGCAGGTTGGCCTCGGCCATTTCGGTCTTGGCGCGGCGGGCCTTGGCCTCGCCGGTGGTGATCTGGCGGTGCAGCTCCTTCACCTCCCGCACGGGCAGGCCGGACTGGCGCTCGATGTCCGAGAGGCCTTCCTGATGCTCCCGGACGCGGTCCCGCACCGCCTTCAGGTCGGTGGCCTGCGGGTGGCCCTGCTCCAGGAGCTGGTCCATCCACTCGGTGTGCCCTTCCCAACCCTGGAAGTTGCGCAAGAACTCCTTGCGCGCCATGCCGGCTTCCTTGCAGCAGAGATCCATGATGGAGCGCTCGGACTGGCGCAGCTCGTTCACCTGCCGCTGGGCCCGCTCGGTGAGCTCGTCGATTAGCCGCGGATTGAGCTTGATGCGCTGGAATTCCGCAGCCAGGGCATCCCGCTTCTCGTGGTAAGGATCGGCACGGACACCCTGCTCCGCCCGGACCGCCATGGCTTCCTGATAGAGCTCCCGGCACCGGTTGAACCATTCGGTGGCCTGGGCTTCCAGCTCCTCCTTGGAGACCTCCTTTTCGGCGTCCTCCTCGCTGGGCTCCGCCGCTTCGCCTTCTTCCTCCTCAAGCTGCTCCACGGCGGCGTCGAGGGCGGCATCCTCCTGTTCGAGGTCGCCTTCCTTGGCCTCACCCTGCTCACCCTCCTCGGCGTCCACCGCCAGCAGGATCTCATCGAGACGCAGGTTGCCCTCACTCCACTGATCTCCGAGTGACAACACCTCCTCGAAGGTGGACGGCAGACTACACAGAGCGCGGATCACCTGGTTCCGGCCCTCTTCGATGCGCTTGGCGATCTCGATCTCGCCCTCGCGGGTCAGCAGCGGCACGCTGCCCATCTCCCGCATGTACATCCGCACCGGGTCAGAAGTCTGCCCCAGATCGGCCTCCACGTTGGCTACCGCCTCTTCGGCATCCTCGTCGGTGGCCGCGGTTCCCCCGATGAGCATTTCGTCCTGGGGCGCCTCGTCGAGGACCTCGATCCCCATATCCCCGATCATGCTGATGATGCTCTCGACCTGCTCGGCCTCGAGCACGTCCTCGGGGAGGTGATCGTTGATTTCCTTATAGGTGAGGTAGCCGCGCTCTTTCCCCAGCGCGATGAGGCGCTTTAGCTCGGAGCGCTCGGCCTGGTTACTCATGCGGCAATCCCTCCTGGCTGAACTGATACATAGGCTCTTGGGTCCCGGTGCTGCGACTGGGGCTCGTCCGGGTCGGCTCCCCGCCCGGACCGTTGGTCTTTGACGGCCCGCGCCTGAAGGGCAGGGACGGTGTCCGTCATTGCGTCGCCGGACCCGGCTGCGGGGCGGCGATCCGTTCCAGGTCCTGCTTCTGACGTTTGAGGTCGGTGAACTCCTTCCACTCCTCGGTGGACAGGGAGCTAGCCCGAGCCTGCTCCTCCAGGGCGTCCAGGCGCGCCTGGATGGCGTGGACCTGGAGCTTGTGCAGGCATCCCTTCAGCTCCATCCGCCGGCCTTCGGGCGGCACCCCGGGGTCCTGTCCGGCCAGCTGGGCCAGCGCCTCTCCGTAGGGAATCTGACGCATGTGCTCGATCAGCGCTCCCACGGAGATCTCCGGATGCGCGTGCACGATCTCGGACGCCGAGAGCAGCAGGTGGATGCCTGTCGAGCGGTGCCGGGACAGATCGTCCGCCACCGCCAGCACGTCCTCCGCCAGCTGATGGGGGTCATACAGCAAAAGCAGCAGGGCGCGCCGCGTAACCGGTTGACGCCGCAAGAATTCCAGGGAGCGCTGTACCTGATCGGCTCCCTCCGCTACGTTAGACCCGCGATTTCGCGGCATGCTCCGCTGCAGATGACGAATGACTTGTTTTTGGCCGAGTTTGACAATGCCATCCAGGCGCTGCACCAGTAAATCGCGTACTTTCTCGTCCCGTATATGACCGTAGAAGGGACCGGCCAATTCCAGCAGCCGATCGCGCCCTTCGGCGTAATCCAGATCCACGCGCTCCTTCAGGCCCTGGATCATGAACTCGAACAGCGGAAGGCCCGCGTCCAGCCGTTCTCGGAAGGCCGCCGCGCCCTCGCGGCGCACCAAACTGTCGGGGTCTTCCCCTTCGGGAAGAAACAAGAATCGTACCAAGCGCCCCTGACCGGCCTCGGGCAACGCGGTCTCCAGGGCGCGCCACGCGGCATCCCGACCCGCGTCGTCCCCGTCGAAGCAGAACACCACCTCGGGCACCGTACGCAGCAGGAGACGCAATTGGTCGCCGGTGAGCGCCGTGCCCAACGGAGCCACGGCATGATCCACTCCGGCCTGGGCCAGGGCGATCACGTCCATGTAGCCTTCCACCACCAGGGCCCGCTGCTCCCGGCGCAGCGCCTGGCGCGCCTCGTGCAGCCCGTACAGCTCCCGCCCCTTGTGAAAGAGCGGCCCCTCCGGGGAGTTCAGGTATTTGGGCTCACCGTCCCCCAGCACCCGGCCCCCGAAGGCGATCACGCGCCCGCGGCGGTCGCGGATGGGGAACATGAGCCGCTCGCGGAAACGGTCGTAGACCGAGCCGCTACGATTGATCACCAGGCCGAGCGCTTCCAGGGCCTCACGGTTCGCCGCGTCCCGGCCCAGCGCCCCGGCCAGATTGCGCCATCCGGCCGGCGCGAAGCCGAGCCGGAAACGGGCGGCGGTTTCGCCGCTGATCCCCCTTTCCTGCAAATAGCTCTGCACCTGCTCCGCCTGCTCGTGGTGGCGGAGCTGGTATTCGTAGTAGCGGGCCGCCTTCTCGTTGACCTCGGCCAGGAAGGCCGGGCTCGGGCCCTCTGTGTCGCGGTCCTCCCGGCCGCCACCGGCCTCCTCGGGCACCTCCAGACCGTAACGACCGGCCAGCTCCCGGACCGCCTCGGGGAAGCGGAGATGCTCGTACTCCATGAGGAACCCGAGCACGTTCCCTCCCGCCCCGCACCCGAAACAGTGGAAGATCTGGCGTTCCGGGTTTACATTGAACGATGGAGTCCGCTCTTCGTGGAACGGGCACCGGGCCTTGAAATTGCCCCCCTGCTTTTTCAGGGGAACGCATTCATCGACGACCTCCACAATATCGGCGCGGGCCAGGAGCTCATCGATGAATGATTGGGGAATTCGCCCCATGGGAGGGCCTCTTTTCTCCGTCAGCCGGAGCGGGCGCTGGAACCGCCCTTCTTGAATTCCACCTCGGTAACGCCGGCCCCGCCTTCCTCCGGCCGGGCGAAACCGAACCGGGCCACACGGCCGTCATCGGTCAGCATCTCCTGGACCGATTTGGACAGCACGCCCGTCCCCTTGCCATGCAGCACGGTAACGTGACCGAGTCCGGCACCATAGGCGTTGTCCAGGAAATGCTGCAGCGCGGCCATAGCCTCGTCCCGCCGCTTGCCGCGCAGGTCGATCTGGGTACTCTCCGGCAGTGACGGCCCCCGGCGGCCTGTTCCCCCGCCACTAGGGGCCGCCGGCTCCGCGGCCGGGGCCTCGGGCTCGGCGGCCTGCGTGCGCTGGAAGTTCTCCAGCTTGCCGGTCACCCGCTTGCCGCCCAGGTCCATCTCCACCTCGCCCCGGTCGTGGTCGACACCCACCACCTCGCCGGCCTGTCGGAACGGGGCGAGACGTCCCCGATCCCCAACATTGACCCTCAGTGGCTGTTCGACAACAGGGGCTTCCGCCTGTTCCGTCGGCGCCTGGCGACGGAACTCCGCGTCCAGGCGCGCCAACGCCTCGTCGGCGGCCGCGGTGTTTCCGGTCTCCTTGAGGTGCCGGATGATCTCGCGCACCTCCGCGCGTGCCGACTCCAGGGCCTGGTTCCACTGGGCTTCTACCTTGCCGAAGGCCTCCTCGCGCTCCGCGGACAGCCGTTCCCGCAGGCTCCGGGCTTCCCGCTCCGCCGCCTCGCCGCGACGGCGGGCCTCCGTAGCCTCTTGACGCTCCGCGGTGGCCTCCGCCAGCAATCGGTCCCGCTCCGCCAGCAGCCGCTCCACCTCCTGGGTCTCCTCCCCAAGGGCCTCCCGCGCCTCCTGCAGCAAGTCTCCCGGCAGGCCCAGGCGCTCGGCGATCTCGAGCGCCTGGGAGCGGCCGGCCTGGGCCCATTCCACCCGATAGGTGGGGGCGAGATGCTCCACGTCAAAGGACAGGGCGGCGTTGACCACCCCGGGATGACGCACGGCATAGTGCTTGAGCCGGTCGAGGTGCGTGGATACCAGCGCCACGGATCCGGCGCGGCGGAGCCGTTCCAGGACGGCCACGCCCAGGGCGCTGCCCTCGCCGGGGTTGGTGCCCGAGCCCAGCTCGTCGATGAGCACCATCCGGTGCTCGTCCACCCCCTCCAGTACCCCCTTCAAGCGCACCAGCTGCGCGGAGAAGGTGGACAGGTCCGCCGCCAGGCTCTGCTGGTCGCCGATCACGGCCCAGAGGTCGGCGAAAGCGCCCACGCGGCCGCTGGCGGCGATGGGCAGGCCGCAGTAGGCCATCCAGTGGGCGAGGCCCACCGTCTTGAGCAGTACGGTCTTGCCGCCGGTATTGGGCCCGGACACCACCAGACAGCGGGCCTCGCCGCCCAGGGCGAGATCGGTGGCCACCACCGACTCGCGACCGTGCTCCAGCACCAGCAGGGGATGGGCCGCCGCTTCCAGGTCGAATTCCGGACCGCCCGAGAGCTCGGGCACGGAGCCGCCCAGATCGGCGCGCAGGCGCTCGCCCGCCTGGAGTAGATCCAGCAGGCCCAGGAAGCCCTCCGCGCCTTCCAGCTCCTCACTGGCGCGCGCCACGGCGCGGGTGGCCAGCACCCGCACCTGATACTCCTCGCGCAGCACCTGATTCTCCGCCTGCTCCAGGGCATTGTTCAGGGACACCGCGTCCAGGGGCTCCATGAACACGGTCTCCCCGCTGCCCGAGGCGGCATGCACCACGCCCTTGACCCGGCCCTGGCTCTCGGCCTTGACCGGCAGCACGTAGCGCCCCTGGCGCAGGGTTACCCGCGTATCCTGGAGAAGGGGGCGAAGCGCATTGCTCTGCGCCCGCTGCTCGAGGTGGCTGCGCACCCGGTCCCGGGCCTGGCGCACCCCGGCCCGCGCGGCGGCCAGCTCGGGGCTCGCCTGGTCCCGGATGCCGCCCGCCGGATCCATGATCCGGTCCAGGTGGCGGACCAGCTCCTCCGGCCGGGAGAAGCCGCCCAGGTATTCGGCGAGCAGGGGATTCTCGACCTCCGCCGCGCAGGCTTCCACCTCGGCGGCGGCGATCAGGAAATGATGGACGGCGCCGAGGTCATCGGTCTCGAGCACCGCGTTCTCGATTCGGGCCCGTTTCAGCGCGGAGCGGATATCCGGCAGGGCGAGACGGGGCAGGGGCCTGCCCGCGGCCGTTTCCTCGGCCACCGCGGCGGCCAGGACCAACCGTCCGGCCACGGCCTCGGCATCGCGCAACGGATCCAGGGAATCGGCCCGCTCCGACCCGTACGGGTTGGCGGTCCGTTCCCGGAGGACGCGGCGGATTCGGCCGGTCTCCAGCGGATCATCCGGCGGGGTGGCGCCGGAGGCATACCGGCCCAGGAGCGTGGGCAGGCGAGGATCGCCAGCCTGCCTGGGTATCTCGCGGTCGGAAATCAGTTGAGTCACCGCAGCCTTGACGCGTTCTACAGGTGCTTGAGGGCTTGCGAGCGCCCGTACGGAACAGAAGGGTAGCCACTTCCTCGGCCGCCGCCCCGCGGGCCCGGCCCCGTAGCCGTCCTCCAACAACAGCACACCCCCGGGAATTCAATATCCACGGGGGAGACAGGTCCACTCGCGTTTTTTCGACCGCTCAGGAGCCCAAACGCTCCTTGACGCGCTGGCTCACCGCACCGAGGTCCGCCCGGCCCTGCAGCTTGCCCTTGAGCCGGCCCATGACGCTTCCCATATCCTGTGGGCCGCTGGCGCCGCTCTCGCTGATGGCCTCGTCGATTGCGGCGTCCACCTCCTCCTGGCTCAGGGCGGGAGGCAGGTACTCCGCGAGCACCTCCGCCTCGGCTTCCTCCGCGGCGGCCTGCTCCTCGCGGCCGGCATCGCGGTACTGCTCGGCAGAGTCCCGGCGCTGCTTGATCAGCTTGTTGATGAGCGCGAGCTGGTCCGGCTCGGCGAGCTCCTCGCCCTGCTTGATCTCGGCGTCCTTGAGAGCCGAGCTCAGCATGCGCAAAGTCCCCAGACGGGCCTTGTCCTTGGCCCGCATGGCGGCCTTGGTATCATCGTTGATCCGGTCTTTCAGGGTCACGCCGTAACCTAGCGGTTACGCCAGCCGCTGGTGCTGCGCTCCATGCGGCGCTGCTGCCGGCGAAGGCGCTTGAGCAGGCGCTTGCGGGCGGCGGCTTCCTTGCGCTTGCGGGCTTCGGTGGGCTTCTCGTAGCGCTCGCGGCGCCTAGCTTCGGAGATAACGCCCGCCTTTTCGCAGGATTTGCGGAAGCGCTTGAGCGCGGCTTCGAACGGCTCGTTATCGCGTACCTTGACGGCTGTCATAGACACCCCTCCTCGTGGCTAGCCGACTTCACCGGAAAACTGATTATTCTACGCTCGTAAGGCAACCCATTGCAAGCCTCCGGCAAAGGGCGCCGCACGCGGTATGCCGGCATATTCCCGTAGCGCGGCGGAGCGCCTAGAATAGGCCTCCCAGCCAGCAACCAAGCGCGAGGCCCCGTGCGCGTTCTCGGTATCGAAACCTCCTGCGATGAAACCGGCATCGCCCTCTGGGACAGCGAAGCCGGTCTGCTCGCCCACCGCCTCCACTCCCAAACCGAGATCCACGCCACTTACGGCGGCGTGGTCCCGGAGCTGGCCTCGCGGGACCATATCCGGCGCACCATCCCCCTGGTGGAGCGAACCCTGGCGGACGCCGGGCTCGACCTGGACGCCGTGGACGGGGTAACCGCCACCGCGGGACCGGGGCTGCTGGGGGCGCTGCTGGTGGGGCTTTCCGCCGGCAAGGCCATCGCCTTCGCCCGGGAGCTGCCCTTCCTGGGCATCCATCACCTGGAGGCCCACCTGCTGGCACCGGCCCTGGAGGAGCGGCCGCCGGAATTCCCCTTCCTGGCCCTGCTGGTCTCCGGGGGCCATACCCTGCTCGCCGAGGTGTCGGGGGTGGGACGCTACCGCCTGCTGGGCCAGAGCCTGGATGACGCCGCCGGCGAGGCCTTCGACAAGACCGCCAAGCTCCTGGAGCTCGGCTTCCCGGGCGGCCCGGCGGTGGCCCGGGCCGCGGAGGGAGGCGACGCGGCGGCCTTCGACCTGCCGCGCCCCATGGTGGACAAGCCCAATCTCGACTTCAGCTTCTCCGGCCTGAAGACCGCCGTACTCAATGCCGCCAAGGCCGCGGGCGACGACCCGGACCCGGGATTCCGGACCGACCTTTGCGCGAGCTTCCAGGAGGCGGTGGTAGACGTCCTCTGGCGCAAATCGGCGCGCGCCCTGGAGCAGGCGGGGCTGGATCGCCTGGTGGTAGCCGGCGGCGTGGGCGCCAACGCCCACCTGCGCACCCGCTTCGCGGCGGCCACCGAGGAGCTGGGCGTGGGCCTGCACTTCCCGCGCCCCGATTTCTGCACCGACAACGGCGCCATGGTGGCCCACGCCGGGGGCCTGCGGCTGGTCGCCGGCGAGCGCGACGGCTGGGACCGCACCGCCGTGGCCCGCTGGCCCCTCGACGAGCTGCATCCGCCTACCACCTGACCTCCTAATGGCGGGCTTACCGCCAAGTACGCCAAGCGCACCAAGAAGACGAACAGTGCAGAAGAAAAGCAGGGGTAAAGAACGCTGGAGCCGGACCGCACCCCCTTGCGCCCTTTTACTCTTCTTGTGACTTTTCTTGGCGTCCTTGGCGGTTCAAAGTCGTTCAGGCGGTTTTGGACTTGTCGCCGATGCGGGACTCCTCGCCCCGGACCAAACGAGTGATGTTGCCCTTGTGGCGGTAGACGAGGAGCAGGGCCAGCACCACGCCCAGAGCGATGAGCGGGCCGTGGCCGGGGTGCCAGTAGGCGCTCCACAGGGGCACGCTGACCGCCGCCGCCAGGGCAGAGAGCGACGAGTACCGGGTCAGGGCGGCCACCGTCAGCCAGGTAGCTACCAGGGAGCCAGCCACCGCCGGCGCCAGGGCCAGGTAGACGCCGAGTCCGGTGGCCACGCCCTTGCCGCCGTTGCGGAAGCCGGAATAGGCGGGGAACAGGTGTCCGAGGAAGGGGGCGGCGGCCACGAGGGCCAGCGGCCAGCCGCTCAGCCAGATCATCGCCACGGCTACCGGGACGGTCCCCTTGAGGATATCGGCCGCCAGGGTCAGGGCCGCGGGCAGCTTGCCGCCCAGGCGCAGGACGTTGGTGGCGCCGGGGTTTCCGGAGCCGGCGAAGCGGGGATCGGGCAGACCCAGCGCCCGGGAAACCACCACCGCCGAGGTCAGGGAGCCGACGGCATAGGCCGCGGCAAAGGCCACCGCCGCGGTCAGCCACATCACTTCGGGACTCAAAGGCGCACCCTCCGGAGCCGCAAGGCATTGATCGCCACCAGCAGGGACGCGGCCCCCATGGCGGCGGTGGCCACCACCGGAGACAGCGTCCAGCCGAGGAAAGGATACAGCAGTCCGGCGGCCACGGGGATGCCGACCCCGTTGTAGGCCGCCGCCCAGGCCAGGTTCTGGCGCGCGTTGCGCGCGGTCAGCCGGGCGAGACGCAGGGCCCGCCGAACCAGCCGGAGATCGCCGCGCAGCAGGGCCATATCCCCCACCGCCGAGGCGCCGTCGGCGTAAGCGCCCAGGGCGATGCCGATATCGGCCCGGGCCAGGGCCGGGGCATCCTTCACGGCCTCTCCGACCACCGCCACCTCCCGCCCCTGTTCCCGGAGCCGGCGGATCTCTTCGGCCTTGTGCTCCGGCAGGGCGCCGGCCACCACCTTCGCCACCCCCACCTGCCGGGCAAGGGCATGGGCGGTGCGCGGACTGCCCCCGGTAAGCAGAACCACCTGCTTATCGTCGCGTCGTAGCTCCCGCACCGCCTCCACCGCCGATTCCCGCACGGGGTCGCCAACGGCCACAAGACCCATCAGGTCCCCGTCCACGCCCACCCAGAGCACCGTCCGACCCTGCTCTTCCAGTGCCCGGGCGCGCCCCTGCAGGGGATCGGCATCCACGCCCACCTCCCTGGCGAGGGTGGCGTTGCCGCAGACTACCATCCGGCCGTTCACGATCCCGAACACTCCCTGGCCCGGCCAGACCTCGAAGCGCTCCGGGCGCCCTCCTTGGCAGCCCTGCTCGCGGGCATACATCCGGAGCGCCTCGGCCAGCACATGGTCGCTGCCTTCCTCCAGGGCGGCCACATCGGGGAGCCAGTGGGCCTCGGGATGGCTCGCCACCACCTCCACCACTTCCGGCCGCCCCCGCGTCAGGACCCCGGTCTTTCCGAGCACCACGGTATCCACCCGGTGGGCGCGCTCCAGGGCCCTGGCGGACCGGACGAGGATCCCCTGCATCGCCCCGATGCCGGCGCCAACCACCACCGAGGAAGAAGCCGCCAGCCCCAGGACTCGGGGGCTGGTCACCATGAGCACCGCCACGGCGTTGAACAGGGCCAGGGCCGGCTCGGGCCCTAGCCCCCACCAGACCGCGAGCACCAGCGCGGCGACGCCAAGGACGGCGGGCACCAGCTTCGCGGCCATATGCTCCCCCCAGGCCGCGAAGGCCGGCTGGCATGTCCGCACACGCCGCAGCTGCGCCAGCATGCGCGCCAGAAGCGTGCGCCCCTTCGCTGCCTCGACGCGGAAACGGAAGGTGCCGTGCTGGTTCAGGGTGCCGCCGACCACCCGGGCGCCCGGCTCCTTCTCCACCGGCGCCGCCGCGCCGGTGATCATGGACTCGTCGACGGTGGAGCGCCCTTCGATGATGCGTCCGTCCGCCGGCACCGGCTCCCCCGGGCGGACCACCACCACGTCCCCCGAGGTCACCTCTTCCACCGCCATATCCGCCACCCCCTCGCCGCGGACCACACGGGCCCGCCCGGGAATGAGCCGGACAAGCCGGTGAAGGGCCTCGCGAAGGCGCCCCTGCGCGCAGCCCTCGAGCCACCGCGTCAGCAGGAGCAGGACCACCATACCCCCGGCCGCGTCAAAAGCCGGCAACCCTGCCGTTCTCCCGGTATGAAGCCCCTCCGGGGCCAGCAGGACCGCCAGGCTGAGGAACGAGACCGCCGTTATGCCCAGGGCCGCCAGTGTGTTGGCATCCGCGGTGCCGCGCCGGGCCACCCGCCAGGCCCCGGCATAGACGGGAGCGCCCGCATAGGCGATCAGCGGCAGCACGAAAAGCAGCTGCAGGGCTTGATTGACCGCCGCGTCCAGGGGCAGCGCCCCCTGCAAGCCCAGGCGCGACCAGTTGGCCAGCAGCAGGATGGGCAGAAGCAGCCCCGACCCCGTCAGCAGGCGCCGCCGGATATCCGCCTGTCGCCGGCCCCGTTCCCGCTCCTCGCGCTCGACTTCCTCCGCTCCGCTCCCGGGGCGGATCAGCCGGAAGCCCCGACGGGCCACGGCATCGCGGAAATCGGCGTATCCGGTGCGTCCCGGCAGATAGGTGATGTCCGCCTGCTCCAGGGCCGGGTTTATTCGGGCGGCCAGAACTCCCGGCACATCGAGCAGCGCATCACGCAAACCGGCCACGCAGGTCCCGCATTGCAGGTCGCGCACCGGATAATGCCCGGTCTCCACCGGCACCGCGTACCCCGCTTGCTCGACGGCCACCACCAGTGCCTCCGGCCCCACCAAGCCGGACAGGTAGCGGATCCGTACCTGTCCGGACGCGCCCTCCAGCATCACGTCCATAACGCCCGTTTCGGCACCGAGCACCTCGCGGAGGCGGGCCGCCTCCCGGCCGCCCTCCAGTCCGGGCACCGGCAACAGCAGCTCGGCCGCCGGGGCCTCCCCTTCATGGCCCTCGAGGGTGCAGCCCGCACCGGCCACCGCGTCCGCCACTGCCGCCAGAACCGCTCCGGAGTCCCCCTCCACCCAGACCTCCAGACTTTCCGAAGCGGCATCCACTTCCACCGCCGCGACACCGTCCAGGGCCCCGATGACCGCTTCCACGACACGCTCCCCGCCGGGCGTCAGGCCCCGAACCGGCAGCCGGTGCCGGGTCCGGGCTTCCTCGATGGCTTCCATGATGGTTATTCCTTGCTCGGGGTGCGTGGCCACCCCGCGCTAGTTGATTTCCAGCTCGAACTGGAGGGGCCGGCTCCATTGATCCCCCAACCGTCCCAGCAGGCTCCCTCCCCCCAGGGTCAACCGCTCGGATGGGACGTCCAGATCCCGCGCCAGGGCCTCGCGCAAATAGGAGCGAACGTCCCCGATTCGGTCATAGACATCCGGGTACAGCACACCGCCGGTCTTGTCCAGCACCAGCGGCTGGTAACGGATCTCCACGGGCACCGGCTCCGGAAGCCGCACCCGAACAGGCCTGCCGGGATGCGCCTCGCGTTGGCGCCGGATCTCCACCCGCCGGTCCGGGGACAGCAGGTGCCGCTGGAGACGCTCCGCCAGCCGTACGGCGGTACCGTTGGCCAACCGTACGCAGCCGTGGCTCATGGCACGCCCGAGCCGCCCCAGGCGACGGGTACCGTGGATATAGTAGGGGCCCGCCAGCTGGATCTTCACCGCCCCCATGGGGTTCTCCGGCCCCGGCGGGCGGCGCTCGCTGCCCGCCGTTTCACGCATGGAGCGCGGCGGAATCCACGCCGGATTCCAGATCAGCCTGTCCACCTCCCAGCGTCCCGCCGGCGTGGGGTGTTCAGGGTCGCCGATAGTCACCGGCCGCTCCATGAGCAGCTTTTCGCCGTCGTAGAGCCGAAGGATGTACGCGGGGAGATTGACCTCCACGCGCAAGTCCCCGCCCACGGCCGGACCCACGGCGAGGCCCGCCAAAAGAATCCCGATCGCAATCAGCCCCCCTTTCCATCCCCTTGGACGCCGGAGCCGGCGATGGGCACGCAACAATGTCTCTCCCTTCCCGTTCAGGAAGCCTGCACAGGTCCGCTTCACTGTGATAGTCATTTAGGGACCGTGCCGAGGGGCCAGCGATACCGCGGCCTACCTCCCGGCCACCCAGGGGCGAATTATTTATGGATTTGAATGCGTTACTGAAGTTCATGGTGGATAAAGCGGGCTCGGACCTTTACCTCAGCACCGGCACCCCGCCCTCCATGAAAGTGGATGGCCGGCTCGCCCGAGTCGGCAAAACCCCGGTCAAGGCCGAGGACACGGAGCGGATCGCCGCCTCCATCCTCAACGAGCGCCAGAAGGCGGAGTTCGAGCGCGACCTGGAGCTGAATCTGGCCCTGTCTTATTCGGGGCTCGGACGGTTCCGCGTCAACCTCTTCCGGCAGCGGGGCACCGTGGGCCTCGTGATCCGGCGCATCTACGACGTGATTCCCTCTTTCGAGGAGCTCCACCTGCCCCCCCGGGTGCGGGAAGTCATCGATGCCCAGCGCGGCATGGTGCTGGTGGTGGGCGCCACAGGCTCCGGAAAGTCCACGACCCTGGCCGCCATGATCGACCACCGCAACAGCACGAGCGCGGATCATATCATTACGGTGGAAGATCCCATCGAGTACGTGCACAGCCACAAGAAGTCCCTGGTGAACCAGCGCGAGCTCGGCATGGACACGCTGTCCTGGGAGTCCGCGCTGGAGAACACCCTGCGGCAGGCCCCGGATGTGATCCTGATCGGCGAGGTGCGCAACGCCCGGGTCATGGAGCACCTCATCGCCTTCGCCGACACCGGCCACCTCGCCATCTCCACGCTCCACGCCAACAACGCCAATCAGGCAATGGAGCGGATCGTAAACTTCTTCACCGAGGATCGCTACAACCAGACCCTCATGGACCTGTCCCTGAACCTGCGGGCGGTGATCTCCCAGCGCCTGATTCCGCGCGCCGACGGCCGGGGGCGGGTTGCGGCCGTGGAGATCCTACTCAATACCCCCACCGTGGCAGACCTCATCGCCCAGGGCCGATTCGGGGAAATCAAGCAGGCCATGGAGGAGTCCCGGGACGAGGGCATGCAGACCTTCGACCAGGCCCTGCTGGACCTGTACAACCGCGGCGAGATCACCGCCGAGGACGCCCAGGGGCACGCCGACTCCGTCAACGACGTCCGGCTCGCCGTGAAGATGGCGCGGATCGAGAAGGGCGAATCCGTACCGGAGGAGACGAACTATCAGCTCGACGACGACTCTGCGGGGCGCGGAGGCAAAGGCCCCCGGCGGTTGTAGAGCGCCCCCGCTGTCCTTATGTATGGTCGGAGAACCCCTACAACCCGAGGAGACGGATATGGCCCGCGATATCCAGTGGCAGGGCGAAGCGGCGATGGACCTGCTGTCGGACGCCCTGGATAACGGCGACGAGGTGGTGGTCTGGTTCGAGGGCGAGCCCGTTCAGGATCTGGTGGCCATGGCCCAGCATCTGGACCCCCTGAACGAGAAGCCCGACCTGAAGCGGCCCGCGCTCTATCCGGTACAGGCGGTGCTCGGGGCCGGAAAGCACCAGCACATCAAGCCGCTGGCGCAGCTCCACGACAAGGCCGACGGCAACGGCTACCTGGTGGACCTGGATCCCGACGCCGGCAGCATGCGCTTCCATAAAGGCGTCTGAGCAGCCCTGCGGCGAGAAGGGCATTACTGTTAACCGCCAAGGACGCCAAGTAAAGCCAACCAACCGCCTGACGAGGTTTCGGTAGCCCGGGGGCTCGGGCCATCCGGCGTAAAGAGCGCACACGGGGCCGTACGGAAGGTACGGCCGCCCCCCGGCCAACCCCCGCCCGGAAAGCCGCTACTCAGGCCTCCTGCCGTTTCCCTTAGCGCGCTTGGCGTCCTTGGCGATTCATTCTGGTCTTTCCCGTCCTCAAAACAGCGCATCCTCGCCGCTCGCCAGCTTCACCCCGCAGGCATCCTCCACCCGCTCGAAGTAGTAGAGCAGGTCCAGTGGCGGCGAAACGCCGTCCACCCAGCGCAGGAACCCCCATTCACTGACGATGTGGAGGTCGGCCACGGACAACCGACCGCTGAAGAAGCGGCTCTTGGCCAGCACGTTGGCGAAGCGCCGCAGCTCCGCGGCGGCCTCGAACTGCCGGTAGTCGGCGTAGCGGGCGTTCACCAGCTCCTCCAGCCGGGCACCGTGGCGGTGCTCCACCTGGCGGCGGAAGTACTCGGCGGCCTCCTCGTCATCGCCCAGACCGCTGTAGCCGAGCTGGGTCGGCCCCCGCAGCCGATCCACCAGGACCTCCAGCTCCCCCATCCAGCGCTTGAGCGCTTCGTAATCCGCCGGGCCTACCGCATCCTCGAACAGGGGCGGCTCGGGCCGCTCCTCCTCCAGACGGCGGAGGATGGTCTCCGATTCGAGCAGGGCTTCTCCCGAGTCCGATACATAGACGGGAAGCTGCTTCTTCCCCGCCAGCTCGATGGGGGTTTCCAGGTCGGTGTAGGGCAGGGCGATCTGCTCGGCTTCCACCCCCTTGGCGCCCAGCGCCAGACGCACCCGCTGGGCGGGCGGGCAGAAGGGGTAGTGGTAGAGGGTCGGCATGGCGGCCTCCGCAGCGACGGCTTCAGTCCGAGGTGTTCAGGGACTGCACCATACCAACCATGAGCAGTAGCAGGCCCACGGGGACCAGCGCATACACGGGGGATTGGAACCCGGTCAGGAAACCGCCCACGCCGCCCGCCACGACGGAAACGGCACCCACGGCCAGTATGATCTTGCCCACCACGGCTCGACTCCTCCCGGCCTCACCAGGCCACGTAGGTGTATCCCTTGTTGCGCTGCAGCTCCACCATATCGACGACGCCGCTGGCCACGTAGACGGCCTCGTCGATCAGGGCCTCCTTGCCGAGATCCAGCGCCTTGAGCGTCTCCCCGCAGGCGTGGAACTTGACGCCGTAGGCGGAGAGGCTGCGCACCCGCTCGCGGAGCCCGGGATCCACCGGCCGCTGCGGCTCCTTGAGCAGGAGGTGGATCCCCGGACCGAAGCATTCGAGCACGATGGCCACATGGTTATTATAGTGCTTCAGCACCACGGAGGCACTGTGCACGATATGCCGCTGGTACTCGGGCTCGGCGTGATTGAGCTGGTAGAGTACCTTCACGTCCGGCTCGTCGCCGGGGAAGGCGAGATCGTCCTGCTGGGCGGGGGCCGAGCGCGTGCCGCTCAGGGCCAGGAGGCCGCCGCCAACCGTGCCCGCCAGCCCGCGCAGGAGCCCCCGCCGCCCCGCATCCGGGTCGCCGCCGTGCCGCCGCTTCAACAGCGCTTTCATCGGGAGAAACCTCCGCGCTTCAGGAGAATGGAGCACTTTCGCCATCCGGTACAGACCGGGCGACGCTTGCTAGAATCCGAACAGATCACTATAGCAAAGTGCGCATGACTCCTTTACCCATTCCGCGTACGGGAGAGAAGAGACCGCATGGATCGGCGGGAAAGCGGCATTCATATCGGCACACGGGGCTGGGTACTCCCCGAGGACGCCAGCGGCTTTTATCCGGAGGATCTACCGGAAGACTGGATGCTGGAGTACTACACCACCCAGTTCCATGCCCTGGAAATTCCGCCCCTCGCCGAGCCACCGGACGCGGAAACGGTGGCTTTCTGGGACGAGGAGACCCTCGAGGACGCCACCCTCAGCCTCTCCCTGACGGGCGAGTGGGGCCGTCGTCTGGCCGCCGGCCGGGACCCGGCCCCCCTCGCGCGGCTCTTGGAGCCTTTGGGCGACAAGCTGGCGGTCCTGGTCTGGCCGCAGAAGCCGCCGACCCGGGCGGCCGCCTTCTGGCCCCGGACCCTGCACCTGGACGGCACCGCCGAGATCCTGACGGAGGCCCGGCCCGGGCCGGGGGAGCGTGCCCCGGGAGCCGTCTACTACCGCCTCGGGGGTCCCGGACGCTATTCTCCGGAAAGCCTGGACAGGCTCGCGGAGTACCTGGTTCGGCGCGGCCGGGCGGGGCGCGCGAACTTCGTTTTCTTCACGGCGGTCCAAGGGGGAAATGCTATCCTAGACGCCATGCACCTCCAGGAAGCCGTGGAGGCTAGGTCCCGCGAATGACAGGGGCCCACCCATTCCGGTAGGGTTGACCGCCGACTGCGACCCCCTTACATTGACCAAGCCCCGCGGCCCGATAGGGGGCCGGCGGCAGGCTGCGCCCCCTTTACCGAAACGGCGATCGGACGGTTAAATATCCCTATACGTCCGGTCCAGCGCAGGAGGAAGGGATGAGCTCGACTCTGGATGTCACCGATGGCACTTTCGAACAGGAGGTGCTGAACTCTGACAAGCCGGTGCTGGTGGATTATTGGGCCGAATGGTGCGGTCCCTGCAAGATGACCGCGCCGATCCTCGACGAGGTATCGGACGAGTACGCCGACAAGCTGAAAGTTGCCAAGCTGAATATCGACGAGAACCCCAACACGCCCCCCAAGTACGGCGTGCGCGGGATCCCCACCTTGATGCTGTTCAAGGGCGGCAATGTGGAGGCCACCAAGGTGGGCGCGCTGTCCAAGGCCCAGCTGCAGGCCTTCGTCGAGGAAAACCTGTAGGATCGTCGTTGGGCTTCCGCTCCTCCGGGAACGGAGCCCGGCCCCCGACCCGGATCCAGGAACCGGGGCCGAAGGGCAACGTAGCCAGCGCCAGGACCGGCTCGCCACGCAACCCGCGGCCCCGATAGCAGCAAGCGAAAGACGACCCGGCTTACGGGGATTGACCGGAGCCACCAGGAGTCTCCGCCAATCCCTGGGTTGCCGTATTGTTGAACCATACCTTGAAGTGGCGCCACCCATGCGTCGCTTCCTCCGCCGCCGCGTGCGGCCATGCCCTAGCTGAGATCACTCCCGATTCGCCAACCCAAACCCCCTCGCTACCCAGGAAACGCAGTCAGGACCGAATCGCACTCATGAACCTCAATGATCTAAAGGCACAAACCGCCTACGACCTCAACGAGCTGGCCCAGGAAATGGGAATCGAAGGTGTAGGCCGCCTGCGCAAGCAGGACCTGATCTTCAACATCCTCAAGGCCCGGGCCAAGCAGGGAGAGAACATCTATGGCGAGGGGGTCCTGGAGATCCTCTCTGACGGCTTCGGCTTCCTGCGGGCGGCGGACGCCTCCTATCAGGCGGGCCCCGACGACATCTACGTGTCGCCGAGTCAGATCCGGCGCTTCAACCTGCGCGTGGGCGACACGGTGGCCGGCCAGATCCGCCCGCCCAAGGACAGCGAGCGCTACTTCGCCCTCCTCAAGGTGGAGCAGATCAACTTCGAGGCGCCGGAGAACACCAAGCACAAGGTGCTCCTCGACAACCTCACGCCGCTGTTTCCCGACGAGCGGCTGCGCATGGAGGTGGAGAACAGCGACCCGAAGGATCTGACCGGGCGGATCATCGACCTGGTGGCGCCGGTGGGCAAAGGGCAGCGCGGCCTCCTGGTCTCCCCGCCCAAGGCGGGCAAGACCATGATGCTGCAGTCCATCGCCCACTCCATCACCGCCAACAACCCGGAGTGCTACCTCATCGTGCTGCTCATCGACGAGCGGCCCGAGGAGGTGACGGAGATGCAGCGCTCGGTGCGCGGCGAGGTGGTCTCCTCCACCTTCGACGAGCCCGCCCAGCGCCACACCCAGGTGGCGGAGATCGTCATCGAGAAGGCCAAGCGTCTGGTGGAGCACAAGAACGACGTGGTGATCCTGCTCGACTCCATCACCCGTCTGGCCCGCGCCTACAACACCACGGTGCCGAGCTCCGGCAAGGTGCTCACCGGTGGTGTGGACGCCAACGCCCTGCACAAGCCCAAGCGCTTCTTCGGCGCGGCCCGCAACATCGAGGAGGGCGGCAGCCTGACCATAATGGCCACGGCGCTGGTGGATACGGGCTCGCGCATGGACGAGGTGATCTTCGAGGAGTTCAAGGGTACCGGCAACCTGGAGCTCCACCTGGACCGCAAGATGTCCGAGAAGCGCCTGTATCCGGCCATCAACATCAACCGCTCCGGCACCCGCCGCGAGGAGCTCCTCATGAACCAGGAGGAGCTGCAGAAGACCCAGATCCTGCGCAAGCTGCTGCACCCCATGGATTCCAACGAGGCCATGGAATTCCTGCAGGAGAAGCTCAAGGCCACCAAGGACAACGAGGATTTCTTCGCCAGCATGAACCGCTGACTTGCGAAAAACCGCAATCCCTTATAAGCTATCCAGCTTTTCCAACGGCGTTTCCAGCATTTCGAGGGCCCTGCGATGAAGGAAGGGATCCATCCCGAATACCAAACCGCCACGGTGAGCTGCGCCTGCGGGCACAGCTTCGAGACCCGGACCACGGTGGGCGATATCCACGTGGACGTGTGCTCGTCCTGTCACCCCTTCTTCACCGGGCAGCAGAAGATCGTGGACACCGCCGGCCGGGTGGAGAAGTTCCGCCGCAAGTACGGCCAGAGCGCCGGCAGCTGACAGCCGACTCCCGGCGGGATGCGGATGTCGAGAAGGGCGCCGGCGGGCGCCCTTTTTTTGGTCCTGGGCCTCCTTCCCCCGGCCGCTTCAGCGGCTGCCGCGGAGGGCACCGCCTATCGCTGGGTGGATGACCGGGGCACCGTGCACTACGGCGACCGCCCGCCCCCGGGCGCCGAGCCCATAGGCCGGGCCCGGAAATCCGGCGGCGGCGAATGGCGTGCCGTGGAGTGGATTCCCGACGGGGACACCATCCACCTCGCCGACGGCACCAAGGTCCGCCTCATCGGCATAAACACCCCCGAGGTGGCGCACCGCGACGATCCGGCCGAGCCCGGCGGTCCCGAGGCCCAGCGCTTCCTGCGCCGTTTCCTGGCGGAAAAGAAGGTGCGCCTGGAGCTGGGCCCGGAGAAAAAGGACAAGTACGACCGCACCCTGGCCCACGTGCACACGGCGGGGGGCGCCAACGTCAATGCCCTGCTGCTGCGTCGGGGCCACGCCCACGCCGTGGTCAAACCGCCCAATCTCTCCCGGCTGGAGCGCTATTTCGCCGCCGAGCGCGAGGCCCGGCGGGCGGGACGCGGCATCTGGTCCCGACCCCGTTACGGGGTCCAGCCCGCCGCCCGCGCCCGTGACCTGCGCAATGCCTTCCACCGGATCCGGGGCCGGGTGGCCAGGGTCGAAACGGCCCGCAAATACATCTATCTCCACTTTGCGGAAGATTTCGTCGCCATCCTGCGCAAGGACAGCCGGGACGCCTTCACCGGCGCCGGCAAGGCGCCCGCCAATATGGAGAGGCGCATCATGGTGGTACGTGGCTGGATCCATCTGCACGACGGCACGCCCTCGATCCGTCTCCGCCACCCCGTCCAGATCGAGTCGGTGCGATGAACGAGCACGGCGAGCTCAGCCACCGCGTGGTCCTGACCGCCGCAGACCTGGAGACGGCGGGACGGGCCGTTACCGCCCTCACCGAGGCCGGCATCGAGGGCCGGCACATCCGGGTCTTCCACCAGCAGCTTCCCGGCGGCGTAGACGCCGAGCAGGCCCCGGAGCACTTCACCCGGCTCACCTCGCCCTGGCACTGGGCCCGACGTGGCGCCCTGTATTCCCTGCCGCTGGGGCTACTGCTCTGGACCACCGGGTTCCATTGGATGTGGCTCCCCGGGGTGGTGGCCATCGGCGCCGTGTGGGGCTGGTTCGCCCGTTTCTACCTGGATCTGTTCCACGGCGACCAGACCCGCAAGCTGGAGGAGCTGGGCGTGCCCAGGGAGGATGCCCCCTTCTGGCAGACCCATATCACCGACGGCGGCACCGTCCTGGTGATCACCCTTCCGGCGGCCCAGGTGCCGGTGGCGGTGGAGGCTCTGGAACAAGCCGGTTTCGAGGATCGCCGCATCTATCTACCGTGACCCCACGGAGCAACGGAGCACCATGTCCAGTCAGGATTCCTTCCGCGCCGACGCCCTGCGCTATCATTCCCAGCCCCGCCCCGGGAAAGTGGAGGTGGAGCCCACCAAATCCTGCGCCACCCAGGGCGACCTCTCCCTCGCCTATACCCCCGGGGTGGCCGAGCCGGTGCGGGCCATCCACGCCGACCCGCCCACCGCCTACGACTACACCAGCCGGGCCAATCTGGTGGGCGTGATCACCAACGGCACCGCGGTCCTCGGCCTCGGCGACGTGGGCCCCCTGGCCGCCAAGCCGGTCATGGAGGGCAAGGCGGTGCTGTTCAAGCGCTTCGCCCACATCGACGTCTTCGACCTGGAGGTGAGCGCCGAGGATCCGGACACCTTCATCGACACGGTGGCCCGCCTGGAGCCCACCTTCGGCGGCATCAACCTGGAGGACATCGCCGCGCCCCACTGCTTCCGCATCGAGGAGGAGCTAAAGGCGCGCATGGACATCCCGGTCTTCCACGACGACCAGCACGGCACCGCCATCATCATCGCCGCGGGGCTGATCAACGCCCTGGAGCTGCAGGGCAAGGACATCGCCACCACCCGCATCGTCTGCATCGGCGCCGGCTCCGCGGGCATCGCCACCCTGCGGCTGCTACTGGCGCTGGGTGCGCGCCGGGAAAACCTGCTGCTCGCCGACCAGCACGGCGTGGTCCACGCCGGGCGCGAGGCGGACATGGACCGCTACAAGGCGGAGTTCGCCGCCGACACGCCCGCGCGCACCCTGGAGGACGCCCTGACGGGGGCGGACGTGGTCATCGGCGTCTCCGTGGGCGGCGTCCTCCAGCCCCGGCACATCGAGGCCCTGGCACCCCGGCCCATCGTGTTCGCCCTGGCCAACCCGGACCCGGAGATTCTCCCCGAGGAGGCCCGCGCGGTTCGGGACGACCTGATCATGGCCACGGGCCGCTCCGACTACCCCAACCAGGTGAACAACGTCCTGGGCTTCCCCTTCATATTCCGTGGCGCCCTGGACATCCGCGCCCGGGAGATCAACACCGAGATGCAGCTCGCCGCGGCGCGGGCGCTGGCCGCCCTGGCCCGGGAGCCGGTGCCCGACGAGGTGGCGCAGGCCTACGACGTGGACCGGCTCACCTTCGGCCCCGACTATTTCATCCCCAAGCCACTGGACCCGCGCCTCATCCAATGGGTGCCACCGGCGGTGGCCCGGGCGGCGACGGAGACGGGAGCAGCCACGGTCGCCGTCCCGGAATCCACGGAGTACGCCGCCCAGCTCGAGGGCCTGCTCGACCGCTCCATGCTGGTGATGCGCAAGGTCATGCGCCGGGCCCACCGCGCCCCCAAGCGGGTGGTCTACCCGGAAGGGGAGAACCGCACCATCCTGCGCGCCGCAGACGCGGTGCGCGAGGACGGCCTGGCCGTTCCCGTGCTCGTGGGCCGGGAACGGATCATCCGGGAGCGCCTCGCCGAGGAAGGCGTGGCGGCCGAGGGCCTGGAGATCATCGACCCGGCGGGGTTCGCCGGCATCGAGGATTACATCGCCGATCTGCATACCCTGCGGGGGCGCAAGGGCATGAGCCTGCGCGATGCCCGCCGGGCCATGCGCATCGACCCGTTCCGGTTCGCGGCCATGATGATGCGGCGCGGCGACGCCGACGCCCTGGTGGGCGGCGTGGAGAACCACTATGCCACCTTGCTGCGGCCCTCGCTGCAGATCATCCCCCACCGCCGGGTGTTCGGCATGCACATGCTGTTCGTCGGCGAGCGCATCTACTTCCTGGGGGACACCACGGTAAACATCGACCCCTCGGCGGAGGAGCTGGCCCGGATGGCGGTGGAGGCCGAGGGGCTGGTCCGCCATCTCGGCATGGAGCCCCGCATCGCCATGCTTTCCTTCTCCAATTTCGGCACCTCGCGCTCGCCCCGGGCCCAGAAGGTCCGCGACGCGGTGGCGCTGCTCCACGAGGAGCACCCGGACATGGAGGTGGAGGGCGAGATGCAGGCGGACGCTGCCGTGGAGCCGGACCTGCTGGCCGGCCTGTTCCCCTTCTCGAAGCTGTCGAGGGGCGCCAACGTCCTGCTGTTCCCCGACCTGGACGCCGGCAACGCCGCCTACAAGCTCCTCATGCACCTGGGCCGCGCCCAGGCGGTGGGGCCGATCCTGGTGGGCATGGAGAAGCCGGTGCAGATCGTGGAATGGGGCGCCTCGGCCACCGACGTGGTGAACATGAGCGCCTTCGCCGTACAAGAGGCGCAACAGGCGACGGGAGAAAACGCCAAGTAGCCAAGGCGCCAAGGAAGTGAGGAATCGAAAGGCAAACCAGCCTTTAGGTTTTTCCTCCGCTTCTTGGCGCCTTGGCGTTTTCTTTTCTGTCTATGCCTGGTCAGGACTCAGAGATTCAGCTCCGCCACCACCGGCGCGTGGTCGGAGGGCCGCTCCCAACGACGTGGCTCGACAAAGATATCGCACGCGGTGCAGGCCTCGGCGGCGGGCTTGCTGGCCCAGATATGGTCGATGCGCAGGCCCATGCCGCGGCGGAACTGGTTCATGCGGTAGTCCCACCAGGAGAACAGGCCGGCCTCCTCGTGGTGGAGACGGAAGCAGTCCGTGAAGCCCCAGGCCCGGATGGTCTCCAGCGCCTCCTTCTCGGGCTCGGAGAACAGCACCCGGCCCCGCCAGGCCTCCGGATCGTATACGTCACGGTCCTCGGGGGCGACGTTGAAGTCGCCCACCAGCACTACCGGATCGGCCGGATCGCAGGTCTCGTCCAGCCAGGCCCGGAGCCGCCGCATCCAGTCGAGCTTGTAGGTGTACTTCTCCGACCCCACCTCGGAGCCGTTGGGCAAGTAGATATTCACCAGCACCAGCGGCCCGAAGCGGGCGGCGATCAGGCGCGAATGGGCGTCCTCCCCGTCCGCGGGGAAGCCCCGGGCCACCTCGGTGGCCGCGTGGGGCTCCTCCCGGGCCAGGAAGGCCACGCCGTTATAGGTCTTCTGGCCGAACACGGTGGCGTGGTAGCCCGCTTCGGCGAAGAACCCGGCGGGAAACTGGTCATCCGTCACCTTGGTCTCCTGCAGGGCCAGGACATCGGGGCCGTACTCCTGCAGAAAGGCCTTCACGTGCTCCTTGCGGGTCCGAATGGAATTCACGTTCCAGGTGGCGATCTTCAAACCGGGTCTCCTCCGGGGATGGGGTCAGGGGGAAGCCCTATTGTAGCGATCCGGCTCCCCGCTGCCGACCGGGGTGGGCAACCGCCCCGTTTGTCCCTAAACTGACTGGGATTTCGAAGGAGGTTCAACGCCCATGAAGCTCGAGCTCATCAGCTTCCCCATCTGCCCCTTCGTCCAGCGATCCATCATCACCCTGCTGGAGAAGGAAGCGGCGTTTTCCACGACCTATATCGATCTGGCGGACAAGCCGGACTGGTTCCTGGCCATCAGTCCCGAGGGCAAGGTGCCGGTGATCCGGGTGGACGATTCGGAGGTGATCTTCGAATCCGCGGTCATCAACGAATTCGTCAACGAGGTCACCGACGGCGACCTGCACCCGGAGGACCCGGTGCGCCGCGCCCATAACCGGGCCTGGATCGCCCTGGGCGAGAACCTGATATTCGACCAGTTCCACATGATGATCGCCGAGGACGCCAAGCAGTTCGAGGACAAGTGGCACCAGGCGGAGCACCGGCTGGCCAAGCTCGAGCAGGCCGTCCGGGGTCCCTACTTCAACGGCGACACCTTTTCCCTGGTGGACGCCGCCTACGCCCCGCTCCTGCAGCGCTTCGCCATCCTGGAGCGGATCGTGGACCTTCCGGACTACGGGGATTTCCCGCGCATCCGCGCTTGGTGGGAAGCCCTGGCGGAGCGGGCGAGCATTCCGGGCTCGGTACCGGCCGACTTCGAAACCCAACTTCGCACCTACTTCCGGGAGAAGGGCGGCTATTTCGGACAAAAGTGCTGATTCCCCGGCCATGAAGGGGGGGCTGGAGCGAAAACCGGAGGAATTGCTGGAGGTTCTGGCGCGCTCCTTCGCGCTCAGCCTGCGGCTTCTGCCCCGCGCCATGCGGGAGCACTTCGCCCGCGCCTACCTGTTCGCCCGCGCGGCGGACACGGTGGCCGACACCGACGCGGTGGACCCCGAAGCGCGCGGGGAGACCCTGGCAGCCCTGGAGGCGGCCGCCGGCCGGCTGGCGCAGGGTGCGCCCATCACCCTGGAGCCCGCGCCGTTGGGACCGGGCGGTAGCCCGGAGGAGCGCATCCTGCTCGCCGGCCTTCCGGACATGGCCCGTTGGGTGAGCGAGATGGAGGTCCCGGCGCGCAAGCGGGCCGGGCAGGTGGCGTGCACCCTGATCCGGGCCATGCGGGACGATCTGGAGCGGTTCGCCGATACCGGCGGGCGGGTGGTGGCCTTGCCCGACGAGGCCGCCCTCGACGCCTACCTGTACGGCAACGCCGGCTGCGTGGGCGGGTACTGGGCCCTGGAGCTGGGAACCACCTCGCACCGGTTCACCGGGCTGGATGTGCAGAGCCTGGAGCGGGCCGGCATCCATCTGGGCAAGGCCCTCCAGCGGGTGAACGTGCTGCGGGACCTCGCCAAGGACATCCGCCGTGGGCGCTGCTACCTGCCGGCGAACGGCCTGGCCGCCTGCGGCCTGGAACCGCGCGACCTGTACTTTCCGGACATGATCGGCCGCATGCGGCCCTTCCTGAACACCCAGATCGCCGCCGCCCGCGCGGACCTGGAGGAGGGCCTGGAGTTCTTCCACCACCTGCCGCACCGCTGGATCCGGCGCCGGGCGGCGGCCGCCCTGCCGGCGGCGCTGGCCAAGCGCACCCTGGACCGGATCGAGGCCCGACCCGAGCGCATCCTGGATGCCCGGGACACCGTCAAGGTGCCGCGCGGCGAGGTCTATCGCCTCCTTCTGCGGCTGTTCCTGCTTCCCCCCACGGATCGCGGGCTGGACCGCCTGGTGGTGGGGCCGGAACGGCGGCTGCAGAAGCGGGCCGGCCCCCTGCCCGAGGACGGCTAGGTGTCGCGCTCCAGGGCGGCCGCCAGCTCGGGGTCCCCGTAGACCACCAGCCAGTGCAGCAGGTCCTTCCGCCGGATCAGCCCCCGCAGCCGGCCGTCCTCCACCACGGGAAGCTGGTTCACCCCTGCCCGGGCCAGCTCGCGCATGGCCTCCTGGGCATCCTGCCGCAACCGGACCCGCGCCACGCGCTCCTCCGGGACCATGATCTCGGCCACGCGGAGCCCCTCCCGTTCCTCCGGATCCCGCTCGCGCACCTCCGGCCTGCCCACAAGCCCCACCAAGCGCCCTTCCTCCACCACCGGGAAGACCCGCTGGGCCGATTCCCGGAACGGCCCCTCGGCTAGATCCCGCAGGGACATGCCCGGGGACACCGTGACCGGGTCGGCCTGCATGAGCCGTTGCACCGGCACGTCGTGAAGGGCCTCGCGCACCAGGATCTGCCGGTAGCTCGCCAGGGCAGCCGTATTCAGGAACCATCCGATGAAGGCCAGCCACAGGCCATTGATCGGCCCGCCGCCGAAGACAGGCAGGCGCGCCCCCAGGATCATGGTTACACCGGAGAGGATCAGGAGCCAGGCGAACCCCTGCCCGGCCCGGGAGGCCCACCGCGTGGCCCGGCGCAGGCTGCCGGTCATGCCCCACATCACCGCCCGCAGCATGCGGCCGCCGTCCAGGGGGAAGCCGGGGACCAGATTGAAGACGCCGAGGATGATGTTCACCGGACCGAGCCAGAACAGCAAGGTGGTCACCGGACCCAGCCGCGCCAGGCTCTCGCGCGGCCGCTCGGGATCCAGGCCCTCCGGTCCAGCACCCAGCACCCCGAGCACCAGGAAGCCCGCCCCCAGCGCCAGGCTGGTGAGGGGCCCCGCGCCCGCCATGAACAGCTCACCGCGCCAGTGCCTGGGCTCGTCCTCCATGTGGGCCAGGCCGCCGAAGATGAACAGCGTGATCCGGCGCACGGTGATGCCGTACGCGCGGCCTACCAGGGCATGGGAAAGCTCGTGCAGGAAGACCGAGGTGAAGAACAGCACGGCCGCCACGAACGCGACCAGCCAGCTGGTGGCCGGGGACCACTGGGGATGCAGTGCCGGGAAGGAGACTGCTCCCAGACTCACCAGGATCAACAGGAAGATGACGAGCAGGCTCCAGTCCATGTGGACCTCGATGCCCGCCACCGAGCCCAGCCGGATGCCTCGGTCCATCACCGACCCCCCGTGCACGCCGCGTGAACGTCCCGCGCCCCGTCCGGCTTCGCTACAGCAGGCCACGCTGGGCGAAGGAGGCCGCCTCGCCGTCGCCGATGACGAAGTGGTCCAGGAGGCGCACCTCCACCAGCTCCAGGGCCTGGCGCAGGCGGGCCGTCAGCCGCTCGTCCTCGGCGCTGGGCTCCGCCACCCCGGAAGGGTGGTTATGGGCCACGATCACCGCGGCGGCGTTGTGGTGCAGGGCCCGTTTGACCAGCTCGCGCGGATGCACCGCCGCGCCGTCGATGGTGCCCTGGAAAAGCTCCTCGAAGGCCATCACCCGGTGCCGGGTATCCAGGAACAGCGCCGCGAACACCTCGCGGGCGCGCTCGCGCAGCCGGGCGGTGAGGTACTCGCGCGCCGCCCGGGAAGATTCGATGGGCTCTTCCCGGAACAGCCCCTCGGCGAGGTAGCGGCGCGTCATCTCCGTCACCGCCCGGAGCTGCACGTACTTGGCAGCCCCCAGGCCGGGCGCCGCGCAGAACGCCGCCTCGTCGGCCGCCAGCAGCGGCCGGAGCCCGCCGAACCGGTCGAGCAGGTCCCGTGCCAGATCCACCGCGGAGCGACCCCTGCTGCCCGTGCGCAGGAAAATGGCGAGCAGCTCGGCATCGGTAAGCGCCTCCGGACCCCGGTCCGCCAGCTTCTCCCTCGGCCGGTCCTCCGCCGGCCAGTCGGTAATGGCCATTCCTCCCCCTTTTCATCGATCTCCGTATGGTCTCCGGCAGCCTAGCACGCTCCTTGCGCGCGGCGAGATGGGGACGGCACCCATGGCGCGAGGGGCACCCGCCCCGCCTCCGGGCTGTCCGGTTGTCCTCCGCCTCGCGGGGCGGGTGGCACATCCGGATAAAAGTTGTATAATTTTAACCAGATTAAATTACTCGGAAATATTCTGCTTATGGCAACGGAAGAAGGCGGCTGGCCGCCCCTGGAGCTGGAGCTCACCGAGTCGGACATCCAGGCGGCCATGGGATCCATTCCCGCCTATATCGATATCACCTCGTCGGACTTCCGGGAGATCTATCACCTGGCCTTCCGGCACGCCGTTGAGCGCCTGGCCGGGGCCATGAAGGCCCGGGACGTCATCGCCCGGTCCGTGGTGACCGTGCAACGCGACACCCCACTGCCAGAGGTCACCGCCCTGATGGTGAAGCACCGGATATCCGGCCTGCCGGTGGTGGACGAATCCGGGCGGGTGGCGGGCATCATCTCCGAGCACGACTTCGTCACCCACGCCCGGGAGGAGGACGGCCGCACCGTCATCGAGATCCTTCCGGCCGCCGGCGTTGTGGACGAGGCCGGCTCGGCGGCGCATGGATACGCCCATGTGGCGGAAGACATCATGACTCCGCAGGTGGTCACGCTGGAGGAGGATGCCCCGCTTCCGGAGATCGCTGCCCGCTTCGCCGAATGGACGGTGAACCGCCTCCCCGTGGTGGACCACCAGGACCGGCTGATCGGCCTGGTGTCCCGCTGGGACCTGGTGCAGTCGGTCTTGACCGCCTTCCGCGCCGGAGCCGATACCTCCTAGGAACATACCACCCATGCAGGGAATCCTCTCGCGGAAGGCGCGGCCCTTCCGGCGACTGCTCGTTTATGTCCTGAAAATGCGGGGCACCGGCCACGGCCCGCCCCGCCCGCCCCTGGCGGAGATCGGCTGGTCATGGCTGGGCTCCTTCCTCGGCATGGCCCTCATCGCCGTTCTGCACGCGCGGATCATGGCCCAAAGCGATCTGACGCTGCTGATCGGCTCCTTCGGGGCCTCGGCGGTGCTGGTTTTCGGCGCCATCCGCAGCCCCCTGGGCCAGCCCCGCAATCTGGTGGGCGGGCACGTGCTCTCGGCGGTGGTGGGCGTGGCCTGCTTCCAGCTGCTCGGCGACATGCCCCAGCTGGCGGTTCCGGCGGCGGTGGCAACAGCCATCGCGGTCATGCACGCCACCCGCACGCTGCACCCGCCGGGAGGCGCCACGGCGCTTATCGCGGTGATCGGCAGCGAGCGGATCCACGAGCTGGGCTACCTGTTCGCCCTGATCCCCGCCGGCTCGGGGGCGGTACTCATGCTGGTGGTTGGCCTGCTGGTGAACAACCTCTCCCGCGGCCGCCGGTACCCCCAGTTCTGGCTTTGAGGATGCACAGCGCCCCCGGGCCCGGTTTCGGGCCGGGCCGCAGAGCACCTCCCGGATCTGGCATCCCAATCTGGCGGACATCCTGCCGCTGTTTTTGTGGTGCTGGTACAGGCTCCGCATGATCCCGGATAATCGGGGCTGAACGGCACCAACCAACCTTTGGAAAGCGGCGATATGGAACGGATCTGCGTTTTCGCCGGCTCCGGAGCCGGACATCGGCCCGCCTATGCGGAAGCAGCGGATGCCCTCGGCGGACTGCTGGCCCAGCGGGGCATGGGGCTGGTCTACGGAGGCGGACATACCGGCCTCATGGGTGTTCTGGCGGACGCGACGCTGCGCGCCGGCGGCGAGGTGATCGGGGTGATCCCCGAGGCGCTGCGCACCCTGGAGCTGGCCCATGAGCGTTTACCGGAGCTGGAAGTGGTGGGCTCCATGCACGCCCGCAAGGCGCGCATGGCGGAGCTCGCCGACGCCTTCATCGCGCTGCCCGGCGGAATCGGCACCCTGGAGGAGCTCTTCGAGGTCTTCACCTGGGCCCAGCTCGGCCTGCACGCCAAGCCCTGCGGGCTGCTCAACGCCGCCGGGTTCTACGATCCCCTGACCCACTTCCTCGACGAGACGGTCACCGAGGGATTCCTGCGGCCGGAGCAGCGGGCCCTTCTGGAGGTGGCCCCCGATGCCGCCGGCCTGCTGGAAGCCCTGGAAAACGCCCACCCGCCCCGCGCCCATCGCTGGATCGGTCCGGACCAGACCTGAGGGGGAGCACCCAAGGGAATGGACCGCCGCCGGAGACCTGCTGTTTGCCAGCACCCATCCGCGCAGCGGCTCTATTCCGCAGGCCGCGGTGGAGCATGCCCTGTGGGGCAACTATCTGTTCATGCTGGGACTGGGCCCGTACTTCTGCGGCGAATCACTCAGCTGACTCCGCGAGACCGATCCGGCGGTGCACTCCCCAGCCAATGGGCTAGCAGGGCCACGGCACCTCCCTTGTCCAAGGGCTCGTTGGCGTTGCCGCACTGGGGATCCTGCACGCAGGAAGGACACCCTGCTTGGCAGGGGCACGCACGCAGGGCGTGGAGGGTGGCGGTGAGCCAGTCGCCAAGGGTCTCGAAACCGCGCCTCGAAAATCCGATGCCGCCCTCGTAGCCGTCGTAGACGAAGATCGCCGGACCGCCCAGGGGCGGAAAGAGGGGGTAGCTGACGCCGCCCACGTCGGTGGCGTCACACAGGGCGAACAGCGGCAGCATCTTGATGATGGCGTGCTCGGCCGCGTGCAGGGCCCCGGGCAGGTCCCCGCCCGCTTCCCGTACGGCGGACTGCGCCGCCCCCGTCACCGGCAGCCACAGGCCCTCCGTGTCGAAAGTGGTGGGGGGCAGGTCCAGATTGTGGGTGCCGATGCGCTTGCCGTCATTGGTGCGGCGGCGCTCGTAGCCGGTAACCCGCCGCGTGATGCGCAGGTCGCCCCAATGCGGGATCAGCCGATTGCCACGCCGGCGGCGCCGGACTTCCCGGACCTCGGTATCCTCGTCGGACAAGGCGCGGGTGTAGTAGTGGACCTTTTCCGGCCGCGCCACGGCGTAGCGCCCTTCCAGGTTCAGCTCGAGGATGCGGTGGTTGCGGCCCCGGTGCAGGTAAACGGCACCGGGGAAGGCCTCGCGCAGCACCCGGTCGCCATCCAGGTCGCCCAGGGGCTTGCCCGCCTCGTCCAGGATGCGGAAGGCAGGACCGATGGACCGGATGCCCACCGCCCGCTGCGGGCCGGGCAGGGCGGAATACCAGGCCGCACCCTCCCGGCGCAGGTCGCCGCCGGCCTCCAGGTCGGCCAGCGCCCCCCGGAAGCCGTCGGGGTCGTCGCCGATGTAGACCGGGTCGTCGGCGCCCAGGGGCAGCTCGGCGGCGGCGCAGGGCAAATGCTGACCGAGCAGGCGGGGATTCGCCGGGTCCACCACCACGGCCTCGTGGCTGCGCTCAAAAAACGTCTCCGGGTGGCGCATGAAGTACTGGTCCAGGGCGTCGTTGCCGGCCACCAGGAAAATCACCGCATCCTCCCCGCGCCGACCCACCCGCCCGGCGCGCTGCCAGGTGCTCGCCACCGAGCCCGGATAGCCCACCAGAACGCAGGCATCCAGCTCGCCGATGTCCACGCCCAGCTCCAGGGCGGAGGTGGAGATGACGCCATCCAGCTCCCCGGAGAACAGGCGCTGCTCGATGGCCCGGCGCTCGCCGGGGAGGAAGCCGGCCCGGTAGGGGCTGATGCGCTCGGCCAGGGCGCCGCCGCGCTCCGCCGCCCACTGGTAGACCAGCTCCGTGGCACGCCGGGCGCGGGTGAAGGCGATGGACTTGAGCCCCGTCTCCAGGCAGCGCAGGAACAGGTCGGTGGCGGTGGTGTAGGGGCTGGCCTGGGGGTTCACGAAGTAGAAGTGCTTGCCGCCGCTCGGGGCGCCGCTATCGGTTACCGCGGTGCACGACACGCCCAGGAGGCTCTCCGCCAGCTCGCCGGGATTGGCGATGGTGGCAGAGCAAGCGATGAACTGCGGCTCCGAACCGTAGTGGCGTGCCACTCGGCGCAGGCGCCGGAAGACCTGGGCGGCATGGCTCCCGAACACGCCACGGTAGGTATGGATCTCGTCCACTACCACGTAGCGCAGGTTGGCGAAGAGCTTCGCCCACTTGTCGTGGTGGGGCAGCAGGCCCAGGTGGAGCATGTCCGGGTTGGTGAACAGGGCCGTGGGGAGCCGTTGTCGGATCTTGGTGCGGCGGTGCCCCGGCGTATCACCGTCGTAGACCTCGGCGCCCCGTACCGGCGTCCGCTCGCGGGGTCCCGGCTCGGGGTGCAGGTCGAGCGCTTCCATGAGGGCGTCCAGGCCGCCCACCTGGTCCTGCTCCAGGCCCTTCAGGGGAAAAACGTACAGCGCCCGGGCCTCGGGATCCGCCAGCGCCGCCTCCAGCACGGGAAGGTTGTAGATGAGGCTCTTTCCCGAGGCGGTGGGGGTCATGGCCACCACGTGCTCGCCGCGCCGCGCCGCCGCCACGCCCTCGGCCTGATGGGCGTAGACCCGCTCCATGCCCCGGGCGGCCAGCACCTCGGCGATGCGCGGGTCCAGGTCCAGGTCGCCGTAGGTGGCGGGCCGCGGCGGGACGTAGCGATAGTGGGCCCGTTCCCGGCAAAAGCGGTCCTCGCCCTCCAGGTCGGATCGGAGGGTATCCAGGGGGGTTTGGGCGTGGGCTTTCTTGATGGCCATGCCTAGGGTCTTCCTTGGGATGCAGGCCCGGAAAGGATACAGAAAACGCCATGCCCCCAGTACGCCAAGGCGGAAAGGCAATTCGAGAGCCCCTCGTGCGAACCGCACAAGAGGTTGTATCCTTGAGCCCTTCGCGGTTCTTGGCGATTTCTCCGCTTCTTGGCGTTTTCTTCCGTCCCGCATGTTCCCACAGAGGGGGAGGTCCGTGCCCAGCACCCCCGCCGCGCGCCGCCTGCTGCTATTCGCCGCTGCCGCGGCGGGAACCGCGGTAATCTGCGCCCTGCCCACGCCGGGCGACCTGTCCGTGCGCGGTCAGTACGCCCTGGCCACGCTGTTCTTCGCCGCATTCCTGTGGATCACCGCTGCCCTGCCTCTGGCGGTGACGGCCCTGTCCATCCCGGTGCTGCTCACGCTGCTGGGGGTGTACAGCGACATCGATCCGGCCCTGGCCGGCTTCGCCAACCACCTGATCTTCCTGTTCATAGCCGGATTCATGCTGGCCAACGCCCTGCAGAAGTACGGCATCGACCGCCGTATCGCCCTGCGCATCCTGGCGGAGATGGGCACCTCGCCCCGGCTGCTGGTGCTGGCGATGATGCTGGCCACCGCCGTCCTGTCCATGTGGGTGTCCAACACCGCCACCACCGCCATGATGGTGCCCATAGCCGTGGGAATTCTGGCTCAGGTGGTGGGGCGCCACGCCGTGCGGACGGACGCCGACCCCGCCGCGGGATTCACCAACATGCAGGTGGCCATGCTCCTGGGTACCGCCTACGGCGCCTCCATCGGCGGCGTGGCCACGCTCATCGGCACCCCGCCCAACACGGTGGTGGCCGCCCAGCTGGACAAGCTGCTGGGCTACGCCATCGGCTTCGCCGACTGGCTGCTGATCGGCCTGCCCATCGCCGTGATCACCCTGCCGCTGGCCTGGTACCTGCTTACCTTCTGGCTCTACCCACCGGAGGAGCTGGACGTGGCCGAAGCCCGCGCCGAGGCGGAGCGGAGTCTGGCCGACGAAGGGCCGCTGGGGCCGCGCGGCCGGCGGGTGGCCTGGATCTTCGCCGCCACGGCGGGCCTCTGGGTGCTCGGCGGCCTGGACTTCCTGACCGCGGGCTGGCTGCCGGAATCCGCCCAGACCACCCTGTTCGGCGGCGAGGGCGCCACCCTCCTCGGCACCACGCACGGCCACCAGGGGATGCTCTACTATGTGGTGGTCGGGCTGGCCGCCATCCCCGCCCTGGTCCTCGCGGACACCATGGAATGGGATGACCTGGCGGCCATCGACTGGGGCACCATTCTGCTGTTCGGCGGCGGCATCTGCCTCGCCGACGCCTTCGCCCGGACCGGGGCCACCGCCTGGGTGGCCGACACCTTCTTCCAGGCGCTCACGGGCACGCCCATCGTCCTCATCGTGGGGGCGGTGGTGCTGCTGGTGATCTTCCTCACGGAGGTCACCTCCAATACCGCCACCGCCACCATCATCGCGCCACTGCTGATCGGCATGGGCGGCCTGCTGGCGGGCACCCTGGACCTCTCCGAGACCGGCGCCGCGGTGTTCCTGGCGGTGGCGGGCGGCGTAGCGGCGAGCTTCGCCTTCGCCCTGCCGGTGGCGACCCCGCCCAACGCCATCGCCTTCGGCTCCGGCCGCCTCCGGCAGGTCCACATGATGCGGGCGGGACTGGTGCTGAACCTGGTGATGACCCTGGTACTTACGGCACTCATCACGCTTATGTTCTATCATGTCTGGCCCGGCCTGCTATGGTGACCATTCCGTGATCCGGAGACCCGCATGCCCGATCCACAGTCCAATCCGGTAAGCAGCCTCCTCGACCGGTTCATCCCGCCCGCGGTGCTCGCCCTGGCGGCCTACGTGGGGCTCTGGGCCCTGGCGCGCGGCGGAGTGATCCCGCTGCCCCCGGAAACGGCGGGCTGGACCGGCCTGGGCGTCGGCGCGCTCCTGGGTCTTCTCCTGGATCGGCTTCCCGGCGGCGGGACGAAAAATGCCCCGGGCACGGACGACGATGACTGACACCGCGGTTCCCCGGCCATGAGCGACTCCCCCGGACAGCCCGGCACCGACCCCCTCGCCGGCGCCCGCATCCTGCTGGGCGTCAGTGGCTCCATCGCCGCCTACAAGGCCCCGGAGCTGGTGCGTCGGCTGCGCGAGGCGGGGGCGGCGGTGCGCGTGGTGCTCACGGAAGGGGGCGCCCACTTCGTCACCCCCATGGCCCTGCAGGCGGTGAGCGGTGAACCGGTGCGCACGGCGCTTCTCGACCCGGCGGAGGAATCGGCCATGGACCATATCGCCCTGGCGCGCTGGGCAGACGCCCTGCTGGTGGCGCCGGCTTCGGCCGACACGCTTGCGCGCCTGGCCCAGGGACGGGCCGACGACTTGCTGGGGGCGATCCATCTGGCCACCACCGCGCCCGTGCTCCTCGCCCCGGCCATGAACCACCGCATGTGGGCCCACCCGGCCACCCGCCGTAATTCGGCCCAGGTGCAGGCCGACGGCGCCGCCCTGCTCGGCCCCGGGGCCGGAGACCAGGCATGTGGGGAGGAGGGGCCGGGGCGCCTGCTGGAGCCGGGCGAGCTGGTGGCACACCTGCGCCTCCACTTGGCCCCCAAGCCGCTGGCGGACAAGCGCGTGGTGGTCACCGCCGGCCCCACCCGCGAGCCCCTGGACCCGGTACGGTTCGTGAGCAACCACTCTTCCGGAAAGATGGGCTACGCCCTGGCCGGCGCCGCCGCCGAGCTCGGTGCGGCGGTTACCCTGGTGAGCGGCCCCACGGAGCTTTCCGCGCCGACGGGGGTGGAGCGCATTGCGGTGGAGACCGCGGAAGAGATGTTGGCCGCCGTGCGCGCCCGCATCGGCGGCAGCGACCTGTTCATCGGCTGCGCGGCCGTGAGCGACCACCGCCCCGAGGAGGTGCCGACGCACAAGCGCAAGGGCAAGGAGCCCTTCGCCTTGGCGCTCACCCCCAACCCCGACATCCTCGCCGAGGTGGCAGGCCTCGATCCGGGCCCCCTGACCCTGGGCTTCGCCGCCGAGACCCACGAGGTCCTGGCGCATGGCCGGGAGAAGCGGGCCGCCAAGGGGGTGGACTGGATCGCGGTGAACGACGTGACCGAAGCCGGGGCCGGCTTCGGAGGGGACACCAACCGCGTGACCCTGCTCGGCCCCGAGGTGGAGGAGTCCCTGCCCTTCGGCACCAAGCGCGAGGTGGCGCGCGCCCTCCTGGCCCGGCTGGCGCCCCGGCTCGCCTAGCCCAGCCTTCCCCGGTCCCTCTCCGGGCTCGGTCCGGAATTTCCGTTCCCCCGAAACCCTGATTATCGTTGACGCCCCGCCGCGGGCGGCGTAGTGAAAATAAGAAGGGGCCCGCCCGGGTTCCTCACCGCCCCGGGAGGTTACGTTTTGGGGCATTCCTGGAGCCTGAAAGGAGCCCATGCCGAGGCCTGTACCTGCGCCGCCATGGCCTCGCCCTTCGATTATGCCGGGCCCTGAGCACGCACCATGGGCGGTTCCGTCCGCGCGGACACCGCCCTTTCGGGCTCCGGCGTCGGCATTCGGGATTGGACCCGGATGCGCGGCCCAGCTTTCCCCGGGGTGGTGGCGGGTCTGACCTGGGGGAACCCGGTCAGCATGGCCTAGACCTAGGCCCGCGAGGTGCCTCCCGGCAAACCGCTCCGCATGAAACGGCGCGACAGGGCGGAAGAGGCCGGCCCTCCCGGCCGGATCCATCCCGTACCGGGTGGCGACTGCCGCCCCAGGAGTATCGTTATGCTGGATCCCCGCCAGCCGGACCCCGAACGCACCAAGGCCTTCGTGGGTCAGGTGGTTTCCGACCTCGGCGCCGCCTTCTCCGGAGTAATGACCAACCTGGGCCACAAGCTGGGACTGTACCGGGCCCTGGCGGACGCCGGGACGCTCACGCCCGGGCAGCTCGCCGCCCGCACCGGAACCCGCGAGCGCTATGTCCGCGAATGGCTGAGCAACCAGGCCGCCGGGGGCTATCTGGACTACGATCCGGCCACCGGCACCTACAGCCTCCCCGAGGAGCACGCCGCGGTACTCGCCGTGGAGGACAGCCCGGTGTTCATGGCCGCCGCCTTCGACGTGGCCTCGGCGCTGTGGCACGACGAGGACCTGATCGCCGAGGCCTTCCGCACCGGCAACGGCATCGGCTGGCACCAGCACCATCCCCGTCTGTTCGACGGTACCGCGGCCTTCTTCCGTACGGGCTACCGGGCCCACCTCACCGACTCGTGGATACCCGCCCTGGAAGGCGTGGAGGACAAGCTGCGCCGGGGCGCCCGGGTGGCGGACGTAGGCTGCGGGTACGGCATCTCCACCATCCTCATGGCCCAGACCTATCCTGCCTCCCATTTCTACGGATTCGACTACCACGCCCCGAGCATCCAGGTGGCGCGCCGCAATGCCGAGGAAGCGGGCGTGCACCAGCGCACCTTCTTCGAAGAGCTGGATGCCGGCCAGCTGCCGAACCGGGAGTATGACCTGATCTGCTTCATGGACTGCCTGCACGACCTCGGCGATCCCCTCGGCGCCGCCCGCCGCGCCCGGGAGGCGCTGGCGGAGAACGGTACGGTCATGCTGGTGGAGCCTTTCGCCGGCGACTCGGTGACGGACAATACCAATCCCGTGGGCCGGCTGTTCTACGCCGCCTCCACGGGCTTCTGCACGCCGCACTCGCTTTCCCAGGAGGGGGCCGCGGGGCTTGGCGCCCAGGCGGGCGAGCAGCGGCTGCGGGCCTTGCTGGCGGAGGCGGGGCTCCGGCACTTCCGGCGCGCCGCCGAGACCCCCTTCAACCTGGTCCTGGAGACCCGGCCATGAGCATCCCGCCGCGGGGACGCCGGATCCTGTTGGGGCTCGCTCTGCTGCTGGCCTGTATGGGAGCCGCCCAGGCCGCCCGCGAAATGGTGCTGGAAGGCCCCCGACCCGTGCGGGTCCTGGTGCCCGAGGACGTTTCGGCGCCCTCCCGGCCGCTGGTGGTGCTGTTGCACGGCTACGGGGTGAACGCCCGCAAGCAGGACGCCTATCTCCGGCTCAGCCCCCTGGTGGACCGGCGCCGTTTCCTGCTCGCCCTGCCCGACGGCACCGTAGACCGTGCCGGAAAGCGGGGCTGGAACGCGGGTAGGACCTTCGGCAATCCTTACGGCCACCGGGCCGACGACGCCGCTTACCTCGCCGCGGTCATCCGGCGCCTTCAAGCGCGCTTTTCCGCCGATCCGCGGCGGATCTTTCTCGTCGGCCATTCCAACGGCGGCCGCATGGCCTACCAGCTGGTTTGCCGCCATCCGGGGACGGCCGCGGCCCTGGTCAGCCTCGCGGGAGCGCAGCTCGGCGATCCGTCGCGGCAGTGTCCCCCGGGCCCGGCCCTGCGGGTGCTGCAGATCCATGGTACCGCCGATGCCAAGGCCGCCTACGGGGGCGGCCGATTCCAGGGCCGTGCCCACCCCTCCGCGGAGGAGGCGGCCGCACAGTGGGCAGCCTACGACGGCTGTCCGCCGCGGCCCGCCCCCGACGGGGAGCGCCTGGACCTCGAAGTCACCGTACCCGGGCCGGATACCACCGCCCGGACCCATGCCCGGGGCTGTCGGCCGGGCGGCGCGGTCACCCTGTGGAGCGTGGAAGGCGGCGGTCATGTTCCGCGCCTCGCACCGGTCGGGGAAAGCACCGCCCTGGCCCGGGCCATCATGGACTGGCTGCGGGTGCCCCGGCTCCGCTAGGCCACGCCCGCCGCTCCGCTCATCATGCGCTCCAGCTCCGCCTGGTCGGGTCCCCGGAAGGGCGGGGCACCGCGTGCCTGGGCCAGCGCCCCAAGGAGCGTTCCGGTCATGCCCTCCGCCGGCGGGAGGTGGCTGCTCAGGACCGTGCTGGGCGTCAGCGCCCGCACCGTCTCCAAGGGCCTCCCCGTAGCGGTTTTCCTCCGCCAGCGCCAGCCAGGGCGCATCCACGGTGGCCCAGGTGATCATGCCCGCCCGCAGCGCCTCCTCCGGCACCGCGCGGGCCTCCTCCGCTGGCGTTTCCAGCAGGGCGCCGAAGCAGTCCGCCGAGAACAGCGCCCGGGTCTCCGTATCCAGGAAGCCCGCCGTTTCCGGCGCGTCGTAGACGGGTGGCGCGATGGCCGCCAGCTCCCGGTCGCCCACGTCCAGGCGCTGCCCCGGATTCAGGAGGTGGACCCGGTCCGTGGGCAGCCCGGCGAGTCCCATCTTGGCCATCCCCAGGAAGGTGGTGACCACGCGCGCCGCAGGCGCCGCATCGAGAACGGCGGCGAGGTTGCCCAGATGGTCCCAGTCCGTATGGGTGAGCCAGATCCAGCGCAGGTCCGCGGGGTCCACCTGACCGGCCAGCGCCTGGAGAAACGGTTCCCGCAGCGCGGCGAGGCCGGTGTCCACCAGCACGGGCTGGCGGGCGAGGAGAAGGAAGGCGTTGACGGGCAGGGTGCCGAAGCCGGGAACCGGCAGCAGGCTGGGAAGGATAGGGGTCACCGGAGCCACCGGGCGGGGCCCCAGCATGCGGGGCTGGTCCATGGCGTGCCCTCCTCGGGCGTAGCGGGGCCGGACCCCGCGCAAGGAGGCCGGCCCGGGATGCCGACGACAGGCGCACGGATTGTCAATACGGGGCATACCCCCTATGTTTGCCCCACGAAACAGTGGCCGCGCACGCCATCGAAACCAGCCAACGAGGAATCCCATGCGCCATTCCCCCCTTCCGGTCCAGGTGATGCGGCTGGACCACGGAGCCGACCTGCCCCTGCCTGAATACGCCTCCGCCCATGCCAGCGGCGCGGATCTGCTCGCTGCCGTGGACGAACCCGTCACGCTCCAGCCGGGAGAACGGACCCTGGTCCCCTCGGGGATCGCCGTGGCGGTACCCGAAGGCTATGAGGCGCAAGTCCGGCCACGGTCGGGACTGGCCGCCAAGCAGGGGGTAACGGTGCTCAATACGCCGGGGACCATCGACGCCGACTACCGGGGGGAAATCAAGGTCATCCTGATCAATCTGGGCGGGGAGCCGGTCACCCTGGAGCGCGGGGACCGCATCGCGCAGCTGGTGGTGGCCCCGGTGACCCGGGTCCTCTGGGAGCCTACCGAACAACTGTCGGACACCGAGCGCGGCGACGGCGGGCTCGGCTCCACCGGGGTGCGCCCGAGCTCCTGAAGCCGGGAGGGTGTGTGCCGCCGCTTAGGAGCGGGGCAGGGTCACCCCCCACTGGCCCTGGTATTTGCCGGCGCGGTCGGCGTAGGACACCTCGCAGGACTCGTCCGACTCCAGGAACAGGATCTGCGCCACGCCCTCGTTGGCGTAGATCTTGGCCGGCAGCGGCGTGGTGTTGGAGAACTCCAGGGTGACGTGACCCTCCCACTCCGGCTCCAGCGGGGTCACATTGACGATGATCCCGCAGCGGGCATAGGTGGATTTGCCGATGCAGATGGTGAGCACGTCGCGCGGAATGCGCAGGTACTCCAGGGTGCGGGCGAGGGCGAAGCTGTTGGGCGGGATGACGCACTCCGGGCCCTTGAAGTCCACGAAGCTGTCCTCGCTGAAGGCCTTGGGGTCCACCATGGCGTTGCGCACATTGGTGAATACCTTGAATTCGTCGGCCACGCGGATGTCGTAGCCGTAGCTGGACAGCCCGTAGGAGATCACCTTCTCCCCGGTCTCGGCGTTGCCCTTCACCTGCCCGTCCACGAACGGCTCGATCATGCCGTGCTCGTGGGACATCTCCCGGATCCAGCGATCGGACTTGATGGCCATGACTCCCTCGCCCTTGCCTCGGATTGGATTCGCTGCCGTCGCATTCTAGCAGCCCTGCGCCGCTGGGACCTCCACGAGAAAGGCCCGGCGGGATCCGCCGGGCCTTTTCCGCGCTCCCCCGCCAACGGGGCCTAGTCGGCCTGGATGGAGATGTTGGGGAACTTGTGGCTGTGGTCCTCGCCCTGCTTGGCGATCTCCACCGCCACCGCGTTGGCGATGGTGCGGTAGATCTCCGCCTGCCGGGAATCGGGCCCCGCCACCACCGTGGGATGGCCGGTGTCGGCCTGCTCCCGGATGTCCGCGTCCAGGGGAATCGAGCCCAGGAACTCCACGCCGTAGTCGTCGGCGAACTTCTGGCCGCCGCCGTGGGAGAAGATGTCGGTCTCCTCGCCGCAGCTGGGGCAGATGAACAGGGACATGTTCTCGACGATGCCAAGGCTCGGCACCCCCACCTTCTCGAACATCTGAAAGCCCCGCCGGGCGTCCAGCAGGGCGATGTCCTGCGGCGTGGAGACGATGACGGCGCCGGTGAGCGGCACCTTCTGAGAGAGGGTCAGCTGGGTGTCGCCAGTGCCGGGCGGCAGGTCCACCACCAGGTAGTCCAGCTCACCCCAGTTGGTGTCGCCCAGGAGCTGCTCCAGGGCCTGCATGACCATGGGCCCGCGCCAGACCATGGGCGTCTCCTCGTCGATGAGGAAGCCGATAGACATGGCCTTGAGGCCATAGGCCTCCTTGGGCTCCAGGGTCTTGCCGTCCTTGGAGGTGGGCTTGCCGGAGACGCCCAGCATGCGCGGGATGCTCGGTCCGTAGATATCGGCGTCGAGGATGCCCACCTTGGCGCCGCAGGCGGCCAGGCCCAGAGCGAGGTTCACGGCGGTGGTGGACTTGCCCACGCCGCCCTTGCCGGAGGCCACCGCCACCACGTTCTTGACCCCCTCCATGAGCTGTACGCCCTGCTGGACCTGGTGGGACTTGATGCGGGCCTCCATGTTCATCTCGACCTTCTTGACCCCTTCCACGCCTTCCACGGCGGCACGGGCCTTCTCGGCCACTTCCTTGCGCCCGGGACACAGCGGGGTATCCGGGCCGAAGACGAAGCTCACCTTGTTTTTCTTGAGCTCCAGATCCTGAATGAAGCCCAGGGAGACCACGTCCTGCTCGAAATCAGGATCCTCCACCTGCCGCAGTGCTTCCCAGATGGCCTCTTCGGTCGGGGTTGCCATGGCCTCGACTCCTTGCGAAATGCGCGCGTTTACCCGACCCTATTGGTCAGGATTATGGATCGATTTGTCCGTGCTCATCGGATGGTAAACCGTTCATGATACTATCCGGTGCGCCGGATCGAAAACGGGCCCAAGGTCCGTATCTTGACCCCAGGTTTAGCAAATTCTAATATATCTGATGCCACTTCTCTACCCGAAACCACGGCGGGCCGGCCGCCGCCGGGGAGCCGGCAGCAAGGCGGGACAGCCATGACGCACTACCTTGCGATCCTCGTGGGCACCGTCCTGGTGAACAACTTCGTGCTGGTGAAGTTTCTGGGCCTGTGCCCCTTCATGGGCGTCTCGCAGCGGCTGGAGACCGCCACCGGCATGGCGCTGGCCACCACCTTCGTGCTGACCCTGGCCTCCGTAAGCTCCTGGGTAATCGACCACTTCCTGCTGGAGCCCTTCGAGCTGGGCTACCTGCGCACGCTGTCCTTCATCCTGCTGATCGCCGCCCTGGTGCAGTTCACCGAGATGGTGGTACGCAAGACCAGTCCTCTTCTCCACCAGGTCCTAGGCATCTTTCTGCCGCTGATAACCAGTAACTGCGCGGTCCTCGGTGTGACCCTGCTCAATCAGCAGCAGGGCCACGGCTTCCTGGAAAGCGCCGTCTACGGCTTCGGGGCCGCCCTCGGCTTTTCCTTGGTTCTGATCCTGTTTTCCGGCATCCGGGAACGCATTGCCCTCGCGGAGGTCCCAACCCCCTTCAGGGGGTCGGCCATCGCCCTGGTTACCGCCGGACTGCTGTCGCTCGGCTTCATGGGCTTTACCGGTCTGGTGCGCCTGTAGCACCGCCCCCGCACCGGACCGTTCAGCTATAGATCGAAAAGGTTTCCATCCATGTGGATTGCCATTCTCAGCCTGGGGGCTCTGGCTCTGGCCATCGGGCTCTTCCTCGGGTACGCCTCGCGCAAGCTGGCCGTGGAGGAGGATCCGCTGGTGGAGGAGATCGACCAGCGGCTGCCCCAGACCCAGTGCGCCCAGTGCGGCTATCCGGGCTGCCGGCCCTACGCCGAGGCTATCGCCCGCGGCGAGGCGGAGATCAACCGCTGCCCGCCGGGCGGACAGGAAACCGTGGAATCCCTGGCCGATCTCCTGGGCGTGGAGCCCCCCAGCCTGGAAGGCGAGGAGCGTCCGCCCTCGGTGGCGATCATCGAGGAGGACAAGTGCATCGGCTGCACCCTGTGCATCCAGGCCTGCCCGGTGGATGCCATCGTCGGCGCGCCCAAGCAGATGCACACGGTGATCGAGGAGGCCTGCACCGGCTGCGAGCTCTGCCTTGAGCCCTGCCCCGTGGACTGCATTCTCATGGTGCCCATCCCCGAGACCCTCGAGAACTGGAAATGGCGGCATCCAGAGCGGGAGCCCGAGGGTATCGAGGACGAATCCGACAAGGAGGCGGCGGCCACCGGTGGCTGAGCACACGACCCCCATCCTGCCGGGCCTCTTCCAGGGGGGCATGCACCCCGCCGAGCATAAGGAGGCCACCGCCGGGCGCGCCATCCGGGCGATGGCCGTCCCCGAGGTGCTCCACGTACCCCTCAATCAGCATATCGGCAACCCCGCCCAGGCGGTTGTCCAGGCGGGGGAGACGGTCCGCAAGGGCGACGTGATTGCCAAGCCGGACGGCTTCGTCTCGGTGCCCATCCACGCGCCCACCTCCGGCACGGTCACCGCCGTGGCGGATTATCCGGCTCCGCATCCCTCCGGCCTCTCCGCGCCGGCGGTTTCCATCGAGGCCGACGGTCGCGACGAGTGGACGGAGCTCACCCCGCATCCGGATTACGAGCAGCTGCAGCCCGCCGAGATCCGCGCCCTGGTGCGCCAGGCGGGCATCGTCGGGCTCGGGGGCGCCGGCTTCCCCGCCTTCATCAAGCTGAACCCCGGCCCGGATCGGGCGGTGGACACCGTGGTGCTCAACGGCGGGGAATCCGAGCCTTACCTCACCTGCGACGACCGGCTCATGCGCGAGCGCCCGGCGGAGATCCTGCAGGGCGGATCCGTCCTCGCCTACGCGCTGGGCGCGGAGCGGGTGGTGGTGGGCATCGAGGCCAACAAGCCCGAGGCCTTCCAGGCCATGGCGACCGCGGCCGCCGATTGGCCCATGGTGGACGTGGTATTGGTGGAGAACCGCTATCCCATGGGCGCCGAGAAGCAGCTCATCCAGACCGTCACCGGACGCGAGGTGCCCAGCGGGCGGCTGCCCGCGGACGTGGGCGTGATCAACCAGAACGTGGGCACGGCCTATGCCGTCTACCGGGCCGTGGTGCATGGCGAGCCGCTCATAGAGCGGGTGCTCACCGCCGCCGGCTCGGCCCTGGCGGAGCCGGCCAACCTCACGGTCCGGCTGGGGACGCCCATCGAGGAGGTGGCCCGCGCCTGCGGGGGCTATTCCGACCTAGGACGCCTGATCATGGGTGGGCCGCTGGTGGGATCGGCGCTGCACACTACCGAGGCCCCGGTGGTCAAGGAGACCAACGGCCTGATCTTCCAGAGCCGAGCCGAGGTGGACGGGGCCTTCTCCCTGCCCTGCATCCGGTGCGGGGCCTGCGTGGACGCCTGCCCCGTCAACCTCATGCCCAATGAGATGTACAATCTGGCCCGCAACAAGGAATTCGAGCGGATCACCGAGTACGATCTCTTCGACTGCATCGAGTGCGGCTGCTGTACCTACGTCTGCCCCTCCCATCTTCCCCTGGTCCACTACTACCGCTACGCCAAGAACGAGATCGAGGCCAAGGAGCGCGAGAAGGAAAAGGCGGACATCGCCCGGCGCCGGACCGAGGCCCGCGATGCGCGCCTGCAGCGGGAGAAGGAGGAGAAGGAGGCCAAGCGCCGGGCCAAGAAGAAAGGGCCCGCCAAGGAAAGCGGCGGGGAAGGGGAGTCCGGCGACGCCCGGGAGGCCGCGGCCAGGAAAGCGGCGGAGAAGCGTCGCGCCATGCGTGGCCAAGGCCGGCAGGAGTCCCAAGAGCAGGCCGCCGGGGCCGATGAGGACGGGGGCGGGACCTCCGCACCCCAACAGCAAGACCAGGAGTAAGGGCCCGCATGGCGCAGTCCACCACGCCCAGCCTCGCAACCCCCAGTTCTCCCCATGCCCATGGGGGCGGCGGGGTGGGGTCCGTCATGGGCACGGTGATCATCGCCCTGGCGCCCGTCACCCTGTTCTCCTTCTATCTGTTCGGCTGGCCCGTGCTCTTCATGCTGCTGACCACCCTCGCCGCAGGGCTGGCCACGGAGGCTTTCGCCTTGTGGCTCATGGGCCGTCCCATCCGACCGCACCTGATGGATGGCAGCGCTGTGGTCACCTGTTTGCTGCTCGGGCTCAGCCTGCCGGCCTCGGCCCCTTGGTGGATCGCCGTGCTGGGCGGGGCCTTCGCCATTGGCGTGGGCAAGCAGGTGTACGGGGGCCTGGGTGCCAACCCCTTCAATCCGGCCATGATCTCGCGGGTCATGCTGCTGATCTCCTTCCCACAGCAGCTCTCCACCTGGCCGGCGATCCGCCCCCTGTTCTCCGAGGGCGCGCTGTCCTTCACCGAAGGCCTGCGGGTAACCTTTCTCGGCGAGCGGGGCCCCGCGCTCGGCATGGACGCGGCCTCGGCCGCCACCCCGCTCGGCCACCTCAAGACGGAGCTGACCTTAAGCCGTACCGTGGATGAGATCCTGGGCCAGGGCTACGACCATACCATGGCCCTGTTCGGCACCCTCTCCGGAAGCGCCGGCGAGACCTCCGCCGTGCTGATCCTACTTGGCGGCCTGTACATGTGGTGGCGGGGCATCATCGATCTGCGCATCCCCGGGTCCATGATCGCCGCCACCGCCGCCCTGGCCTTCGTCTTCCACGTGTACGACCCCTCGGCCTTCCCCGGGCCGGTATTCCATGTCTTCAACGGCGCGCTGCTCCTGGGCGCCTTCTTCATCGCCACGGACATGGTCACCAGCCCCACCACGCCGCGCGGGCAGATCCTCTTCGGCCTGGGATGCGGTGCGCTCACTTACATCATTCGCACCTGGGGCGGCTACCCCGAGGGGGTCTCCTTCGCCGTGGTGCTCATGAACGCCTGCGTGCCGCTGATCGACCACTACACCCGGCCCCGGGTGTTCGGGAAGGAGCGGGCGGGTGGCCCGCCGCTGGGGGGCGCGGAATGAAGCAGGTCTGGATCGTCGGTGGCATCCTGGCCCTGATCGCCGTGGTGGGGGCGGGCCTGCTGGCCGGCACCAAGCAGGTCACCGAGCCGACCATCAAGGCCAACCTGCGCGCGGACCGGCTCGCCCAGCTCCATGAGCTCATCCCCCACGGGCGCTACGACAACGACCTGCTGCAGGACACTATCAAGGTCCGCGACCAGGCCCACCTGGGCGCGACCGCCCCGATTACCGTGTACCGGGCACGCAAGGACGGCGAGCCCTCCGCGGTGGCTTTCCGCACCATCGCCCCGGACGGCTACAATGGTCGCATCGAGCTCCTGGTGGCCATCTGGGCGGACGGCAGCCTGGCCGGCGTGCGGGCCATTTCTCATGCGGAGACCCCCGGCCTGGGCGACCGCATCGAGACCGCCAAGAGCGACTGGATCAGGCAGTTCAGCGGCCATTCCCTGGGCACCCCCCCCGCCGGGGAATGGAAGGTGGAAAAGGACAACGGGGCCTTCGACCAGATGACGGGAGCCACCATTACCTCCCGCGCCGTGGTGGAGGCCGTACGCAAGGCGCTGGAATTCTATTCGCTGCGGGGCAGAGAGGTCCTGTTCGCCGAATCGGGGAGCAAGACCGCGGCGAAAGACTGAGCCCCGCGCATTTCTAGCAAGGAAGGACTTTCGGTATGAGCGAGCTGTCCATGGACGCCTTCCGCGAGGTCGGGCGAAAGGGCCTGTGGGACAACAATCCCGTTCTGGCCCAGGTGCTGGGCCTGTGCCCGCTGCTCGCGGTGAGCGGCACGGCGGTGAACGGCCTGGGCATGGGGATCGCCACCATCGCCGTGCTGACCCTGTCGGGAACCGCCGTTTCCCTGGTGCGCAAAACGGTGCCCGAGGAGGTGCGGATCCCCACCTTCGTAATCCTGATCGCCTCCTTCGTGACGGCGGTGGACCTGCTCATGAACGCCTATTTCCATGACCTACACAAGGTCCTGGGCCTGTTCGTTCCCCTGATCGTAACCAATTGCGCCATTCTTGGGCGGGCGGAAGCCTTCGCCTCCAAGAATCCGGTCCCGCTCGCAGCCTGGGACGGCTTCATGATGGGTGTGGGCTTCACCGGCGTCCTGGTGGTCCTGGGCATGATCCGGGAGGTCCTGGGGAGCGGGACGTTGTTCGCCGGTGCCGGGAACATGTTCGGGCCGTCCTGGGCCTGGCTGGAAACCACCATATTCCCGGAGTACGGCAGCTTCCTGCTCATGATCCTGCCGCCCGGCGCTTTCCTGGTGCTCGGATTCCTCATGGCCCTGAAGAACGTCATCAACGCCAAGGCGGAGGAACGCCGCGCGACGCGGCCGGCCGAGGTCCCCGGAGCCCCGGAGATCAAGCCGGAAGCCACCTGAGCCGCCGAGCCGCGCCCCGGCCCTCAGAAGCGGTAGGCCACGGAGGCGAAGCCGTAGTGTAGCCAGGCGAAGTTGTAGACCTCGTCGTTGTCCACCCCGCCCTCCAGGGCCCGGTAGCCGAGCCCGACCTGCCAGTTGTCGCCCACGTCACGCATCACCTTGAGGCCCAGGTCCAGTGCCCGGCCCTGGGGGGCGGCCAAACCGTCGAAGTCGAGCACGAAATCCCATCCCGGGGCGAAGCCGTGGCGGCCATGGAGGTGCAGCAGGGGTACAAACCCCACATTGGAGTCGCGCGCGCTCCGACCGTCCTGCTCCAGTTGGATCTTGGCGTCCCGGACCAGTCCGGTAAAACCGATCCGCCACACCGATCGGGGACCGCTGGCGAAGGTGTAGCGATAGGTGAGCCTGTAGGTGCTGAAACGGTAGGTGGCCTCGGTGCGCCCCGGCTCGAAGGTAGTTCCGGCGAATCGGACTTCCTTCCCCAGGCTGCCGGTGCTGCTCACCTCCAGGGGAGCGACCCCCAGGCGCAGCCCGTGTCGCCGGTTGAGATCCCAATCGGCGTAAATCCGGTAGAAGCCGTAGGGCCCGGAATCCACGACATCCAGCAGATCAAAGCGGGTGCCGGAATCTCCGGGGATGCGGACATCGTTGCGGCTCAGCCAGGCCGCACCGCCCTCCACCTCCAGCCCGAAGGGGCTCCGGTCGGCCGCCAGCAGTGGCGGCGCCCCCAAGAGCACGGCGGCCCCCGCGAAAAGCGCAGTCAGAAGCCTGCTATCCATTCCCTGCCTCCTTGTGGCCACCATCTCCCTCGGGGTTTGGGGCGTCAACTCGGGGGAACAGGCACCCTGGCCGGGGAAGCCCCAAGAAGGGACCGGGATGGGAGAGGCAAAAGGGCGGAGGGGCGACCGGAAGCACCGCGCCGAAGGGGGAAACCGTCGGCTCGCATTTACGAGCGGCCGGGCCTTCCGGGCCCTTGGTGGCCCGGATCAGTCGCTCACCCAGGAAACCGGCGTCCCGGTTCCGGCCCCCAGGCGCTTGGCGGCGGACCCTTCACGGGCAGCGATCTCTACCCGATCCAGACTGTTGCGGTACCAGAAGAGCTCACCGGGCCCTACCTCCCCGAAGGTACGGGCGAAGTCGACGGTACGCCCCTCTATGCGCAGGCGTCCGCCTTCGGCCGGCACAGGCAGGCCGGTCATGAGGTTACCGTAGTGGTCCACATACAGCACCTCTTCCCGCCGGGATTCCACCCGCACCGGCTGATCAACCAGCCCGTCCAGCACCATCCGATCCCCCCGCGAAAGGGCGGCGGCCACCGGTGCGAACAGGTCCCGGCCGTGGAAACTAGCGGATAGGACCCCCTGGCCAGGCGCATGCATCCGGTAGCAGCGTACACCTTGGCGCTCCAGCAACGGGGCGAAGAGCCCGTTGTCCGGTCCTACGAACCAGTGCTCCGGGGTTTCCACCACCAGCGCCTCGCGAGAGGTTCCCACCCCGGGATCCACCACGCCCACCACCACCATCCGCGGCGCCAGGTAGGGCAGCAGGGCCTCCAGGAGCAGGCCGGCCTGTCCCGGATTGAAGGCCGGCGCGTAGTGATGCAGATCGATCACCCGGGCCTGCGGAGCATCGGCCATGATCCGGGCGTGCATCTGACCCACGTACGGGTCCGTGATCCCGAAATCGGTAAACAGGGTGATGACCGGTTGCGCCATGAGTGACCTCCTGCATGGAGAACGAGAAGGGCCGGGCCCTTCCCGGACCCGGCCCTCCACGTTAAGGCACCGCTTGTCGCCGGTTATTCGGCCTCGGCGCCCTCGGGGCGGTCCACCAGCTCGATAATGGCCATGGGGGCGTTATCCCCTTCACGGTAACCCGCCTTCAGGATGCGGGTGTACCCGCCGGCCCGCTCCTGGAAGCGCGGCCCCAGCTCGTCGAATAGCTTACCCACCGCACCCCGGTCCTGGAGCTTGGAAAAGGCCAGCCGCTTGCGGTGCACGGTGTTCTCCTTGGCCTTCGTGATCATGGGCTCCACGAAGCGACGAAGCTCCTTGGCCTTGGGAACCGTAGTGGTGATTCGCTCGTGCTCGATGAGCGATTTCGCCTGATTGGTCAGTAGGGCTTTCCGCTGCGAAGCGCGACGGTTCAGCTTCCGACCGGATTTGCGGTGACGCATGCTTGAATCCCTTTGTGATGCGGTTCTACGCGCAGGGCCCGTTAGCCGGCCTGCTGATCCTCGTTGGCCTCGTCCTCGAGCTCGGGCAGATTCTCCGGCGGCCAGTTCTCCAGCTTCATGCCCAGGGAAAGCCCCATGGAAGCTAGCACTTCCTTGATCTCGTTCAGGGATTTCTTCCCGAAGTTGGGCGTTTTCAGGAGCTCCTGCTCGGTTTTCTGCACCAAGTCGCCGGTGAAGCGGATGTTCTCCGCCTTCAGACAGTTGGCGGAGCGCACGGACAGCTCCAGATCGTCCACGCTCTTGAGGAGGTTCGGGTCCACCTCGGTGCGCTCGGCTTGGCTGCTTTCCGTTGGCGCGGAAGGAGCGAGCTCGACGAAGATGGTCAACTGGTTCCGGAGCAGGTCCGCGGCACGCCGCACGGCCTCCTCGGCGGACAGACTGCCGTCCGTGTCCACCTCGAGAATCAGCCGATCATAGTCGGTCACCTGCCCCACACGGGCGTTCTCCACCTTGTAGGTGGCCCGGGTTATGGGGGTAAAGGTGGCATCCACGGGGATGACCCCGATAGTGGAGCTGCCGTCATCCTCGCGCAGGGCCGCCGGCTCATAGCCGCGCCCCCGGGAAACGGTGACCTCCATATTGAGGCTGCCGCCCGCGGCGATGTGTGCGATTTCCAGGTCCGGATTGATCACCTCGGCGTCGGCGGGCACGTCGAAGTCCGCAGCGGTCACCGCTCCTTCGGCGCTCTTGTTGAGGCGCAGGGTGACCTCCTCGTGGTCTCCGGCGATGGACACGGTCAAGCCCTTGAGATTCAGGATGATGTCCACCACGTCTTCCCGGACCCCTTCGATGGACCCGAACTCGTGGAGGACGCCTTCCATCTGAACCCTGGTTACGGCGGTTCCGGGCATAGAGGACAGCAAGATCCGCCGCAGGGCGTTGCCCAGGGTGTGCCCATAGCCGCGCTCAAGCGGCTCCAGGGTCACCTTGGCTCCGTGGCTGCCGTTGGGCTCGATTTCGATATTGTCCGGTTTAATCAAGGCGTCCGGCATGGCCGCCACTCCGTTTCGGCAATCTGAAGGAACAGGCGGAGGCGGCCGCACGGGGCCGCCGCCTCCTTGCATTCGGGAAAGCGCCGTAGAGGCGCTGTGACCGGCTCTCGCACCCTTACTTGGAGTACAGCTCCACGATGAGGTGCTCATTCACGGCCTGGGAGAGCTCGGAGCGCTCGGGAATGGACTTCACCACGCCCTTGAGGTTGCCCGAGTCCACCTGGAACCACTCGGGCCGGCCGAGGTCTTCGGTCCGTTGAACGGCTCCCTGCACACGGCCCTGCGTACGCGCCCCCTCGGCCACGGAGATCTCGTCCCCGGCTTTCACCTCGTAGGACGGCACGTTTACCCGCTCGCCATTAACCATGATCTGGTTATGGACCACCACCTGGCGCGCTTCCGTGCGGGAATTGGCAAAGCCCATGCGGTAGACGATATTGTCCAGCCGCCGCTCCAGAAGCTGCAGGAGCAGCTCGCCAGTGTTGCCCTTGCGCCGGGCGGCTTCCTTGTAGACCCGCCGGAACTGGTCCTCCATCAGGCCGTAAGTGCGGCGCACCTTCTGCTTCTCACGCAGCTGAAGGCCGAACTCCGACTGACGGCGGCGGCTCTGCCCAGCCTCCCCCGGCGGATAGGGACGCTTTTCGATCGCGCACTTATCGGTGTAGCACTTCTCTCCCTTCAGGTAGAGCTTCTCGCCCTCCCGACGGCAGATGCGGCATTTGGGACCGGTATATTTCGCCAAGGCTGACTCCACACCCTCGTTGTTTGCTTAGACCCGACGCTTCTTCGGCGGCCGGCACCCGTTATGCGGCAGGGGGGTCACGTCGCGGATGCTGGTGATCTTGATGCCCGCGGCGTGCAGGGAGCGCACGGCCGATTCGCGGCCCGGCCCGGGACCCTTGACCTCCACGTCGAGGCTCTGGATACCGTGCTCCTGCGCGACCCTGGCGGCCTGCTCGGCGGCCACCTGAGCGGCGAAGGGCGTGCTCTTCCGCGACCCCTTGAACCCGGTGGCTCCGGGCGTGGACCAGCAAAGGGTGTTGCCCTGCCGATCGGAGATGTTCACCAGGGTGTTGTTGAAGGTGGCCTGGATGTGAGCCACCCCCTCGGCTACATTCTTCTTGACTTTTTTCCTGCTGCGCGTGGCGCGGCGTTGTTGCTTAGCCATTTCCCGTCGAATGCCTTTGTTCTGACCGACTTAGCGGTTGATCGGCTTGCGCGGGCCCTTCCGGGTGCGCGCATTGTTTTTGGTGTTCTGACCCCGGACGGGGAGGCCCCGCCGGTGACGAATACCCCGGTAGCTCCCCACATCCCGAAGCCGTTTGATGTTCATGGAGATCTCACGCCGAAGATCACCTTCGACGGAGTACTCGTTAACGGCGTCCCGTACAGCCACCTCTTCGCTGTCCGTGAGGTCGCGGACACGGGTGGCCGGATCCACTCCCGCTTTCCGGCAAATCTCTTCGGCGCGGGTGTGTCCGATCCCGTAGATGTACGTCAGGGCAATGACTACCCGCTTGCGCACGGGGATATTGACACCTGCAATGCGGGCCATAGGTATTCCTCGCGTTCGCTACATATCAATCCGCTCCGCCGGCCAGGCAGAGGGAAAAGAACAAATTCTAGGCCAGGAGCTAGGTCCCGGTCAACCTTGCCGTTGTTTGTGCCGCGGATCCGAGCAGATTATCCGGACTCTTCCCTTCCGCTTGATCACTCGGCAATTCCGGCAGATCGGCTTCACCGATGCACGAACTTTCATCCTTGCTTTCCTCCATCCCCGGCCGGCGAATCGGGCCGACTCATTTTGCCCGGTAGGTGATCCGGCCACGGTTCAGATCATAGGGAGTCAATTCCACCGTGACCTTGTCGCCGGGCAGGATCCGAATATAGTTTTTGCGCATCTTTCCCGAGATGTGGGCGATCACCTCGTGCCCGTTCTCCAGCTCCACCCGGAAGGTGGCGTTGGGCAGGGTCTCGACGATCTCGCCCTGCATCTCGATGGTGTCTTCCTTGGCCATACGCCCTCGTTACCCTGCCTGGATTATCCGGGAGATCTCTCCCAGAACCGCTTCCGGTTCCCGGTCCCCGTCGATCTTCCGGTAGATCCCTTGCTGCTGATAGTACTCCACAAGGGGCTGAGTCCGTTCGGCGAAGACGCCAAGCCTGGAGCGCACGGTCTCCTCCTGGTCGTCCTCGCGCTGGAACAGCTCGCCCCCGCACGAATCGCAGACCTTGTCCTTGGACGGCGGATTGAACCGGACGTGGTAGCTAGCCGCGCAGTCCCGACAGATCAGTCGCCCGGAAAGGCGTTCCACCAGAGCCTCGTTCTCCACGTCGATGTGGATGACGTGATCCAGCCGCTGATTGATGGCCTCCAGCATCTCGTCCAGGGCCTCTGCCTGAGCCACTGTCCTGGGGAAGCCATCCAGGATGTATCCGTTCTGGGCATCCTCGGCCTGAAGGCGTTCCCGGATGATCTCCACCATGATCTCGTCGGGCACCAGATCGCCGGCATCCATGTAGGATTTCGCCTTCTGGCCCACCTCGCTGCCCTCGGCGACCGCCTTGCGAAGAATGTCGCCCGTGGCGATCTGCGGGATATCGAGCCGCTCGGCGAGCATCTGCCCCTGGGTTCCCTTGCCGGCCCCCGGAGGGCCAAGTAAGACCATGCGGGTCATCAGCTACGTCCACCTTTCAGTCGCGCCTTCCGCATCAGGCCCTCGTACTGGTGAGAGACCAGATGGGATTGGATTTGATTGGCCGTGTCCATGGTCACCGCCACGATGATCAGCAGCGAGGTGCCCCCGAAGTAGAACGGTACGTTCCAGTTCACAATCAGGAATTCCGGAAGCAAGCAAACGGCGGTGACATACAGGGCGCCGAAGAAGGTCAGCCGGGTGAGCACGCGATCCACGTAGTTGGCTGTCTGCTCACCGGGCCGGATGCCCGGAATGAAGCCGCCCGACTTCTTCAGGTTATCCGCCGTGTCCCGCGGGTTGAAAACGATCGCCGTATAAAAGAAGCAGAAGAAAATGATGGCGATGGAGTACAGGACCACGTACAGCGGCTGCCCGGGAGATATGGCCTGCGCCGCCCCCTGGAGCCAGTTCATTCCCTCGGAGCTGCCGAACCAGTTGGCGGCCGTCACCGGAAACAGGATGATACTCGAAGCGAAAATGGGCGGGATCACCCCGGCCATGTTCACCTTGAGCGGTAGATGGGTACTCTGCCCACCGAACATCTTTTGTCCCACCTGGCGCTTGGCGTACTGGATCGTGATGCGCCGCTGGGCCCGTTCCATGAAAACGATGAAGCCAGTCACGGCAAGCGCCATGAGCAGCAGGAAGAGGACGAACAACGGCTGGAATTCGCCGGTCCGCGCCAGCTCAAGCGTCCCGTAAAGGGCGGAGGGAAGCCCGGAGACGATGGCGGCGAAAATGATCAGGGAGATGCCGTTGCCGATCCCCTTCTCGGTGATCCGCTCACCCAGCCACATCAGGAAGGTGGTACCGGCCACCAAAGTGATTACGGTGGTGGCGCGGAAGCCCCAGCCCGGATCCAGGACCACCGGGTTTCCGCCGGCCTGCATGGACTCCAGCGCGATGGAGACGCCCAGGCCCTGGAAGGTGGCCAGCCCAACCGTCAGGTAACGGGTATAAATATTGATCTTGCGCCGGCCCGCCTCGCCCTCTTTCTTTAGCTGTTCCAGCTTGGGGGATACCACGGTGCCCAACTGGAGAATAATGGAGGCCGAGATATAGGGCATGATACCCAGGGCGAACACGGTCAGACGTGACAGCGCCCCCCCGGAGAACATGTCGAAAAGCCCCAGCATGGACCCCTGCTGCTGGCTGAAAAAGTTGGCCAGCGCGTCGGGATCGATGCCCGGGGTTGGGATGTGCGCGCCGATCCGGTAGACGATCAGGGCCCCGAGCACGAACAGAATGCGCCGCTTGAGCTCGTCGACCTTCGTCAGATTCCCGACCTGGGCCAGGCCACCGAGGCTGCTCCCGACTGCCATGGTTCAATCCGCCTTGTTCATACGGGATTCCGGAGTATTCCGTCTCGGGCCCCTCGGACCAAAGACCGGCCCTTCCCGGGCCGGCCTGAACGAGCAGGGCGAGGGCAGGGCACCTCGCGCCCCCGGATCCCTAATGGATTTTGTCTGCGCCGTTCAGGAGCGGTGGGTCGAAGGGAAGCAGGGCGTTACTGCTCGTCCACCACGCTGCCACCGGCTGATTCGACGGCCTTGCGGGCGCCGCCGGTCACCTTGGTAAGCCGGATGGTCAGCTTTCGCTCTAGATTCCCGGATCCCAGCAGCTTTGCCCACTTGTCGGCGCCGCTGATGATCCCGAGGTGGCGCAGCGCCTCCTCGGTGACCTCGGAACCGTCCTCGAAGGCGTTCAGGTGGTCCAGGCGCACCTCGGCGTAGCGTTCGGCGAAGCGGTTGTGAAAGCCCCGTTTCGGGAGGCGCCGCTGAAGGGGCATCTGCCCACCCTCGAAGCCCGCCTTGATGGAGCCACCGGAACGCGCCTTCTGCCCCTTGTGGCCACGGGCCGAGGTCTTGCCCCAACCAGAGGATTCGCCGCGACCGACCCGTTTCCGCGTTTTACGGCTTCCGGGGGTCGGCTTCAGCTCATTGAGTTTCATGCTTACTCCTCGACTTTAACGAGGTGCGCCACGGATCTCGCCATTCCCCGAACCTGGGGGGTGTCCTCGCGCTCAACCGTATGATTGAGGCGCCGGAGGCCCAGGCCGCGAAGGGTGGCCCGATGTTTCTGCTGAGAGCCGATGGGGCTCTTGGTAAGGGTGATCCGGATGGTTCCAGCCATGGTCACTAGCTCCAGATTTCGTCCACGGGCTTACCGCGCTTGGCGGCCATCTGCTCGGGGCTGACCATCTGATCCAGCGCATCGAACGTGGCCCGGACGACGTTTACCGGGTTCGAAGAGCCCAGAGATTTGGCCAGCACGTCCTTTACGCCCATCACCTCCATGACAGCGCGGACCGGACCGCCCGCGATGATCCCGGTGCCGGGGCTCGCGGGCTTGAGCAGCACGCGGGCGCCGGCGTGGGTCCCCTCCACGGTGTGGAAGAGGGTGTCCCCATGAAGCGCAAAATGGCGCATGTGCTTACGGGCCTGCTCCATGGCCTTGGAAATGCCGTCCGGAACCTCGCGGGCCTTGCCCCGGCCGAAACCAACCCGGCCCTCGCCGTCGCCGACAACGGCAAGGGCGGCGAACCCGAACTGCCGGCCACCCTTCACGGCCTTGGCGACACGGTTGATATTGACGAGCTTTTCCTGGAGGTCGTCCGACGGGCTATCAGCTCTTTGGTTTGCGGCTGCCACAACCGTCTCCTTTTCTAGAACTTCAGGCCGTTTTCGCGCGCGGCCTCGGCCAGGGCCTTGACCCGGCCATGGTACTGGTACCCGCCGCGATCGAAGGCGACGTCCCCGACCCCGGCCTGCTTGGCCCGTTCGGCGAGAGCCGCCCCGACGGCCCGGGCGGCGTCCACATTGCCGCCCTGGGAGAGATCCGCGGCCAGCTCCTTATCCACGGTGGAGGCGCTGGCTACGGTGCGCCCCTCCAGGTCGTCGATGATCTGGGCATAGATATGCTTGGAGGACCGGTGCACCGAAAGACGGGCCTTGCCCTGTTCCCGGATTTTGGCCCGGGCCTTGCGGGCGCGACGTTGCCGACGCTGATCTTTGGTAATTTTGCTCATGGCTCCGCCTACTTCTTCTTGGCTTCCTTGCGGATAATGCGCTCATCCGCAAACCGAATCCCCTTACCTTTGTAAGGCTCGGGCGGCCGGTAGCTGCGGATGTCCGCGGCGACCTGGCCGACCTGTTCCTTGCTGGCACCTCGGACCACTACCACGTTGCCCTCGACCGCCACCGACACCCCTTCGGGCACCTCGTAGGCGACCGGGTGGGAGAAACCGAGCTGCAGATTCACGGTCTGGCCCTTCACATCGGCGCGGTAGCCCACACCGTTGATCTCAAGGCGCCGCTCGAAGCCCTCGTGGACGCCGGTGACCATGTTATCCACCAGCGAGCGCATGGTCCCGGCGAAGGCGACGGACTTCCTGGAATCGTCCCTGGGCACGAAGCGGAGCAGGTCTTCTTCCTGGTCGATCCGCACATGGGGATCCACGGCCTGGTCCAGCTCGCCCTGAGGTCCTTTCACCCGGATACTTTCGGGATCGATGCTGACCTCGACCTTCTCGGGCACACGCACGGGAGCGTTCGCAATACGGGACATGGGTCAGTTCCCTTTAGTAGACGGTGCAGAGAAGCTCGCCGCCGATATTCTCGGCCCGCGCCTGCCGGTCGGTCATGACCCCCTTGGAAGTGGTGAGAATCACCACGCCCAAGCCCCGCAGGACCTTGGGGATCTCGTCGGAGCCGGCATAACGCCGGAGACCGGGGCGACTGGCCCGCTGAAGGTGGGTAATCACCGGCTGGCCGTTGAAGTACTTGAGCTCAACGGAAAGGGTACGCTTACCGTTGCCCTCGTCATGCTCTTCATAGCCGTTGGTGAACCCTTCCTCCTGAAGAATCCGTGCGACTGCGGTTTTCAGTTTCGAGGCCGGCATGGACACGGAATGCTTCTCGGCCATCTGGCCGTTACGAATCCGCGTCAGCATGTCGGCGATCGGGTCGGTCATGCTCATCGCTTAAGCCCTCACTACCAGCTGGACTTCGTTACGCCCGGGACCTCTCCCTGCAGGGCGTGTTTTCGGAGGCACAGCCGGCACAGGCCGAACTTTCGGTAATAAGCGCGGGCGCGACCGCAGTTGTTGCAGCGGTTATATTCCCGCACGCTGAATTTCTGCTTTCGCTTGGCCTTGGCGATTAGCGATTTCCGTGGCACGGCCTACCTCACTTCTTTATTTAGTTCCGGAACGGCATGCCAAAACCGTTGAGGAGCGCTTTGGCCTCCTCGTCGGTGGGCGCCGTCGTGGAGAAAATAATGTCCATCCCCCGGACGCGGTCGATCTTTTCGTAGTCAACTTCCGGGAAGATGATCTGCTCGTTTACGCCCATGGCGTAGTTGCCCTGGCCGTCGAAGGAGTTGCCGTTCAGTCCCCGGAAATCGCGAATTCGGGGCAGGGCCACCTGGATAAAGCGATCGAGGAACTCGTACATCCGCTCACGCCGCAAGGTCACCTTGCAGCCCACCGGCATGCCAGCCCGGATCTTGAACCCCGCCACGGACTTGCGGGCCCGCGTCATCATGGGCTTCTGGCCGGAGATGGCCGCCAGCTCCTCCATCGCGTTATCCAAAGCAGAGCGGTCCCGAGCCGCGTCGCCGATGCCCATGTTGATGGTAATCTTATCCAGCCGCGGGACCTGCATGGGGCTGGCGTAGCCGAACTCCTTCAACAGCTGAGGAGCCAACTCCTCCTTGTAGCGCTGCTGTAACCGGGCTTGCATCGCCGAAACTCCTAACTGTCCAAAGCCTCGCCGCAAGAGCGGCACATCCGCACCTTGCGACCATCTTCGAGGGTCTTGAAGCCGACTCGAACGCCCTTGTCACAGGAGCGGCAGAAGGGATTCACCTTGGACATGTCCAGAGGGGCCTCCCGCTCCTGGATCCCGCCGGCAATACCGGCCTGGGGGTTGGGGCGGACATGCCGCTTAACCATGTTCGCATTGGCAACGACGACCCGGTTCTCCCCGGAAAGGACCCGCTGCACCGTTCCGCGCTTCCCGGCGTCCTTTCCGCTCCGGACGACAACATCGTCGCCTTTCTTGATTCGTTGCATCTACTAGTCTCCCGCGGCTTTAAAGGACTTCCGGGGCCAGGGAAATGATCTTCATGAAATTCTTGGCCCGAAGCTCCCGGGTCACGGGACCGAAGATCCGCGTCCCGATCGGCTCAAGGGAGTCGTTGAGCAGAACGGCGGCATTCCGGTCGAACCGGATCACCGAACCGTCCTGCCGCCGCACGCCCTTGGCGGAGCGGACCACGACGGCGTTGTACACGCCGCCTTTCTTCACCCGGCCACGGGGGGCGGCTTCCTTGATGGTGACCTTGATCACGTCGCCGATATTGGCGAATCGGCGTTTGGACCCGCCCAAGACCTTGACCGCCTGAACCTCGCGGGCCCCGCTGTTGTCGGCAATGCCAAGCCGAGTCTGCATCTGAATCATCGACGTATCTCCCCTCAGGGCTCGGCGTGGTTCAGACCTGGACGGCCCGCTCCACGACCTCCACCAGGCGCCAGGCTTTGTTCTTCGAAACCCTCCTGCATTCCTCCACGGTCACGAAGTCACCTTCCTGGCAGGTGTTTTCCGGATCGTGGACATGCAGCTTGGTTGAGCGGCGCACGTACTTGCCGTAGAGCTCATCCGGACGCCGGTAATTCACCCTCACCACAGCGGTCTTGCCGCCCTTGTTGCTGACCACGACGCCACTCATACGGCGTTTGCTGGTTTCCTGAGCCATTTTAATCCGCCGCCTCGACCTGTTCGTTCATCACCGTCTTTATCCGGGCGATCTCCCGACGGACCTCGCGCATGCGGGCCGTGTTCTCCAGCTGCCCAGTGCTGTGCTGAAAGCGCAGGTTGAACTGCTCGTCCCGCAGCTCGTTGAGCTTGCTGGCACGCTCTTCCCGGCTCAGCTTACGGATATCCTCTGCCTTGTTCGCCATTCCCGCCTCCTACCTAATTTCCGCCGCCGCGGGTGACGAACCGCGTCTTGAAGGGCAGCTTGGCCGAGGCGCGGCGCATGGCTTCCTGGGCGATGTCTTCCGGAACACCTTCCAGTTCATACAGGACGCGGCCCGGCTGCACCTGCGCCACCCAGAATTCCGGATTGCCCTTGCCCTTACCCATCCGTACCTCGGCGGGCTTCTTGGACACGGGCTTATCCGGGAATACACGGATCCAGACCTTGCCGCGGCGCTTGATGTGCCGGGTAATGGCGATTCGGGCCGCTTCGATCTGGCGGCTCGTGAGCCGCCCGCGGTCCGAGGCCTTCAAGGCATAGGAGCCGAAGCTCACCTTATCGCCCCGGTAGGCCAGACCCCGATTGCGGCCCTTTTGCTGCTTCCGGTACTTGGTCTTGTTGGGCTGTAGCATGGTGATTCCTTCCTTACGGCTAGCCGGCCTGGACCTGGGCGCCGGTGGAAACGGTCGTTTCCTGCTCCTCGAGCACCTCGCCCTTGAAGATCCACACCTTCACGCCGATCACGCCGTAAGTGGTCTTGGCCTCGGCCAGCCCATAGTCGATATCGGCCCGGAGGGTGTGCAGCGGGACCCGCCCCTCGCGATACCACTCGGTCCGCGCGATCTCGGCGCCGCCTAGGCGGCCGCCGGCGGAAATCTTGATCCCCTGGGCGCCCAGACGCATGGCGTTGCCCACCGCCCGCTTCATGGCCCGGCGGAAGGAAACGCGCCGCTCAAGCTGCTGGGCGACGTTCTCCGCCACCAGCATGGCTTCGGTCTCGGGCTTCCGGATCTCTTCGATATTGATGTGGATCTGCTCGGTGGACAGCTTCTGCACCTCGCGGCGCAGCTTTTCGATGTCCTCGCCCTTCTTGCCGATCACCATGCCCGGCCGAGCGGTATATATGCTGATCCGGGCGTTACGGGCCGGCCGCTCGATGACGACCTTGGAGACCGCGGCGTGGCGGAGCCGATCCTCGATGAAGTTCCGGATCCGGATGTCCTCGGCCAGCTGATCGGAGTATTCCTTGCGCTCCGCCAGCCAGCGGGAATCCCAGTTCTTGACGATTCCCAGGCGCATCCCGATCGGGTGGACTTTCTGTCCCATAGCGTGCGTCCTTTTATCCCTGCGCCACCACGATGGTGATGTGGCTGGTGGGCTTCTGAATCATGGTGGCCCGCCCCATGGCCCGCGGCCGGAAGCGCTTCATGGCGGGACCCTCGTCGACATAGGCCGCCTTGACGACCAGCTGGTCCACGTCCAGACCCTCGTTGTGCTCGGCATTGGAGATGGCCGAATCCAGGGTCTTCCTAACGTAGTGGGCCGGCTTCCGACGCTCGAAAGTCAAAAACTCCAGGGCCTGCTCGACGGGCTTGCCCCGAATCTGGTCCACCACCAGCCGGGTCTTGCGCGGAGAAAGCCGCACCGACCGGGTAATGGCCCGTGCTTCAAGCTTTTCTTCACTCATTACCGACGCGCCTTCTTGTCGACTTTATGCCCCCGAAAGTTCCGGGTGGGGGCAAACTCCCCGAGCTTGTGGCCGACCATATTCTCGTTGACCGCCACAGGTACGTGCTGCCGGCCGTTATGGACGGCGATGGTGAGCCCGATCATCTCCGGCGTCACCGTGGATCGCCGCGACCAAGTCTTGATCGGCTTCTTGTCGCCCCCCGCCGAGGCGGACTCCACCTTCTTCATCAGGTGGTCGTCGACGAAGGGCCCCTTCTTGATTGACCGAGGCATTTGTACGCTCCCTGTTACCGTGCGGCCCTACTTCTTACGGCGGCGGACGATCAGCTGGTCGGTTCGCTTGTTGTTCCGGGTGCGGTGGCCCTTGGTGGGCTGACCCCAGGGCGTCACCGGATGGCGGCCACCTTTGGTGTGCCCCTCGCCGCCGCCGTGGGGATGGTCCACCGGATTCATCGAGACACCGCGGACCTTGGGCCTCCGGCCCCGCCAGCGGCTCGCACCGGCCTTGCCCAGCACCTGGTTGGCGTGGTCGGAGTTGCCCACCTCGCCAACAACCGCGCGACAGTCCACGCTCACGCGACGGACCTCCCCGGAGGACATCCGCACCTGGGCTTCGCGTCCTTCCCGCGCCAGCAGCTGCGCGCTGGCGCCGGCGGCCCGGGCGATCTGACCACCCTTGCCGGGCTTGAGCTCGACATTGTGGATCACCGTTCCGGTTGGAATGTTCCGGATCGGTAGGCAGTTGGCCGGACGGATGGGCGCCTCTTCACCCGACTGGATGCGGTCACCCACCTTGAGATTGCGAGGCGCGACAATATAACGCTTTTCGCCGTCCTCGTACACCACCAAGGCGAGATGGGCGCTCCGGTTGGGGTCGTATTCCAGGCGGTCCACGCGGGCAGGAATCCCGTCTTTGTCCCGCTTGAAGTCCACGATCCGAAGGCGCCGCTTGTGGGAGCCTCCGCGACGGCGAACGGAGATGCGGCCGCCGTCGTTGCGACCGTCCACCCGCTTGCTCTTAGCGATGAGGCTCTTTTCCGGCTCCCCTTTGTGCAGGTCCGGATTCATGACGGTGATCCGGTACCGGCTCCCCGGGGAAGTGGGCTTACGTTTCTTGGTCGGCATGGGAGGCTCCTACCCTTATTCCGCGCCGAAGAAGTCGATGTCCTGCCCCTCGCTGAGCCGGACGTAGGCCTTCTTCCAATCCTTGCGGCGCCCTTGAATACGACCGAAACGCTTGGGCTTGCCCTTGACGTTGGCGGTCTGCACTTTTTCCACATTGACGCCGAAGCGGTCCTCGACGGCCTTCTTGATCTCGTGCTTGGTGGCGTCCCGAGCGACGGCGAAGGCGATCTGGTTGCCCTCGGCCCGCAGCCGGGTGGATTTCTCGGTGACGATCGGCGAACGCAGCACCTGAGTCAGCCGTTCATGGTTCATGAGAGGCGTTCCTCCAGCTCACGCAGGGCTTCCTCGGTGGCTACCACCTTGGCGTGCTTCACCAGGGCGAGGGCCCCCACTTGTTTGCTCGTCATCACGTCCACCCGGGGAAGATTCCCTCCGGCGCGGGCGACCAGCGTGTCGTCGGCGGTTGTAATGACCAGGGCATCCTCGGCGTCCAGCGCCTTCAAGGTCCCGGCGAGCTCCCGGGTCTTGCCCTCGCTGACGCCCAACCCCTGAACCACCAGCAGCTCCTCACGCCGGGCCAGCTCGGAGAGCAGGGAGCGTATCGCCCCCTGCCGCATCTTCTTGTTCACCTTCTGGGCGTAGGAGCGCGGGGTGGGACCGAACACCGTGCCGCCGCCGCGCCAGAGCGGGCTGCGAATGGTCCCCGCACGGGCACGGCCCGTTCCTTTCTGGCGCCAGGGCTTGCGGCCGCCCCCGGCGATCTCCCCGCGGGTCTTGGTGTCATGGGTCCCCGCGCGCTGCCCTGCCATGGTGGCTTGGACCACCTGGTGGATCAGGCCTTCGCGGAAGGGCACGGCAAATACCGCGTCCGCCAGCTCGGCGGCACCCTTTTCTTCATTATTCGGGGTCTTTACTGGGATCTGCATGTTTTACCCTTTCAGCCCGCCGTAACCACCGGTTGCTGTCTTCCCTTGGTCCCAGGGGACCCGCCCCGAAAGACCGTAAAATGGAGCCCTAACCGGACCCGCCCCAACCCCTTTCATAGACGGGCCGGTGCGGGGAGGTGCTGGACCCTATCGCGGAGCCTGGTCGCTCCCGGTGTAAGCGCTGAATTTCCTTGGTTTCTTCGCCAGACGGAGGAAGCTCCCCCTCCGAAGGGCGGATTCAGGACTTCACCGTGGGCCGGACGAGCACATCCGAATTCTTCGCGCCGGGGATCGCCCCCCGAACGAGCAGGATCTGCCGGTCGGCGTCCACGCGTACCACCTCGAGATTCTGCTGTGTGGATCGACGTCCGCCCATCTGCCCGGACATCTTCTTGCCCTTGAACACCCGGCCGGGATCCTGCATTTGACCGATGGAGCCACCCTTGCGGTGAATCTTGTGGGCGCCGTGGGTAGCGGGCCCGCCTCCGAAGTTCCACCGCTTCATGGTGCCCGCGTAGCCCCGGCCCTTGGTGATGCCGCTGATATCCACGCGCTGACCCGCCTCGAACCGGTCCACCTCCAGGACGGAGCCGCTTTCGGGGAGCTCCTCCCCGTCGGCGGGGCGGAACTCCCGTGTGGTGCGCCCGGGCTCCACCCCGGCCTTGGCGGCGTGGCCGGCCAAAGGCTTGGAGATCCGGTGAGGCTTTCGCTGGCCGGTCGTCACCTGAACCGCGCTGTAGCCGTCGCGGTCGGCGTCCTTTACCTGGGTAACCCGATTAGAGGTTACCTCGATCACCGTTACGGGGATGCTTTCCCCGGATTCGGTGAACACGCGGGACATTCCGACTTTCTTTCCAATTACGCCAATTGCCATGACCTGATCCCGCTAGAGCTTGATCTGGACGTCGACGCCCGCCGCCAGATCCAATTTCATCAGGGCGTCCACGGTCTGGTCGGTGGGGTCGACGATGTCGAGAAGCCGCTTGTGGGTACGGCATTCGAATTGGTCCATACCCCGCTTGTCCACGTGGGGCGACCGCAGGACGGTGAACTTCTCCACCCGCGTGGGCAGCGGAACCGGACCCTGAACCCGGGCGCCGGTGCGCTTGGCCGTGTTGACGATCTCTGCGGCCGAATGATCCAGCAGCTTGTGATCGTAGGCCTTAAGGCGGATGCGAATCTTTTGCTGTTTAACGACGGCCATTTGGCTGTTACTCCAGGATTTGGGCGACCACGCCGGCGCCGACGGTGCGGCCGCCCTCGCGGATGGCGAAGCGCAGACCGTCTTCCATGGCGATGGGGGCGATCAGGTTGACTTCCATGGTCACGTTGTCGCCGGGCATCACCATCTCCGTGCCCTCCGGCAGGGTGCAGCTGCCGGTGACGTCCGTGGTCCGGAAGTAGAACTGCGGCCGGTAGCCCTGGAAGAACGGGGTGTGGCGGCCGCCTTCTTCCTTCTTCAGGATGTAGACCTCACCCTTGAAGCGGGTGTGCGGGGTGATGGACCCGGGCTTGGCCAGCACCTGGCCCCGCTCCACGTCCTCCCGCTTGATGCCCCGCAGCAGGCAGCCGACGTTGTCGCCCGCCTCGCCCTCGTCGAGCAGCTTGCGGAACATCTCCACGCCGGTCACCGTGGTCTTCGCGGTGTCCTTGAGGCCCACGATCTCCACCTCGTCGCCGGTGTGGATCTTGCCCCGCTCCACCCGGCCGGTCACCACCGTGCCGCGCCCGGAGATGGAGAACACGTCCTCGATGGGCATCAGGAAGTCCTGGTCCACCGGCCGGTCCGGGGTGGGGATGTACTCGTCCATGGCGACGGCCAGCTTGTTGATGGCCTCCTCGCCGTGCTCGCCGGTGTCCCCCTCCAGGGCCTTCAGCGCCGAGCCCACGATCACCGGGGTCTCGTCGCCGGCAAACTCATATTCGTCGAGCAGCTCGCGGACTTCCATCTCGACGAGCTCCAGCAGCTCCTCGTCGTCCACCATGTCCGCCTTGTTCAGGAACACCACGATCTGCGGCACGCCCACCTGCCGGGCCAGCAGGATGTGCTCCCGCGTCTGCGGCATCGGGCCGTCCGCCGCCGACACCACCAGGATCGCGCCGTCCATCTGCGCCGCCCCGGTGATCATGTTCTTCACGTAGTCGGCGTGCCCCGGGCAGTCCACGTGCGCGTAGTGCCGGTTGGAGGTCTCGTACTCCACGTGCGCCGTGGCGATGGTGATCCCGCGCTCGCGCTCTTCGGGGGCGTTATCGATGTCCGAGAATTCCCGGCTCTCGCCGCCGTACTCCGAAGACAAGACCTTGGTCATGGCCGCCGTCAGGGTGGTCTTCCCGTGGTCCACGTGACCAATGGTGCCCACGTTCACGTGCGGCTTGGTGCGCTCAAACTTCTCCTTGGACATTTCGTGTCCCTCCCCTCAAGCGGTCCGTTCGCCTAGCCGTGCGCCTTGGCGATGATCTCTTTTGCGACGCTCTGCGGCACTTCCGCGTAGCTGCTCGGCTGCATGGTGTAGGTAGCCCGGCCCTGGGTCAGGGACCGCAGGGTGGTCGCATAGCCGAACATCTCGGCGAGCGGCACTTCCGCGCTAACCACCTTCCCGGCCTTGCTGTCCTCCATGGAACCGACGTGGCCGCGGCGGCTGTTCAGGTCGCCGATCACGTCCCCCATGAACTCCTCGGGGGTTACTACCTCCACCTCCATCATGGGCTCGAGGATGACCGGATCGGCCTTGCGGGCCCCTTCCTGGATGGCCTGCGAACCGGCGATCTTGAAGGCCGCCTCGCTGGAGTCCACCTCGTGGAAAGTGCCGTCGAACAGGGTCACCTTGACGTCCACCATGGGATAGCCGGCCAGGATGCCGTTCTCCAGAGCCTCTCTGGCGCCTTGTCCCACGGCGGGGATATACTCCTTGGGCACCACGCCGCCGACGATCTTATCCACGAACTCGAACCCGGCACCCTGCTCGTTGGGCTCGATATTCAGGAATACGTGACCATACTGCCCGCGGCCGCCGGACTGCCGGATGAACTTGCCTTCCTGCTCCACCGGCTTGCGGATTGTCTCCCGATAGGCCACCTGCGGCTGGCCGACATTGGCCTCCACGTTGAACTCGCGCTTGAGTCGGTCAACGATCACCTCCAGGTGCAGCTCACCCATGCCGGAGATCACCGTCTGGCCGCTCTCCTCGTCGGTGCGCACCTGGAAGGAGGGGTCCTCCTGGGCCAGCTTGCCGAGCGCGGTGCCGAGCTTCTCCTGGTCGGCCTTGGACTTGGGCTCGATGGCAACGGAGATCACCGGGTCCGGGAACTCCATCCGCTCCAGGATGATCTGGTTCTTGGGGTCGGACAGGGTCTCACCGGTACCGGTGTTCTTGAGGCCCACCGCGGCGAAAATGTCGCCGGCGTGCACCTCGGTTACCTCTTTCCGCTCGTTGGAGTGCATGTGCAGCAGGCGGCCGATGCGCTCCTTCTTGTTCTTCAGCGGGTTGAAGAGGTTGGCGCCGGAGGAGAGGCTGCCGGAATAGCAGCGCATGAAGGTGAGCTGTCCGGCGTAGGGGTCGGTGGCCACCTTGAAGGCGAGGGCCGAGAAGGGCTCCTCGTCGTCTGGATGGCGCTCGAGCTCCTCTCCCGAATCCGGGTCGTCGCCCTTGATGGCAGGAATATCCTGCGGGCTCGGCATGAACTCAATCACGCCGTCGAGCAGCGACTGAACGCCCTTGTTCTTGAAGGCGGAGCCGCAATACACCGGCACGATCTGCTGCGCCAGGGTGCTCAGCCGCAGCCCCCTGATGACCTCTTCGGGGGCGAGCTCGCCCTCCTCGAGGTACTTCTCCATCAGCTCCTCGTCGCCCTCGGCCGCGGCCTCCACGAGGGACTCCCGGTACTCCTGGGCGAGCCCCTGGAGGTCCTCCGGGATCTCGGACTCGGTGAAGTTGGCCCCCATGGTCTCCATGTCCCAATGGATGGCCTTCATCCGCAGCAGGTCCACCACGCCCTCGAAGTCCTCGCCCGCGCCGATCGGCAGGGTGACCGCGACCGGGCGGGCGCCGAGCTGCTCCCGCATCTCGTTCATGACGTTGTAGAAATCCGCGCCCATGCGGTCCATCTTGTTGACGAACGCCATGCGCGGGACTTCGTACTTATCGGCCTGCCGCCACACCGTCTCGGACTGCGGCTCCACGCCACCCACGGCGCAAAAGACGGCGATCGAGCCGTCCAGCACCCGGAGAGAACGCTCCACCTCGATGGTGAAATCCACGTGGCCGGGCGTGTCGATGATGTTGATTCGGTGCTCGGGAAACTGCTGCTCCATGCCCCGCCAGAAGCAGGTGGTCGCCGCGGAAGTAATGGTGATTCCGCGCTCCTGCTCCTGCTCCATCCAGTCCATCACCGACGCACCGTCGTGGGTCTCCCCCATCTTGTGGGAGATGCCGGTGTAAAAAAGTATGCGCTCGGTAGCGGTGGTCTTGCCGGCATCGATGTGCGCCATGATGCCGATATTCCGATACCGCTCCAGGGGAGTCTTCCTAGCCACGGCGGGAGCCTCTTGGTCCGTCGACGAACGAAATTCGGATTTTTGCCGGATTTACCAGCGGTAATGGGCGAAGGCCTTGTTGGCCTCGGCCATCTTGTGCGTCTCTTCGCGCTTGCGCACGGCGCCGCCGCGGCCGTCCGCGGCCTCCATCAGCTCGTTGGCGAGCCGCTGGAACATGCTCTTTTCCTGCCGCTGACGGGCGTACTGGACGAGCCAACGCATGGCGAGCGCGGTGCGTCGCTGAGCGCGCACCTCCACAGGAACCTGGTAGGTCGCCCCGCCCACGCGGCGGCTCTTGACCTCCACCACGGGGCGGATGTTCTCCAGCGCCGTCTCGAACACCTCCACCGGATCCTCGCCCTTGGCGTCGCGGATCTGATCGAACGCACGGTAGAGGGTTCGCTCGGCGGTGTTTTTCTTCCCGTCACGCATGAGGTGGTTGATGAACTTCGCCGCCGTCTTGGAACCGTACTTCGGATCCGGCAGCACCTCGCGCTTCGGTACCTCACGTCTCCTGGGCATTTCGCCTTCCCCTTACTTCGGCCGCCGGGTGCCGTATTTCGAGCGCGCCTGACGGCGGTCGCTCACCCCGGCCGTATCCAGGGCCCCGCGAACCACGTGATAACGCACACCCGGCAGGTCCTTCACCCGGCCACCCCGAACCAGAACCACCGAGTGCTCCTGCAGGTTGTGGCCTTCGCCGGGAATATACGTACTTACTTCCTTCCCATTGGTGAGCCGCACACGGGCCACCTTTCGCAGCGCCGAGTTCGGCTTCTTGGGCGTCGCGGTGTAGACACGGGTGCAAACGCCCCGCCGCTGCGGACAGGAATCCAGCGCGGGCGTATTGCTCTTCTCTACGACCTTCTTGCGCCGCTTGCGCACCAACTGGTTGATGGTCGGCATGCGACTCGCTCCCTTCAAAATAAATGACAGGCCGATGACTCCGGCCCGTCATGGGAAAGCAGAGAATTGTAGTTTGCGCATTGTAGGGTGTCAAGAAACGGCACGACGGGCAGACAGCCCGCCGTGCCCTCGACACGCCGGCTTCAGTTACACCCTAGGCCCACTGGGCGTTCACGGCGGACTCGCCTTCACCCTCGGCCGCCGGGGCCTCCTCGGAAACCTCCGGCTCACGCTGGGCCTGGCGCAGGCTGTGGTAGGCGAGGCCGGTACCCGCCGGAATCAGGCGACCCACGATCAGGTTCTCCTTCAGGCCGCGCAGGGTATCCACGCGCCCCTCCATGGCCGCCTCGGTGAGCACCCGGGTGGTCTCCTGGAAGGATGCCGCGGAGATGAAGGACTCCGTGGACAGGCTGGCCTTGGTCAGACCCAGCAACATGGGCCGGCCCACCGCCTCGGTCTTGTCCTCGGCGCGGAGGCGGTCGTTTTCCTCCTCCAGTACGGCCCGGTCCACCTGGTCCCCTTCGAGGAAGCGGGAATCCCCGGCCTCCATGATCTCCCGGCGCCGCAGCATCTGCCGCACGATGATCTCGATGTGCTTGTCGTTGATCTTCACGCCCTGCAGGCGATAGACCTCCTGCACCTCGTCCACGATGTAACGCGCCAGGGCCTCGATGCCGAGGATATTGAGGATATCCTGCGGCACCGGCGAGCCATCCACGATGGGATCGCCCGGCCGGACGTGGTCGCCCTCGTTCACGGCGATCCGGCGGCCCTTGGGGATCAGGTACTCGTGCTCGTCGCCGTCGCTGGTGCGCACCAGAACCCGGCGCTTGCCCTTGGTGTCCTTGCCGAAGGAGACCAGGCCCTCGTTCTCGGCGAGCACGGCGTGCTCCTTGGGCTTGCGCGCTTCGAAGAGCTCCGCCACCCGGGGCAGACCGCCGGTGATGTCCTTGGTCTTGGAGGTCTCACGCGGGATACGCGCCAGTACGTCGCCGGGGTGGAGCGCATCGTTGTCGTTCACCGAGATGATCGCTCCGGCCGGCAGATAGTACCGGGCGGGCAGGTCGGTTCCGGAGATCTTCACCGGCTCTCCGGAATCGTCCACGAGCTCGATGCGCGGCCGCATGTCACGACCCTTGGCGCCGCTCACGTCCGTCACCTGCATGCTGGTGAGGCCGGTGACCTCGTCCACCTGCTGGGTGGCGGTGGAGCCGGACTCGATGTCCTGGAAGCGGGCGGTACCCCCCACCTCGGTAAGGATGGGCATGGTGTAAGGGTCCCACTCGGCCAGGGTAGCGCCGGCTTCGGCGTGGCCGCCTTCCTCCACGGTGAGCGTGGCACCGTAGGGGATCTTGTAGCGCTCCCGCTCCCGGCCGGTCTCCTCGTTCACGGTCATCTCGCCATTACGGGAGACCACCACCGCGCGTCCGTTCCGGTCGGTCACGGTCTTCAGGTTCTCGAAGCGCACGTAGCCGCCGTATTTGGTCTCCTGGGAGGCCTGCTCGGCGGAGCGGGACGCGGCGCCGCCGATGTGGAACGTCCGCATGGTGAGCTGGGTGCCCGGCTCGCCGATGGACTGGGCGGCGACGATGCCCACGGCCTCGCCGGTGGTCACCCGGGAGCCGCGGCCCAGATCCCGGCCGTAGCAGTTGGCACAGACGCCGTGGCGGGATTCGCAGGTCAGCACGGAGCGGGCCACCACCTGGTCCACGCCCAGCTCGTCCAGCTGCTCCACCTCGTTTTCGCCGAGCATGGCGCCGCGCTCGAAGAGGACCTCGCCGGTATTCGGGTGGTACACCGGCTCGGCCGTCACGCGGCCCAGGACCCGCTCGGAGAGCGGCTCCACGACGTCGCCGCCTTCCACGAGCGGGGTCATGGCGGTGCCGTTCTCGGTGCCACAGTCCTCCTCCTCGACGATGCAGCTCTGCGACACATCCACTAGGCGCCGGGTCAGGTAGCCGGAGTTGGCGGTCTTGAGCGCCGTATCGGCCAGCCCCTTACGGGCGCCGTGGGTGGAGATGAAGTACTGCAGAACGTTCAGGCCCTCGCGGAAGTTGGCCGTGATGGGCGCCTCGATGATGGAGCCGTCCGGCTTGGCCATGAGGCCGCGCATGCCCGCCAGCTGCCGGATCTGCTGCGCGGACCCCCGGGCCCCGGAGTCGGCCATCATGTAGATGGAGTTGAAGGACTCCTGCTCCACCTCCTTGCCCTCGGCGTCGGTGACCTTGTCGGTACCGAGACCGTCCATCATCTTCTCGGCCACCTTGTCGTTGGTGTGCGCCCAGACGTCGATGACCTTGTTGTACCGCTCGGAGTTGGTTACCAGGCCGTCGGTGTACTGCTGGTAGATCTCCTTGACCTCGCCCTGGGCCTCCTCGAGCAACGTGCTCTTCTCATCCGGGATCACCATGTCATCCAGCCCGAAGGAGATTCCCGACTTGGTGGCGTAGTGGAAGCCGGTGTACATGACCTGGTCGGAGAAGACCACGGTGGTCTTCAGGCCCTCACGGCGATAGCAGGCCTTCACCAGCTGGCCAATGGCCTTCTTGTCCAGCACCCGGTTCACCAGGCCGAACTCCAGCTTCCCGGGGAGGATGTCCACCAGCAGGGCGCGGCCCACGGTGGTCTCCACCCGCTCACCGCGAATCCGGCAATGGATCTTGGCGTGCAGGTGCACGGCACCGGTTTCATAGGCGCGGCGCACCTCGTCCACGTCGCGGAAGATGGCACCCTCGCCCTTGGCGTTCACCGCCTCCCGGGTCATGTAGTAGAGCCCGAGGACGATGTCCTGGGTGGGGGAGATGATGGGCTCGCCGTTGGCCGGACCCAGGATGTTGTTGGAGCTCATCATGAGCACCCGGGCTTCCATCTGCGCCTCGGTGAACAGCGGCACGTGCACGGCCATCTGGTCGCCGTCGAAGTCGGCGTTGTAAGGCACGCAGACCAGCGGGTGCAGCTGGATGGCCTTGCCCTCGGTGAGCACCGGCTCGAAGGCCTGGATGCCCAGCCGGTGCAGGGTCGGCGCCCGGTTGAGCATCACGGGATGCTCGCGGATCACCTCCTCGAGGATGTCCCAGACCTCGGGCCGCTCCTGGTCCACCATCTTCTTGGCGGCCTTGATGGTGGTGGCGTAGCCCCGGGACTCCAGCTTGTTGTAGATGAACGGCTTGAAGAGCTCCAGCGCCATCTTCTTGGGCAGGCCGCACTGGTGGAGCTTGAGCTCCGGACCCACCACGATCACGGAACGGCCGGAATAGTCCACGCGCTTGCCGAGCATGTTCTGCCGGAAGCGGCCCTGCTTGCCCTTGATCATGTCCGCCAGGGACTTGAGCGGCCGCTTGTTGGGCCCGGTCATGACCTTGCCGCGCCGGCCGTTGTCCAGCAGGGCGTCCACCGCCTCCTGGAGCATGCGCTTTTCGTTGCGCACGATGATCTCGGGCGCCTTGAGGTCAAGCAGGCGCTTGAGCCGGTTGTTCCGGTTGATCACCCGGCGATAGAGGTCGTTCAGGTCAGAGGTGGCGAAACGGCCGCCGTCCAGCGGCACCAGGGGCCGCAGCTCGGGCGGGATCACCGGCAGCACCTCAAGGATCATCCACTCGGGACGGTTGCCGGAGAACAGGAAGGCCTCCACGGTCTTGAGCCGCTTGGCAACCTTCTTGCGCTTGGCCTCGGAGCGGGTCTCGTCCAGCTCCTCGCGAAGCTGCCGGGCCTCGGAGTCGAGGTCGATCTCACGCAGCATGTCGCGGATGGCCTCAGCACCCATCATGGCGGTGAAATCGTCACCGTACTCTTCCACGGCGTCCAGGTACTGCTCGTCGGTGAGCAGCTGGCCCCGCTCCAGCGGGGTCATGCCCGGATCCACCACCACGTAGGACTCGAAGTAAAGCACCCGCTCGAGGTCCTTGAGGGTCATGCCCAGAAGGAGCCCCATCCGAGAGGGCAGGGACTTCAGGAACCAGATATGGGCCACCGGAGCGGCCAGATCGATATGTCCCATGCGCTCACGGCGCACCTTGGACTGGATAACCTCCACACCGCACTTCTCGCAGACGACGCCGCGGTGCTTGAGCCGCTTGTATTTGCCGCAATTGCACTCGTAGTCCCGGACCGGGCCGAAGATCTTGGCGCAGAACAGGCCATCCCGCTCGGGCTTGAAAGTCCGGTAGTTAATGGTCTCCGGTTTCTTGACCTCGCCATAGGACCAGGACCGGATCTTGTCCGGCGACGCGATGGCGATGCGTACGCCATCGAAGTCGAGCTGCTGGCTGGTCTGTTTGAACAGGTTCATGATGTCCTTCAAGGTCATCCTCCTTGGCGCCTCAATACGCCTGGATGCGGTCGCCGGCGAGCAATGCCGCCGGCCCAAAGGGGCCAACCCCCCGTCGGCCCCACCGCCAATGCGCGCGCGATCTACTCCAGCTCAACGTCGATGGCCAGGGCCCGAAGCTCCCTAAGCAGCACGTTGAAGGATTCGGGGATCCCGGGCTGGAATTTGTCGTCCCCCTTCACCAGGGACTCGTAGGCGGCGGTCCGCCCGGCTACGTCGTCGGACTTGATGGTCAGCATCTCCTGCAGGGTGTAGGCGGCACCGTAGGCCTCCAGCGCCCATACCTCCATCTCGCCGAACCGCTGGCCGCCGAACTGCGCCTTGCCGCCCAGCGGCTGCTGCGTGACCAGGGAGTAGGGGCCGGTGGAGCGGGCGTGGATCTTGTCGTCCACCAGGTGATGGAGCTTGAGGATGTACATGTAGCCCACGGTTACCGGCCGGTCGAAGGCGTCCCCCGTGCGGCCGTCGTACAGGGTCACCTGGCCGGAATCCGGCAGGTCCGCCTTGCGCAGCATCCCCTTGATCTCGCCTTCGCTGGCCCCATCGAACACCGGGGTCGACATGGGGACGCCACCGCGCAGATTGCGGCCCAGGTTGCGGATCTCGCCGTCGTCCATCTCGGCGAGTGCCTCGCGCTCCTCGTCGTGGTCGTAGACCTCGTTGAGGAAGTCGCGGACCTCCTTCATCTCACCGCCATTGTCCAGCATCCGGCCCACCTGCATGCCCAGGGCCTTCGCGGCCCAGCCCAGGTGGGTCTCCAGGATCTGTCCGACATTCATCCGGGAGGGCACACCGAGCGGGTTGAGCACCACGTCCACCGGAGTGCCGTCGTCCAGGAAGGGCATGTCCTCCTGCGGCATGATCTTGGAGATCAGGCCCTTGTTGCCGTGGCGCCCGGCCATCTTGTCGCCGGGCTGCAGCGGCCGCTTCACGCCGACGAACACCTTCACCATCTTGAGCACCCCTGGGGAGAGCTCGTCGCCGGAGGTGAGCTTCTCGCGCTTTTCCTCCAGCCGCTGTTCGAGCAGCTGCCGCTGCTCCTCCAGGTGCTCGCGAATCTTGTCGACCTGGTCATTGACGGTTTCGTCCCGCATGCGGATCTCGAACCAGCGCTTGCGGGACAGCCCTTGCAGGTACTCGGAGGTGACTTCGCTACCCGGCTCCAGATTGGGCCCGCCATCGGCCACCTTCCCCACCAGCAGGTCCTCGAGCCGCGCGTAGGCGTCGTCCTCGACGATGCGGTGCTGGGTCTCCAGATCCTTTTGCACCCGGGCCAGCTCATCCTCCTCAATGGCCTTGGCGCGGCTGTCCTTTTCCACCCCTTCGGAGGTGAACACCTGCACGTCGATCACCGTGCCGTACACGCCCGTGGGGGCGCGCAGGGAGGTGTCCTTCACGTCCGAGGCCTTCTCGCCGAAGATGGCGCGCAGCAGCTTTTCCTCCGGGGTGAGCTGGGTCTCGCCCTTGGGGGTGACCTTGCCCACCAGGATGTCGCCGGGATTGACCTCCGCACCGATCCGCACCACGCCGGCCTCGTCCAGATCGCCGAGGGCCTCCTCGTTGACGTTCGGGATGTCCCGCGTGATCTCTTCGGCGCCGAGCTTGGTGTCCCGGGCCATCACCGAGAAGGCCTCCACGTGGATGGAGGTGAAGCGGTCCTCCTGCACCACCCGCTCGGAGATGAGGATGGAGTCCTCGAAATTGTATCCGCCCCAGGCCATGAAGGCGGTCATCATGTTCTGGCCGAGGGCCAGCTCGCCCATGTCCGTGCTCTGGCCGTCGGCCAGCACGTCACCCGCCTCGATCCGCTGGCCCTGGTGGACCAGGGGCTTCTGGTTGATGCAGGTGTTCTGGTTGGAACGGCTGTACTTGATCAGGTTGTAGATGTCCACGCCGGGCTCGCCGGGGGTGGTCTCGTCGTCGTTGACCCGGACCACCACCCTGGAGGCGTCCACCGATTCAACCAGTCCGCCGCGCCGCGAGGCCACCGCGACGCCGGAGTCCACCGCAACGCGCCGTTCCATGCCGGTACCCACCAAGGGCTTGTCGGCGCGGATGGTGGGCACCGCCTGGCGCTGCATATTGGCGCCCATGAGCGCGCGGTTGGCGTCGTCGTGCTCCAGGAAGGGCAGCAGCGAGGCAGCCACGGAGAGGATCTGCTTGGGCGAAACGTCCATGTACTCCACCTGGTCCGGCCGGGCCAGGGTGGATTCGCCCCGGTGCCGGCAGGAGATCAGGTCGGCTTCAAGCTGCCCGTCATCGCCCACCGGCGCGTTGGCCTGGGCGATCACGTAGTTGCCCTCCTCGATGGCCGAGAGGTAGTCCACCTGATCGGTGGGCATGCCGTTTTCCACCCGCCGGTACGGCGTCTCCAGGAAGCCGTAGCGATTGGTGCGGGCGTAGCTCGACAACGAGTTGATCAGCCCGATGTTGGGGCCTTCCGGCGTCTCGATGGGGCAGATCCGGCCGTAGTGGGTGGGGTGCACGTCCCGCACCTCGAAACCGGCCCGCTCCCGAGACAGCCCCCCCGGTCCCAGCGCGGAGACCCGGCGCTTGTGGGTCACCTCGGAGAGCGGGTTGGTCTGGTCCATGAACTGGGAGAGCTGGCTGGAGCCGAAGAACTCCTTGATGGCGGCGGAGACCGGTTTGGCGTTCACCAGCTTCTTCGGCACCAGGTCGTCGGCATCGGCGAGCGCCATCCGCTCCTTGACGGCCCGCTCCATGCGGACGAGGCCGATGCGGAACTGCTCACCGGCAAGCTCCCCCACCGAGCGGACCCGCCGGTTGCCGAGGTGGTCAATGTCGTCCACATCCCCGAAGCCGTTCTTCAGGGAGATGAGCGTCCGCATGACATCGATGATGTCCTCGGGATCCAGCGTCCCGGGCCCCTCATCGGACTCTCGGCCCACCCGGCGGTTGAACTTCATGCGGCCCACGGCGGACAGATCATACCGCTCGTCGTTGAAGAACAGATTATTGAACAGATTCGCCGCCGTCTCTTCCGTGGGCGGCTCACCCGGCCGCATCATGCGGTAGATCTCGATCTGCGCCTCGGACTGGGTATTGGTATGGTCCAGCCGGATGGTCTCCGACATGAACGGGCCGCGATCGATCTCGTTGGTGTAGATGGTCTCGAACTCGGTTACCCCGGCCTCCCGCAGCCGTTCCAGGAGATCCTCGGTAACCTCCTCGTTGGCGCTGGCCAGGAGCTCCCCGGTTTCCGTGTCGGGGATGTCGTGGGCCAGGACCTTGCCGAGCAGGATGCCCTCCGGAACCTCGACGGACTGGATGCCCGCTTCTTTCAGCTGGTTCACCCGACGCCGGGTGACCTTCTGCCCGATGGCCACCAGGGGCTCCCCACCCTCGGGATCCTCCACCTCGAAAGGCGCTTTCATGCCCTGTAGCCGCTCCGGCACCAGGGTCATGCGGATGCCGCTGCCCTCCATGCGGAAATGCTCGCGCTCGAAGAACAGGTCGAGCATCTCGGCGTTGGAGTAGCCGAGCGCCCGCAGCAAAACCGAGGCGGGCAGCTTCCGCCGGCGATCGATCCGGACGTAGAGGTGGTCCTTGGGATCGAACTCGAAATCCAGCCAGGAGCCCCGGTATGGAATCACTCGGGCGTTGTGCAGCAGCTTGCCGGAGCTGTGGGTCTGCCCTCGGTCATGCGAGAAGAACACGCCGGGGCTGCGGGTCAGCTGGGAAACAATTACCCGTTCCGTACCATTGACGATGAACGTCCCGCGCTCGGTCTGCCAGGGGATCTCCCCCAGGTAGACCTCCTGCTCCTTGATGTCGCGCACGGCCTTGCCGCCTGTGGCCTCATCCTTGTCGTAGACAACGAGACGAAGCTTGCAGTGGAGAGGCCGGGAAAAGGTCAGGCCCCACTGCTGGCATTCGCGAACATCGAAGGAAGGCTCGCCGAACTCGTAGCCGGCGTACTCGAGCGAAGCCTTTCCGCTTTGGTCTTCGATCGGGAAAACGGAGCGGAATACCTCCTCCAGGCCGTCGTCCAAACGGTCTTCGGGGCCGCGCCCGGCCTGTAGAAACCGTTGGTACGATTCAACCTGCGTCTCCAGCAGGTACGGCACCTCCCTAATGGTGGGGTTCTTGCCGAAATCCTTCCGGATCCGTTTTTTTTCGGTGAGCGAGTACATGGCTACTCCTACGGGAGTGGAAGGCACGCGCCGTCGCGGGAACGGGCAGTAGCCGCTTCACGGCCCCATCCATCGCGCGGATGGCGGGACGAGCGGCGGTCAACGCTTCGCAGGGCCCCGAGTCCCGGTGGCCGGCGACTCGAAGGCGGTCATTCAGAAACACAGAAGGGCTGGCGCCCCGTGCGGGCCGCCAGCCGCTTCAACCGGTTGCGATAACCGGAGACTTCGGAGGGTTACTTCAGCTCCACCGGGGCGCCGGCCTCTTCCATCTTGGACTTGATGTCCTCGGCCTCTTCCTTGGAAGCGCCTTCCTTGAGGGTCGCCGGCAGGTTCTCGACCATCTCCTTGGCCTCCTTCAGGCCCAGACCGGTCACCTCGCGGAGCACCTTAATGGTCTGCACCTTCTTCTCACCCTCGCCGGTGAGGAGGACATCGAACTCGTCCTGCTCGGCGGCAGCCGCCTCGCCACCACCGGCGGCGGGAGCGGCAGCCACGGCGGCCGGGGCTTCGGCGGATACGTCAAACTTCTCCTCGATGGCCTTAACAAGCTCAGACAGCTCGAGGACAGTCATGTTCTCGATAGCGCTCAGGATTTCTTCCTGGGACATGATGCGACTCCCTTGCGAAAATTAGGAAATGCAAACGGTTTGGGCGGTTAAGCGGCTTCGCCTTTCTGGTCCCGAACGGCGGCCAGGGCTCGCGCAAACTTCGCCGGGACGGCATTGAGATCGCGCGCCAGCTTCGTGATCGGGGCGTTCAGGCCCACGGCAAGCTGGGTGAGAAGCGTGTGCCGATCAGGCAGCTGCGCCAGCGCCTCAAGGTCCTGGCCACTCAGGGTTTTGCCCTGGAGCACGCCCGCCTTGATTTCCAGGTCCTGGTGGTTCTTGGCGAACTCGGTAAGGACCTTGGCCGCGGCCACGGGATCCTCGGTGAGGGCCATGGCCGTGGGGCCGGAGAAATGCTCGGCGAGGGGCTCCAGGTCCGTCCCGTCCACGGCCCGCTTGGCGAGGTTGTTCTTCACCACCTTGAAGTACACGCCGTTCTCGGTGAGCTCGGCGCGCAGGCTGGTGACCTCGTCCACGGTGAGGCCGCGGTAGTCGGCGAGAATGGCCGCCTGGGCGGCCTCCGAACGGGCACGCAGATCAGCGACTACCGCCTTTTTCTGCTCCAGGTTCAGCAATGCTGATCCCCCTACTCGGTTTTGCGGCCCGCCCGCCATTCCCCCCAAAAGTTTAGGGAGTCGCGGACGGCACCGCCGTCTCGGCAGGCCGGTGGTTTAAGCCCGGTCATTCCGGGCACCTGCGGTCTTCGACGGCCCAGAATATTCCGGTGCCGTCGCATCGCCCCGGCGAGCCGGGGCTTCACATCGCCCTATACGCGGGCGAAAGAGGTGTCCACCTGGATCCCGGGACCCATGGTGGAGGAAATGCTCACTTTCCGGAGATACTTGCCCTTGGCGGCGGCGGGCTTGGCCCGGACCAGGGCATCCGCCGCGGCCTTCAGGTTCTCCTCCAGCGCCTCTTCCCCGAAGCTGGCTCGGCCGATGGGCAGATGCACAATACCGCCCTTGTCAGCGCGATACTCCACCTGGCCAGCCTTGATCTGGGCAACCACGTTGGCCAGGTCATCGGTCACCGTACCCACCTTGGGGTTCGGCATCAGGCCCCGGGGGCCGAGGATCTGCCCGAGGCGACCTACCACGCGCATGGAGTCCGGGGTGGCCACGGCGCGATCGAAGTCCGTCCAGCCGGCCTCGATCTTTTCCGCCAAGTCCTCCAGACCCACGTGGTCGGCCCCCGCTTCCTGGGCCTCTTCCGCTTTAGCGCCTTCGGCGAACACCACCACCCGGGTGGTCTTGCCGGTGCCGTGGGGAAGAGTGACCGTGCCGCGAACCATCTGGTCCGCCTTGCGGGGATCGATGCCCAGGTTGAAGGACGCGTCCACCGACTCGTCGAAGGATACCTTGCTGGTACTCTTGGCGAGCTGTACCGCCTCCGACAGGTCGTAGGCGTGGCCTTTTTCAACCTGCTGCTTCAGGTCCGTTATGCGCTTTCCTTGCTTGGCCATGACGCCCTCCTAGCCTTCGACCTCGATACCCATGGACCGGGCGGTGCCCTTGATCATGGTGGCCGCGGTGGCCAGGTCATTGGTGTTCAGATCGGGCAGCTTGGTCTGGGCGATTTCTTCAACCTGCGCCTCGGAGACCTTACCCACCTTGTTCGTAAGCGGGCTGGAGCTCCCGCCCTTGAGTCCGGCCGCCTTCAGTAGCAGGATCGAGGCCGGCGGGGTCTTGGTCACGAAGGTGAAGGACTTGTCGGAGAACACGGTGATCACCACCGGCACCGGCAGTCCCTGCTCCAGCTCCTGGGTCTGGGCGTTAAAGGCCTTGCAGAACTCCATGATGTTGAGGCCGTGCTGCCCCAACGCGGGACCCACCGGGGGGCTAGGCTGCGCCTGGCCGGCGGGTACCTGCAGCTTGATGTACGCTTCGATTTTCTTCGCCATGAATCACTCTCCGAGAGGCCGCGGCATCCGCGGCTTGGAATGGCTCCCCCGTTTGGGTATCAGGCCTTCTCGACCTGATTGAACTCCAGCTCGACCGGGGTGGGTCGACCGAAGATGGTTACCGAGGCCTGGATGGTGCTCTTGTCGTAATTGACGTCTTCCACCACCCCGTTGAACCCGGAAAAGGGACCGTCGATAACATGAACCGCCTCGCCCACGGCGAAGGTGACCTTGGGTCGCGGCTTCTCCATGCCTTCCTCGATCTGCCGCAGAATGGCTTCCGCCTCCTTTTCCGGCAGAGGGTGCGGCTGGCCCGCCTTGCCGCCCACGAATCCGGTAATTCGCGGGACATCCTTCACCAGATGCCAGGTGTGCTCATCCATCTCCATCTCGATGAGCAGGTATCCGGGGAAGATCTTGCGCTCGGCGGTCCCCTTGTTGCTGGAGGTCACGTCGACCACCTCCTCGGTAGGGACGAGGATCTGCCCGAAGGAATCCTCCATCCCGGCCTGTCGGATAGCTTCCTCCAGCATGGCCTTCGCCTTTTTCTCATAGCCGGAATAGGCATGGACAACGTACCAGCGCATGGCCATTGCGGCCTCCTAGCCCATTACGTAGCGGACGGCGGAAAAGACGACCCAATCCACGATCCACAGAAAGGCCCCCACAAACAGCACCATGCCGATGACCACGGCGGTGGTCTGCAGGGTTTCCTGCCGGCTGGGCCAGACCACTCGGCTCAGCTCCACCCGGGCTTCCCGGATAAAGCGACGCAGCTGGGAGAACTGCTCGGTGGTGTAGTAAATACCCCCACCGGCAACGCCTCCGATCAGGATACTGGCGTACCGAGCCCATTCCCCCTGGCCCGCCAGGACCTGGCCTCCGAGAAAGTAATAACCGAGCACGCCCGCCGCGAACACGGCGACGGCCACAGTAATTTTCGCCTTATCGGTCATAAAAGGGGCCCGGGTTGGTACGGGGTGCTAGGCGGAAGGGAAGATTGGCTGCATCCCATAAAGAAAAAAATGGCAGGCCAGGAGGGATTCGAACCCCCAACCTACGGATTTGGAGTCCGTTGCTCTGCCAATTCGAGCTACTGGCCTGCAAAACGGTGCAAGGCGGCGGACCGCCTGCTATTTGATCTTGTCCTCGCGGTGCTCCGTGTGCGCGCGGCAGAACCGGCAGAACTTGCGGAACACCAGCTTGTCGGGGGTGTTCCGCTTGTTCTTGTCACCGGTGTAGTTGCGCCGGCCACACTGCCCGCAGGCTAAGCTGTACAGTTCACGCATGAGCTTCCTCGGCTCCCCGGACTACTCCAGGATTTGGGCGACCACGCCGGCGCCGACGGTGCGGCCGCCCTCGCGGATGGCGAAGCGCAGGCCGTCTTCCATGGCGATGGGAGCGATCAGGCTGACTTCCATGGTCACGTTGTCGCCGGGCATCACCATCTCCGTGCCCTCCGGCAGGGTGCAGCTGCCGGTGACGTCCGTGGTCCGGAAGTAGAACTGCGGCCGGTAGCCCTGGAAGAACGGGGTGTGGCGGCCACCTTCTTCCTTCTTCAGGATGTAGACCTCACCCTTGAAGCGGGTGTGCGGGGTGATGGACCCGGGCTTGGCCAGCACCTGGCCCCGCTCCACGTCCTCCCGCTTGATGCCCCGCAGCAGGCAGCCGACGTTGTCGCCCGCCTCGCCCTCGTCGAGCAGCTTGCGGAACATCTCCACGCCGGTCACCGTGGTCTTCGCGGTGTCCTTGAGGCCCACGATCTCCACCTCGTCGCCGGTGTGGATCTTGCCCCGCTCCACCCGGCCGGTCACCACCGTGCCGCGCCCGGAGATAGAGAACACGTCCTCGATGGGCATCAGGAAGTCCTGGTCCACCGGCCGGTCCGGGGTGGGGATGTACTCGTCCATGGCGACGGCCAGCTTGTTGATGGCCTCCTCGCCGTGCTCGCCGGTGTCCCCCTCCAGGGCCTTCAGCGCCGAGCCCACGATCACCGGGGTCTCGTCGCCGGCAAACTCGTATTCGTCGAGCAGCTCGCGGACTTCCATCTCGACGAGCTCCAGCAGCTCCTCGTCGTCCACCATGTCCGCCTTGTTCAGGAACACCACGATCTGCGGCACGCCCACCTGCCGGGCCAGCAGGATGTGCTCCCGGGTCTGCGGCATCGGGCCGTCCGCCGCCGACACCACCAGGATCGCGCCGTCCATCTGCGCCGCCCCGGTGATCATGTTCTTCACGTAGTCGGCGTGCCCCGGGCAGTCCACGTGCGCGTAGTGCCGGTTGGAGGTCTCGTACTCCACGTGCGCCGTGGCGATGGTGATCCCGCGCTCGCGCTCTTCGGGGGCGTTATCGATGTCCGAGAATTCCCGGCTCTCGCCGCCGTACTCCGAAGACAAGACCTTGGTCATGGCCGCCGTCAGGGTGGTCTTCCCGTGGTCCACGTGACCAATGGTGCCCACGTTCACGTGCGGCTTGGTGCGCTCAAACTTCTCCTTGGACATCGACTAAACTCCCCTTCGAGGATCGTGCGCCCTAATGCCTATACAAACGAATGGTGCCCACGCTCGGACTTGAACCAAGGACCTCACCCTTACCAAGGGTGTGCTCTACCGACTGAGCTACGTGGGCAGTGAATCGGCCTCCGTACCAGCTTGCCGCGATACGCCGCTTCTCGCCAGCCGAAGGAAATCCGCCGATGACCGCTGGCCATCGGCGAACATGGCTTTCGCCCGTTTGTTTGGTGGAGGGGGGAGGATTCGAACCCCCGAAGGCTGAGCCGGCAGATTTACAGTCTGCTCCCTTTGGCCACTTGGGTACCCCTCCAGCGATGGGAAGCATGAAACGTTAATGGCCTCGGGCCGTAATGTCAAGGGCTGGAGCTGGCGACAGGAGTCGAACCTGCGACCCGCTGATTACAAATCAGCTGCTCTACCAGCTGAGCTACGCCAGCAAAGACAGATAGAATACCGAAACTTTCCGCGGCTTCTCAAGGGGCGGGCGAGCGGTTTCCAGCCAGGAGCGCGATTCCCTCCAGGGTAAGGTGAGGGATCCGCTCCGCGATCCCGGCCACCTGACCCTGCAACCGGCTGCCGCCGCCTCCGGTGAGGATCACCGGCAGTGGCACGGATACCGCGTCCCGGGCCCGCGAAATCAGCCCTTCCACCAATGCCGGATATCCGTGGGCCACCCCCGCGGATATTCCCTCCGCGGTGGAGCTGGCGAGCATGGGGCCCGCGGCGTCTGGCAATCTGCCCTGTAGGCGCGCGGCATGCTCACCCAAGCCCCGCAGCGCCACCTCCGGGCCCGGGAATATCGGCCCTCCCCATAAAACACCCCGTTCGTCCACGATTTCCATGGTCAGCGCGGTACCCACATCCACCACGGCCACTGGCCCCCCGTAACGATGGTAGGCGGCAGCCGCGTTGGCGTAGCGATCCACACCAAGCTCCTCCGGCATTGTGTAGCCCACCCTTATGTCGGCGGAGAGGCCCGGACGAATTTCCAGGACTTGCAGCCCCATTTCCCGGATTAGCGTCCGCAAATCCGGATCGACTTTCGGTACCACGGAGCACACCCCGGCTACCTGGACCTCTTCCAACCCCGGGGCCTCCTGGAGCAATCTTCCGAGACTGCCGGGCAAACCGGTACAGTCCGTGGGCACCCGACCGCACCATTCCATGCCTTCCCGACCGAATACCGCCACACGGGTGACGGTATTGCCAACGTCAACGGCAAGGATCACGTTCCACCTCCTGCGTCTGCGCGCAAGGAAATTTCACCGGCGGCGAAGCGCTTTTCCCCCTCTTCCGTACGCACCCGGATCCGGCCGTGGGCATCGAGCCCTTCGAAGACTCCCGCATCGCATCCGGCTTCCAACAGGACTTCTACTCGGGCACCGAGCCACAGGCCCCTGGCCAGCCAAGCCGCATGGACCCCTTCCGGACCCTGGTTTTGCATGGCCTCCATCCGAGCCTGGATGGTCCTGAACAGGGCGCCTATCAACCGATTGCGGTCCAATTGATGGCCGAGGATTTCCGACAGACAGCCGGGCTCGGTGCCACCGGGATTTATCACCCGGGCGTTCACGTTCAGCCCCAAGCCGATAACGGCGCCATTTCTTTGCCTCCCCGTCGAGGAGGCCTCCACCAGGATCCCGCCGACTTTCCTTTCGCGGGTATCCAACAGGTCATTGGGCCATTTGAGCCACAGGGCGCCCCCCGCCGCCTCGACGACCTCCGCCACTGCCACGCCTACGAGCAGGGGCAGCCAAGGCATCAGGACGGGGGAGGGCAGGGGGGTCAGCAGGGATAAATACAGATTGCCGGCGTGCGCGGAGTGCCAAGTCCTGCCGCGCCGCCCCTTTCCGGCGGTCTGATGTTCAGCAGCGGCGATCACCGGAGGCTCCAGCCCGGTCTCCGCGAGCTCGCGCAGCCGGACGTTCGTGGAATCCACTTCTTCCCACAGCCGAATTTCCGGAGGTGGCCCGCCTCGCCCTTTGACCATCGCAGCGATCACCGACGACCGCAACCTGTCCTTACGGTCCTCGGCCAGGCGGAAATCGTGCATGGCGCCGAGCCCATTCCCTGTTCGCAAAAAAAAAGCCCCCGGGGGGACCCCGAGGGCTTGGCGAAAATGCCTGGCGGTGACCTACTTTCGCACGGGGAGGCCCCGCACTATCATCGGCGCGCCGCGTTTTCACTGCCGAGTTCGGAATGGGATCGGGTGGTTCCCGCGGGCTATGGCCACCAGGCAAACCTGGAAAGTGCTGAATTCGGAGTACGAGCGGTGTTTGGCGCCTGCAGGCGGCGGATACACCGTTGCTTGGGTGTTATATGGTCAAGCCGCACGGTCGA